>JAGKXD010000008.1 GCA_021151525.1 Cellvibrionaceae bacterium | reverse complement strand
TTATTTTTCAATAAGATAACATTTGTTAAAAAGACTGACTGTGATTAAACAGCAAATAATTATTTTGCTGAATGAGTTAAGCGACAGGAATTTGCGTGGTAATAGAACTGAAATAGTTATTTCGAATTGGAGGAACAGTACCTTGGCAACTGCCCGCATTACAGGAGCAGTTACCAAGCAGATTAATAGGGGGCTTTTTACTTTTGCAGCAACTTCACGCGAATATTGCGCAAACTTAGCTTAACTTTCTCCGCATTGTCCGGCCCCATACGCAGCATCAATTTGTGAGCCTCAGGCAGCTTTTCCAGCGCAGGATCAGCGAATTCGTAGTAGACCTTGGGATGAATCAGAATCAGCTCGCCATTGGCGTCAGGCGCGCTTAGCACCTTATCAATTGCGCGAATTAGCACCGAGTGAAAATTGCCTTTGCCGGTTCCAAGCTCTTGATGGGCGCGGTTGAGCAACGGGTAGTAACGCTTGTAGAGCGCCACACTGGCATCGCTATCCAAAGCGGAAATTACTTGCACGATTAAGGTATAGCGCAGGTAGTTTTTGGGGCTAACGCGGAATTGCTCCACCTCTTGTTGCTCACCCAATTCACCACCAGAGACCTTTACATTGAAAGAATCGGACGCAAATGCGCCTTGAGGTGACGCTATTGGACGATACTCAGTAATAACCTTCCCCTCCTCCAGAACATCAATAGCGCGCACGAATTTACGCAGAATATCTTGAGGGATAACCATCTCCACCAATCCATTGATATTTAACGCTTTTAATGCTGCTAATACGGGGGCATCGCTTTGCTCCAAGTCGGGCAATGGCTGCGGGACAGGGACAGGCACGGGCTCATCGTAAACCGGTTTTGTCGCAATAGGATTTTCAGGCGCAACGGCAGGCTGAACCGCTACCGGGCTTGGCAATTCGTGAAGCTTTGGGGGGCGCTTTGCCTCCTCGCCCATTAAGAAATAACCTATGGCGCCTATTGCTGCTAAGGCCGCTAGTAGCACTACCCATTTGGCTATAGCACTAAAAGCCCCAGCTTGATTGTTGTACTGCATATACGCTCCTATAAAACGCAGGTTAATGGCGGGTGCGGGAATTGGCGCGATTATGGGGCAAAAAACACGAGCGCTCAAACGCCCGCAGCCTAGGCCGCAAAACTCTTATTTTGCTAACTCACTACAAAGTCTATTTAGGTCAAAGAAAACGCAAGAATTGTACAAATTGCGCGCTTTCAATTTGCGGACTTCGGGTAAATAGCTTATCCTATATAGTAATCACTCTCATTTGCACCTAGAGATCATTTTCATGAATTCTGTCGCTGCGCCAAACCTGTTACCCACAAGCCCAAAGATGACACTAGCCGCCGCTGAAGCTATGGGTTTGGATGAATGTCGCAAGGGAGCGCAAGTACGAATTGTTGACTTACAAAGCCAAGCCCTATTTGGCGCCCAAGATGAACGCGTAACCTTGCGCCTTAAAGAGCTGGGGTTTTTACCGGGCGCGCAGCTCAAAGTTATTGGCTTTGGACTCTTAGGTAGCGACCCTTTAGCAGTTCAAGTTAATGGCACCAAGTTCGCTTTGCGTCGCGCCGAGGCAGCTAAAATTCGCGTGGAATTAATTTCAGGAAGCCATTAATGCCTGCTCCAATCCGCTTTGCTTTAATTGGCAACCCCAACTGTGGAAAAACATCGCTGTTCAACCGTCTAACCGGAGCGCGCGCCAAAGTTGCCAATTACCCCGGTGTTACTGTTGAGCGTCGCTCTGGTCCAATCGATCTAGCCCACCCCGCAGAATTATTAGATTTGCCAGGCACTTATAGCCTGTTTGTGACCTCCCCCGATGAACAGGTAGCGCGCGATATTATCCTTGGCAAAATTGCCGGCGAAGCCAAACCCGATGTGTTGATTGCGGTGATTGATGCCACCAATTTGCGCTTGGGCTTGCGCTTGGTGATGGAACTGAAAACCCTCAATCGCCCAATGCTGCTGGCTCTCAATCAAATGGATGCAGCCCGCGCTCGGGGTATTAACATCAATACCGCTGGCTTAGCGCGCGATATTGGTATTCCCGTGATTGAAACTGTAGCCGTCAATCGCCAAGGTACTGATGAGCTGCGCAAACAGCTCGCCGACTTCGCCGCCAATCATGCCCAAAATCCGCTAGCAGATGGAGCACAAACGCTTTCGTTCGGCCAAATTGATGAGCTCAGCCGCGATGATTCCATTGAGGAACTCTACCAACGCATTGAGCAAATCATGCAGGCAAATGTTATCCAACCTGAGTATTTACCGCGTTGGCAGGAGCGGCTTGATGCTGTAGTTATGCATCCGGTGCTCGGATTAGTTGCACTCTTTGCGATTTTGCTGGTGATATTCCAAGCAGTATTCGCCTGGGCCGAACCAGTCAAAGACCTGATCGACCAAGGCAAAGATGCGCTGGGCGAATCAGTAAGCCAACATATGCCCGCCGGTGTGCTAAAAGATTTCCTTATCCAAGGATTAATTGAAGGCGTGGGCGCGGTTGTAGTGTTTTTACCGCAAATTATCATTCTGTTTTTCTTCATTTTGGTGTTAGAAGATACTGGCTACCTGACCCGTGCAGCCTTCCTGCTCGACCGCCCCATGCGCGGCTTGGGAATCTCTGGGCGCTCATTTATTCCGCTCCTTTCCAGCTTTGCCTGCGCCGTTCCCGGCATTATGTCTACCCGCACAATTTCTGATCCGCGCGAGCGTTTTATCACCATTATGATTGCGCCGCTCATGACTTGCTCTGCACGCCTGCCCGTCTATGCCTTGATCATTGGCGCGTTTATTCCCGAGCAAACCGTGTGGGGGATTTTTAACTTGCAAGGCTTAACGCTCTTCGCACTCTATTTTGCGGGCGTTGCCAGCGCTGCCTTGGTCGCACTGATTATGCGCCGCAACCAAACTCGCGAGCATTACCCCTTGCTGTTAGAGCTGCCCAGTTACCGCTGGCCTATGGCATACCATTTGTTGATGGGACTGAAAGAACGTGCGTGGATTTTCTTGCGTCGTGTGGGGACGATAATCTTGTCGCTTTCGATTGTGATCTGGTTTTTGGTGACCTTCCCTGGCGCACCTGCCGATGCGACACGCCCCGCAATTGAATACAGCTTTGCCGGACAACTCGGTCACTTCATGCAATACCTGTTTGCGCCGCTGGGCTTTACGTGGCAAATGTGCATTGCGCTGATTCCTGCGATGGGAGCTCGTGAAGTGGCGGTCAGCGCACTAGCGACGGTTTACGCTGTTGGTGGTGAGAATGTGGACGCAGCCTTAGGCTCGGCCTTGGGACAATCCTGGAGCCTGCCTACTGCCTTGGCATACTTGGCGTGGTTTGTTTACGCCCCCCAATGTATCTCAACAATTGCCGTGGTTCGCCGCGAAACTAACTCTGCAAAATCCACCGCTTTCTTCGCGATTTACTTGTTCGCCCTAGCCTACTTTGCGGCTTGGGCCACCTACACCATTGCGCGCTGGTTAGTCTAAATTGGAGGGCACATTATGTGGCAAGAAATCATTGTTGGCGTGATTGTACTGGCAGCGTTTTATTACGTGATTCGCCAATGGCTTCCCTTCGGTAAAAAATCAGCGAGCGCTTGCGGAGGTTGTGGCGGCTGCAGCACAGCGAAAACCTGCAGCAATCCGGCAGAAAAAGGTACGCATTAAGTTACTCCTTTAAGACGCTGACGTAGCCCGTAAGGAGCGAAGCGCATTACGGGGACTAGTAGCCCTACAAAATGGCATCACAAACCCGCAATGCGCTTCGCTCTTTGTGGGCGACCTAATTTCACTGCAACTGCGACAGTTTTCCCAACAGAGCTTCAGCACCTACCTCACCCATCACCGTTAAATTTTTCTGCTGCTCTCCAGCGCTGTTAAAAAACACCAGCGACGGCGGCGCAAACAGCCCAAACCGCTTTAAAAGCGCAATAGATTCTGGTGTGTTTTGGGTAATGTCTACTTGCACCATGAGGCTATTGGCTTGCGCAAGACGTGTGTCGGTAAAGGTTGTGTGAGCCATTTCTAAACAGGCCGTGCACCAGTCGGCGTAGTAGTCAATCATCACCGGTTTGGATTGGCTGCGCGCTTGGTCAAGCAAGGCCTGCAGCTGCGCATTAGTTGTGACTTTGATGAAAGCTAATTCAGCCTTTTTTGACAGCGCCTGTGCATTTGACCCAACACTCGCCGCGCCAAACTTTTCAAGCGGCTGCAAGGGATTGGTCGCACCCGTGGCTACGCCGATTAATTGCAGGCTCGCCCAAAAAACACACGCCATGCCGAGTGAGCGCCAAACAATACGAATGCCCTCCGCGCGCTCAAAAGCCCCAAGGGCAAGGCCGCAACCCAACAGCAGCAGCGCCCACAATACCAGCATCAATGAGCCCGGAACAAAGCGGCTAAGCATCCATAAGGCAACGGCGAGCAGGAGTACGCCGAAGCAAGATTTTACGGCGAGCATCCACGCACCCGCACGCGGAACCAGCGCACCACCGCCAGCACCAATCAGTAGCAGCGGCACGCCCATCCCCAAACCCAAGGCGAACAAGGCTAGACCGCCGAGCAAGGCATCGCCCGTGGTGCTGATATAAATCAGCGCTCCCGCCAAGGGCGCTGAAACGCAGGGCGACACCACCAAGGCCGACAGCACGCCCATGATTGCCACGCCGAACAAGCGCCCACCCTGCTGGCTTTGGTTAAGGCCATTGAGTTTATTCATGATGCCGGAGGGCAATTGCAGCTCGTAAAAGCCAAACATGGCAAGCGCGAGCATCACAAAAATGCCTGCAAATACCGACAAGACCCACGGGTTTTGCAACCACGCACTGACATTGGCACTTGCGCCGAAGTAGCCAACAGCAACGCCTGCTAAGGCATAACTAATCGACATTCCCACCACATAAGCGCCTGCGAGTAACAAGCCGCGCTGCGCACTTAAACGCTCTCCTTGCCCAGCAATAATGCCCGACAAAATCGGCACCATCGGCAGTACACAAGGTGTGAGTGAAAGACCTATACCCAAAATCAAGAAGGTTCCGATAATCCCCCAAAAGCCCGTTGTACGCAGAAAATCTGCAATGCCGCCAGCAGACTCCAAGGGCTTTTCAGGCGTAAGGGCTTTGGCTTGTTGCACAGGCGCTTGAAACGCTGACGAAGGCGGAGCAAGTGCAGCATCTAATTGGCCGGAGGCATTGATGCTGAAGGCTTGTACTGGGTAGCAAAGCCCCGCTTGGGAGCAACCTTGATAGGAGATGTTGATAGACTTACGTGAGTTAAACCGCGTTTTCACCTGCAGGTGATCGTGAAAAACCTTTACTTGACCAAAGTTAGGGTCATTTTTGATGTCAGCGGCACGATCAAACACCAAGGGCAGTTCTGCCTGCTCGTCGCTCAGTACATGAATTCGATCTTGGTAAAGGTAATAATTCGGGGCAATTGTCCATTCCAGCATCAGCTCGCCAGACTCCAATCGAGAACTGAAGACAAATGCTTGCTCAACCGGTAAAAACTCCTGCGCATCGCTCGGCACATCATCAAAATTTAGTGCGCCCGCACTACAGAGGCGTCCCCAAAACAGCAAACCGATGAATAGCAGTTTGCACATTCTTTTCACAAATCGACGCGAACCCAATTCCATAGCCATACCCTAATTAAACCGCAATAGGGTGATTGTGCGGCTGAATTCTTAATTCACGCTTAAGTCTTGGGTTTTCTACACTCTCTTAAGAAAGCCTTAATTTTTGCCTGCTTAGACTATAGACGTACTAATTATGAGGATTTATCCATGCTCAAGTGTTTGCTCCGCACCTTGCTTATAGCGCTTGCCTGTTCAGGTTCCGCTGTATTCGCCGATGACCTCAATCTTGCCGCCTACAAAGGCAAGGTAGTTTACGTTGATTTTTGGGCGTCTTGGTGCGGCCCTTGTCGCCAGTCATTTCCGTGGATGAAAAACCTCTACGCCACAAAAGTCAAAGAAGGCTTGGTGATTATTGCGGTCAATGTCGATCAGGAAAAAAAATTAGCCGATGCTTTTCTCACCGAATTTTCACCCGGCTTTGACATTGTGTTCGACCCCGCAGGAAAACTGGCCACTGATTTCAAAGTTGCCGGCATGCCAAGCGCTTACATAATTGATCGCGATGGAAAACCGCGTTTCAAACATATTGGTTTCCACCTCGACAAACGCGAACAATACGAACAAGAAATTCAAAGTTTGCTCAATGAAGCTGCACACTAACTCTGTCAATCACAACTCACGTTTTGGGAGTTTATTCACCATGTCGCACGTAAAACTCAAACTCTGCGCAGCGCTGATTGGCGTCAGCGTGCTCAGCGGTTGCACCAGTATTGGCGTAAAGCCGTGGGAGCGCGATTTGCTCGCTAAGAAGGCCATGCAGCCGAATGCCTACCCGATTGAAACCGCTGCTGACGAACATACTTACTTTAGTAAAGAAGCCGCGAGTGGCGGGCAAGGTTTTGGCGGAGGTGGTTGCGGATGCAATTGATTAAATCTTCCAAACACAGCGCTGGCCCAGTGCGCCTTGCGCTGGCCGCAGCCAGTGCAAGCCTGCTCAGCGGAGCACCCACTCATGCCGATGAAACTCCTTGGCTAGCCGACACTGGCGTATTGGTTTATTCCGAATCCGGTGGCCGTGTGCAGGCAATCGAACCCATAGTGTCACTCAAAAAAGATATGGGCGACGAACATTACCTCGCCATGAAATTTACGTTTGATTCCTTAACCGGCGCAACGCCTAACGGTGCGATTCCCAGCAAGGAAACCAAAACTTATACCGGGCCATCGGGCCAGAAAAGTTACACCACAACCGTAGGTTCACTGCCGCTAGACGACAGCTTTAAAGATACGCGCACCGCGTTCAATATCAGCTGGGATCAACCGCTTGGCGAACACAATCGCGTGACTGTTGGCGGAAATTATTCGCACGAGTACGACTTTACTTCAAACGGCTTTAATGCGGCATTTGCGCGCGATTTCAATGACAAAAACACTACCTTGTCGTTGGGTGTTAGCCTTGAGTCAGATACCATCAACGCCGTAGGTGGAATTCCAACAGCCTTCACGTCGCCCGCAACCAGCACCACGGGCAGCGACGACACTAACCGCACCTTAACCGCATTGGGTATTCGCAAACTCGCGTCTGACACTAAAAAAGTCAACGATATTTTGCTCGGGGTTTCGCAAGTAATGAATCGTTATTGGTTGACGCAGTTAAATTATTCGCGCTCAACCTCAAGCGGTTACCAAAATGATCCTTATAAAATTTTATCGGTGGTTAACACGCGCGGTGATGCCGTAAACGATGCATCGGGCGCTAGTTTGTTGCTCTATGAAAATCGCCCAAGTGATCGCGCACGTCAAAGCATTTACTGGAGCAATAAAATTCATATCAGCGATATGGATATTGTTGATTTTTCATTTCGCCATTACTGGGACGATTGGGGAATCACCGCAGAAACATTTGATTTGCGATACCGCGTTGCGGTGAGTGACCGCGCCTATTTCGAACCGCACCTGCGCTATTACACACAAACCGCTGCCGATTTTTACAAACCGTTTCTTGTTGCGGGCAGCGATGTTGTTGACGGTGTATCGCAAGTTAATTACGCGTCCTCAGACCCGCGTTTGGCAAAACTACAAGGCACAACCTTGGGTTTGAAATGGGGTTATGAACTAGGCCGCAACAGCGAATTTAATATACGCATTGAAAGCTACAAACAAACCGGTGACTCTGTACCCGCAGAGGCGAAAAATATGCCCGCTTTATCAGGCTTAAATTTGTATCCCGGCCTCAAGGCGACCAGTTTGATGGTAGGTTATTCGTTTGAATTCTAATCGCGTTGGAATCAGTGGGATGCGCTAAACTAAGCGCATCCCACAACAAGATTTTCACACATGACTGACCTCCAACTGCTTCGCCAAAACAATTTATGGATTGGCCGGTTTACGGCCATGGCCAGCCCCTGCGAGTTGCTGATGGAAACTGAAGATCAACAACTCGCGCATCAATTGGTTTCAAAAGCGCAAGCCGAAGCCTTGCGCATTCAACAAAAATTCAGCCGTTACAGCCAAGACAATATTGTGTGGCAAATTAATCACGCCAATGGGCAGGAAATTATTCCTGACACCGAAACGGCGCTCTTACTTAATTTTGCCGATCAATGTTTTCAACTGAGCGATGGTTTATTCGACATTACTTCCGGCACACTAGGTCGCGTGTGGAAATTCGATGGGTCCGCTAATATTCCTACACAAGCGCAAATTGATGACGCACTGCAATTGGTGGGCTGGCAAAAAGTTCGCTGGGACAAAACAACATTGCAAATGCCCGCTGGTATGCAAATTGATTTTGGCGGATCTGGCAAAGAGTACGCTGTAGATCGTTGCATTTTATTGCTGCAAGAAATTGCTGATATTCCGTTAGTGGTAAATTTTGGCGGCGACCTTGCCGTGAGCGGCGCGCGTCAAAATGGGCAAGCTTGGCAAGTAGGAATTGAAACACCTGACAAAAATAACCAATCGGATTATGTGTTGGAAATTTCCGCGGGCGCGCTTGCAACCAGTGGCGATTCACGTCGTTATTTAATGGCGAACAATGTACGTTACAGCCATATTTTAAATCCATTTACGGGCTGGCCCATTACTCAAGCTCCTCGCTCAATTACGGTTGCAGGATCAAATTGCATTCAGGCTGGTATGCTCGCCACATTTGGCTTATTGCAGGGCGCAAATGCAGAAAATTTTTTAGAAGAACAAGGCGTACCCTTTTGGATACTGCGTTAATTCAACGTTGATGATTGCACACAATCGCCCAAGGAAATTCTATGCGCTTACTCTTAATAGAAGATGATTTAATGCTTGGCGAAGCCTTGCAAGATGCACTTACCCCTCACAATTACGTGGTTGATTGGGTTAAGGATGGCGAGAGCGCATTGAAAGCGCTAAGGCGCGAAAGATTTGAAATTCTGGTGCTCGATATTGGCCTTCCCGGAATAGATGGGATTGAAGTTCTGCGCATTATGCGCAGAGAACACTTTGAACAGCCTGTGCTACTCCTCACTGCGCGCGACACCTCAACCGATAAAGTAAAAGGTTTAGACGCGGGCGCAGACGATTATTTATTAAAACCTTTTGACTTGGATGAATTACTCGCACGCTTGCGAGCACTCAGTCGCCGTGCCGCTGGCCGAGCAACACCCACCATTCACCATGGCAAACTGCACATTAATCCCGAAAGTCAAAAAGTGACCTATGACGAGCAAAACATTATTTTGGCGCGCCGCGAATATATGCTGTTAATAAAACTATTGGAAAATACGGGGCGCGTGCTCAGTCGCGAGCAATTAGAGCAAAGCCTTTACGGGTGGACCGATGACGTGGAAAGCAATGCGTTAGAAGTTCATATACATCATCTGCGAAAAAAAATTCCTATGGAATTAATTCGCACCGTTCGCGGTGTTGGTTACACCATTAACAAATGGAAAGAGAACGAAGCCTAATGTCTATTCGTCGGTTTTTATTGATTGGGTTACTAGGCATTTTGCTGCTGAGTTCTGCGGTTATTTTCTTTTTTAATCGCTACCAAACGCTTGTCGAAGTGGGCGAACTTTACGACACCCAACTCGCGCAAACTAGCCGCATACTTCAGGGATTTTTAAATCGTTCTGCCGATGAAATTGACTTTGATCATCTAAACAGCGCGCTACTTACCGTCACCGAAAACTACAACGCAAAAGACGACGGTGATAGCGATATGCGCACGAATGAAGGCCATGAATACGAACATAAATTTGCTATTCAAATATGGGATCAGGAAAGTAATTTACTGGTCAAATCGCCCGCCGCCCCCATGTATGCGATTGCCGATTTCAAAGATGGTTACTCGATAAAGCAAATTGACGGCTTTCAATGGAATGTATTTACCCATAGGTTAGACACTAATGGCTATTGGATTATAGTGGCCGAACGCGGCGACATTCGCGATGAAATGATTGATGAACTAACCTATAGCTCGCTGATCGGCCCATTCGCCGGCATGTTATTTTTGGCACTGGGTGTAATTCTGGTGGTAACACGAGGACTAAAGCCCTTAACCGATTTATCTGCACAAATTAGCGAGCGCCACATTGATAAATTAGAACCTTTAGAATTGGCGCAAGCCCCCAAAGAATTAAAACCATTAGGGCAAGCGGTTAATATTTTAATGGAACGTGTTTCGCAAGATGTAGAACATGAGCGCCGCTTTTTAGGTGATATTGCCCACGAGTTGCGTACCCCTTTGGCCGCCATGAAACTTAACGCGCAAAGTGGATTACAAAGCAAAGATATTTATGCTGTACAGCAATCATTGATTAAAATTGTGCGCGGAGTTGATCGCAGCTCACGGCTTATTGAGCAGCTATTAACACTTGCACGATTAGACCCTCGCGCGTTGGGCGAGCAAGAAATCTGCGTGCTAGGAGATGTAGCGCATGAGGCAATAAACACACTCAGCCAACGTCATTATAAAAACACTATTGCTAATTTAAACCTGAGCGACGAATTTACGAACCTGCGCATGGTGGCGTATCCCGATTTGCTCTGCGTTATGTTTCGCAACCTGATTGAAAATGCGTGCCGCTACACACCTGAGAGCGGCACAATTGAAGTACATGCAGAGCGCAGCCATGAGGGTAGCCTGCGTATTACTGTAAGCGACCAAGGGCCAGGCGTTTCCGAGTTGCAACTTCAGTCGCTTGGACGGCGATTTTTCCGTGAGCGCCCAGCCGATCGAATGGGCAGCGGTTTAGGTTTGTCGATTGTTGCACGCATTGCCGAATTACATTCGGCGCGCTTGGAGTTTTGCAATTTACAGCCGCACGGTTTGCAAGTGAGCGTTATATTTCCTTGCGAGTGCTTAACAACCGTGTAAAGAAAATTATTTATATTCGGGTGTTAAACAATATTGATTCAGTGCAGCCCGCGTCTCCTGCGAGAGAAACGGGTTTTCTAATTCAATCACACGATTGTCGCGATTATTTAATAGCTCTACTGCCGCGCGCATACGCTCGTATCCGAAAAACAATTTGTCAAACTCGCCATTTTTTAAAATTATCGACAAGCCTTTTTCAAGGCGTGTCGCCAAGTCAGCATTTGCTTTGTTCACAAAAAAATAAAGATCCGTCGGATAGTGCAACAGAATACGCGGTGCTAACTGAAACCCTCGTTCGCGAATTAGGTTTTGCTCCAGTTGAATTTCAGTAATTCCTCGAGGAAAAAAATCAAACCGCTTGGCGGCAAGCATTTTGTATAAATTCTCCTTGGCCATGGCCTCTAAAATTTGAAAATGGTTAGCGCGCAAAATATCGGTATCAGGCCAGTGAATGCCTTGACCCGCACTAAAAGCCAGCAATTCACTTTGTCTTTGTATGTGTGCGAACAGGGCTTCATCGCCTTTGCGAATGACCAACACACGGTACCCCATTAAACCCTTCATCAGTGGAATACGTATTGGACGCAAGATTTCCTCACGCGCACTGCTCGTCATTGTCCAAATAATATTATTGCCCTTGCCTTGGGCAACCGCTGCAATCCAACGCGCTTGTGATAGTTGATCTGGAGAAAAGCGAAGTTGAATGACTTCATCGGGTGCTTTACTGGCATTGAGCGCAAGTACCAGTAGCTGGGCAAAATAATCGCCATCAACAACCGCCGTTTGAATATCCACAACGTAGGGGCGCAACTCCGCCGCTTGCACAATGCTGCAACTCAAACAGACCGCAATTAAGAATTGGCGCAGCAGTAACATCCACATCTCCCATGATTGGCGCTAGGGCTCTCCACAGGATAAAGACTAGCACAGGCCTTGATGACAGCATCCCCCAGCTACCGTATAGTCGTGACTCCTGTTCGCTTACCAAGGATTTTCTTGATGCACGACAAACTGGAAACCCGCACCTTCCTGTTGTTTCTCCTCATTGTAACCATTGGCTTTTTTCTGTTACTAAAGCCTTTTTTTGGCACCATTTTTTGGGCTTGCGCTATCGCGATTATTTTTGCGCCACTGCACACCAAGCTTTCTAACCGCTGGCCGCAATCACCCAACCGCAACGCGCTGCTTACACTCTTCTTGTGCATACTGGTGGTTATTATTCCGGTGGTTTTGGTTGTCAGCTCGGTGATTAGCGAAGGGGTTGTGGTCTACAACAAATTGCAATCGGGCGAGATCAACCCCGGTCACTACATCGACTCCATGCACACCGCATTCCCCACACTCAATAAGCTTCTGGCCAGCGTGGGGTTTAATATCGAAAACCTAAAAAGCGATGCCTTAAACGCGGCTATGTCGAGCGGTAAATTTATTGCTGAGCACACACTTACCATTGGTCAGAACGCGTTTGGATTTGTCGTCAACATAGTCCTTATGCTTTACATAGCCTTCTTCATGCTACGCGATGGCAGCTATTTGGTTGACCTTATGGTGCGCGCCTTACCGCTGGGCGATGCGCGCGAGCGCATGCTTTTTGCGCTCTTCGCTGAAGTTACTCGCGCCACCATCAAGGGCAATGTGGTTATTGCCATGATTCAAGGCGCTATAGGCGGGCTTACTCTGTGGGCACTGGGAGTTCACGGCGCATTGCTGTGGGGGGTATTTATGGCCTTGGCATCGCTCATCCCGGCGGTAGGCTCTGCGCTCATCTGGATTCCTATTGCGCTGTACCTCGCGGCCATTGGCGAAACAACCTCTTCTCTGATTCTCGCTGGCGTAGGTGCTGGCGTCATAGGCATGTTAGATAACGTGCTGCGCCCCATATTGGTAGGCCGCGATACTCAGCTGCCCGACTATTTGGTACTGCTCTCAACCTTGGGCGGCATAGCTATGTTTGGCATTAACGGGTTCGTCATAGGCCCTCTGGTTGCAGCCCTGTTTATTGCGTTTTGGGGAATCTTCATACGCGATGTTAACAACACTGAATTAGCCAGCAGTGAAGAGTCCACCGAAGAATCCCCCACTTCTTCCGACTAGCTGGTAGAATTCGCGACCTTTTTATCCAACCCTATTTAAACGATCAAAGAGATTTCCCATGTCAGACAAGTACAACACTATCGAACTGCGCGCCTCTTACGGCGTTGGTCGCCAAATGGGCGACCAACTAGCCTCCAATCCATTTGATGGCGTAGATGCCGATGCTGTAGCCCAAGGCGTATTGGATGCATTGCGTGGTAAAGACAGCCAAGTGCCCCGCCCAGAGCTGGAAGAAGCCTTCCGCACTATAGGCACCCGCATGCAAGAAAAAATGGAACAACAAGCCAAAGCCCAAGCAAAAGTTGGCGAACTCTTCCTAGCTGAAAACGCTAAGAAAGAAGGTATCACGGTAACTGCATCCGGTTTGCAATATGAAGTGATTACTGCGGGCACAGGTGAAAAACCAACAGCGAAATCACGCGTTAAAACCCACTACCACGGCACCCTGATTGACGGCACTGTGTTCGACAGCTCTGTACAACGCGGCGAGCCCATCGACTTCCCAGTTGGTGGTGTAATTGCTGGCTGGACTGAAGCATTGCAGTTGATGCCTGTAGGCTCCAAGTGGCGTTTGTACATCCCGCACAACCTCGCCTACGGTGAGCGCGGTGCAGGCCCAACTATCGCGCCATACTCGGCGTTGATTTTTGATGTGGAGTTGTTGGAGATTGTTGGATAACCAAGCCCAACTCGGGAGTCGTCATCCTCGCGTAAGCGGGACTAAAGCACAAAGTGCTTTGAACAACCGAAGGTTGGCCCGCAGGGCGAGCGAAGCGAGTAATCCAGCTCTTGTTTTTGTCGTTCTTATTTAAAATTTCTTTCGCCTCTTGGCGAGTCACTTTTCGTTGCTTGTCCACAAAATTACAGGATTGTAATTTTGCACAGCGAAGCTGCCCCGAAGGGGTGAAAGCCATGGAAGGCTTTCATGAACAAAAGTAACCAAAAGAAAAGACACCCCTCTCGTTCCTGTTTCCTGCGCGTTTCAGAAATTTGCCGTCGTTCCGGTGCGACATCCATGTCGCATCGTCACTAAAACAAACATCCTGTTTGTTTTACGGCAACTTTCTTCCAATGCTCGGGGAACTCGCAGGGGACCCGCTGGTGCCACAAAATAAAAGCGCCGCGTATAAAAATCAAAATACCAACATTCAAGATTTCCCCGGAATAATTTACATGTGGTTCAAAAATCTCCGCCTATACCGTTTAACCGAAAACTGGGAACACACTCCCGAGCAACTCAACGAAGCCCTTGAAGCCCATTGCTTTAACCCCTGCGGTAGCCTCGATCCACTACGTTATGGATTTATCGAACCACTTGGCCGACACGGCAGTGAATTTATTCACGTCACCAACGGCTACATTATGATTTGCGCCAAAAAGCAGGAAAAAATTCTGCCGTCTGCCGTGGTGAACGAACATCTGGAAGAAAAAGTGCTGGCACTGAGTGAAGCCGAATCGCGCAGCGTGGGCCGTAAAGAGCGCCAGACATTAAAAGATGAAATTATTTTTTCGCTTATGCCCAAAGCATTCGCAAAATCGTCGCTGGATTTTGCCTACATTGCACCGCAAGAAAAATTAATTGTGGTGAATTCATCTTCAGCAAAACGCGCCGAAGATTTACTCAGCAAATTACGCGAAGCCTTGGGAAGTTTGCGCTGCATTCCCATCAGTGCCAAAAATATTCCCACACAAGTGATGACACACTGGGTACAAACCGGAAAACTGACGCACGATTTTGAACTAGGTGAAGAATGCGAGTTGCACGCCGGCAAAGATGAACGCGTCATTCGCTGTAAAAAGCAAGATTTAACGGCAGATGAAGTTCACGGTCACTTAAACAGTGGCATGTTCGTCAACAAGCTCGCCGTAACATGGAAAGAATCGATTCACTGCGTATTGGACGATCAACTCGCGGTTAAGCGCTTAAAGTTTGATGACGTCATCAGCGAAAAAGCCAACGAACGTAATCCAGAAAGCAAAGCTGAACAATTCGATGCCGACTTTGCAATTATGACCGGTGAGTTGAAAAATTTTATTGCCGCCCTTTTAGCCGCATTTGGCGGTGAAACAGATCCGGTTTAAACACCAACCGAAAGTGGCGCGCCTGTCACGCTCAAAAACTAGAAATATTTTTTGAGCGTGACATCGTAATGATTAGCAATTTGCGTTTCTGAACTACTTCTTTTTAAATGAAAAAATAATGCGTAGTCATGGGGAAGGTATTTTGCTTGAGTGAATGAAAACTCATTGAGGCGATTTCTTTCAGCTAAATTATTGTAGGCTTGCGAAACAGAAAGCATAGTTTTCATATCAAAAACCTCCCGCACCACCACACCTACTTCTGGTGTTGCAAGCATATAAGCCCTACCATTTGCAAACCCTAATCCACACCCTAGTAGCGTATAAACATCTAAATCTTCACTTAAACTATAAGAAAAACCCAGCGAACCCTTAATGTACGCCTGCTGATTTAATGTCATGCTTTGGTTGTAAACAGGCGCGATTCCTATAGCAAACCTGCCCGACATTCCGCCCGTAAATTTATTATAAGGAACAATCGACTCAGCGGAATAGAGTTCAAAACTTTCCAGTTTGGCTTTACCCGTTTCCAAATTCGTTAGCACGCTTAATGACGCCAAGTGCAAACCGGTTTCTCCGAAATACTGGCGGTTATCATCCTCAAGTGAATGAGACGCAGGCATAATGCCCGTTCGCAAATACCAATTGTCGGTTTGATTTACCACACCAATCCAAAACTGAGAATCCGGCTGAGTTTTAAGTGGATTTTTATATTCACTCAAATCAAAGGCAAACTGGCCCTCTAAATTATTTGCCTTAGCGATATTTTTGTTCGTTATATTCCACTCAGTAACATCAATAAGTTTTTTCTCGAAGCGGTAATCGTTGTATGATCGCGCAAATTCAAGACTTAAAAACGCCTGACGCTCGGAATCTGTGGTGGGTAATTGTTCAGCACCACGATCCACTGAGGCTCCTATTTTTTGAGTTAGGCTATTCGGCAACTGAGTTTGCAACATGCGAAGCCGCCAAGGGCTAGATGTTTGGACTTGGGTGGAAATTACTTTTTGGGATTGGTTAATTTTTTTTGCAATATCCAGCGGCGTAACCCAAACACCTTCGCCTTCTCGCAATTCGGGCATGGCCAAAGAGACAATAAAGTTGATAACAGTCGCGCAATTGTAGCTTTGGAAAAAGTATTTGAATTCTGTTTGCTTTAGCTCGTACAAATGCAACTGCACCAAACGACGCTGCTCGTCCGTTAACTGCAATTCCAATTCCCAAAGGTTGCGTTGCTCATCATGCACGTAGGAGTTCACTTTTTCAGAATAGGGCGTCAGCGTAAAAAAGCCTTTTTTGCCCTTTATAGTACTTTCATAGATAAGTTTGGGAACATTAATTGTCTTTGCATCTGTATAAAAAGAAATGGCGTGTTCAACTGACTGCGACTCTATATTGACGCCCGATACTTTTAAAAATAAATGTCCCATCATGCTGGACGGTTGTGCAACATTTTCAGATACATATACAACAGAAACTTTATCCGCAGGTGCCCGCGTTTCAAACTCTTTCAAATCAACACACAGCTCATAACTGAGTGATGGTAAGGTCACATGTTGTTTCAACCAAAAGTAACGCGCAGGAAATCGGCATAATACTTCTTGTGCATTGTCTGAGTAGAAAGCATTAATAGTTGCTTGCAGCTCGGCAGACAAGGAAAAATTATTGTGCGATAGAATGAAATTCGGATCTGTGATATGGGTGCGGCCATGGCTGTAATGCAATAGCGACATCCAAACGGGATCCTGCGCCAACGCAAAATTGGACGTTGATTCGTGCGGAGATTCGGAATGTGCTTGAGCAACGCCAATACAGAATAAGCTGGTACAGAGCGCTAAAGCTACATAAACAAAAAAGGAAGCCATACGGCTTCCTTTAATTGGAAATAATCTAGTCATTACTTACAAGAAACAACTACTTTTTCTTGATACTTCCACATTTTTTCTGTTGTAGCATCTGTTGTTGAGCCCAGCAAACCACCAATCAAAATGTTGCCAAAAAAGATTGGGTCAACTGATTTATTAAGCGGCATTGAATTAGCACATTCAGGGTTATCAATTACAATTGTTTTATCAACATTAGCTCTGGCAACCTCAACAACACCTGGACCAGAAAAAGCAACGCCATCAACGCTACCTTTAATTTGTTGGCCATTTGAGGCGGAAACACTAATTTTTTGGTTTTTATCATTCACTATAGAAGCGCAACCAGAGAACATAGCGATTGAAATCAATGCAACAGCGCATAAACGAACTTTCATCATGATCTTCCTTTTAGAAATTTTTAATATCGCCCCTCCTACATGGAGAAGCCACGGAAGTGTAGTCACTTTCGTTTAAATTTGCATAATTTCAGTCAACTGAAAAAATAAATGTCACAAAAAGAAACATCAACACCATCATGCAGACTATTTTTTAAACAAAACAATTAAAACGCAACCATCTCCCGAAAAACTAATTCAAGCAGATTTTTTTGCATGCTGTAGCGCCTCATCCAATGAAGCATAAAACTCCAAAAGAGTTTCATCGGGCTTTAGTTTTGCTCGCAATAGAGTTTTAAGCGGTTGCCGCTGTATATTGGTCAGCGCTATATGCGTTTTATTTTTATCGCACTGCCCCATGAGTTTGCGCAAGGCAGCTAAACCACCAGCATCTATCATAGTTACACTATCCATTTGCAGAATAATATGATGGTTTGCTTCTGTTTTTATTGAAAGCTCACCGAAAATTCGGTCTGCTGCGGCAAAAAATAAAGGGCCATTTATTTTAAACACGCGCCAATGGGGTGGAAGATCTTCGCGCGTAATTTCTATGAGCTGTATTGTTGAAGCAATTTCTTTTACGAATAGCAAAGCGGCCAATACAATTCCTACCGTAATCGCAATTACCATATCAAATAGCACCGTCAACGAAAAACAGGTGAGCAAAACCAACACGTCACCTCGCGGTGCCGTTTTACATAAGTGCACAGCTTTATGAGCCTCACTCATTCCCCAAGCGACCATCACCAAAAGCGCAGCCATTACCGCCATAGGCACATAAGCCATAAGCGGTGCCAGTGCGATCAATCCAAGTAAAACAACCAACGCATGAATCATGGACGCCACCGGCGATTCTGCTCCCGCTTTAAAATTTGCACTGCTACGCGCAATAGCCGCTGTTGCGCTTATACCACCAAAAAAGGGCGCAACTATGTTGCCAATTCCCTGCCCCAATAATTCACTGTTGGCGCTGTGATGCTTGCCCGATACTTGATCTAAAATCACCGCGCAAAGCAGCGATTCAATGGCCCCCAACATCGCAATTGCAAATGCGGCGGTTAATAGTTCTTGTGCAAGATGCCAGCTCCACACCAATCGAATACCATCGGCACCAACACGTAACCACGGCCATTCAAACGCAGGAAGCTCCGGTGGAATTCCTTGCCCTTGAGCGCCATTAGCCAATACATAATGAAAACGTGAGCCGATGGTATCGACTACCCAACCCTGTTTAGCAAAAATAATTGCTGCGAGCGTACCAATAATAATGGCCGGCAAATGCGGAGGCACGGGCGTTTTAAAGCGCGGCCACACTAACATGACGAACAAAGTCAATGCGGCAATGATAAAACTAGGTAATTGCATGTGCGATAAATGACTCAAGAGAACCACACTCTTATCAACAAAATGCTCCGGCAATTGATTAATCTGTAAACCAAAAAAATCTTTTATTTGCAGTGTAATTAGCACCACAGCAATACCACCGGTAAACCCCAAGGTTACAGGCTCTGGAATATATTCAATTAAACGCCCCAAACGCATGAGCGCCATAATCACCAAAATAACGCCAGCCAAGCAACTTGCCACCAATAAGCCACCAAAACCATATTTTTGTGCAATAGGAAATAACACCACTACAAAGGCTGCCGTTGGCCCAGAAATGTTGTAGCGTGAACCGCCTGCAAGGGGAATTAAAAATCCGGCGATGATGGCAGTGTATAAGCCATATTGCGGCGGTACGCCGCTCGCAATTGCCAGAGCCATCGCGAGCGGTATAGCGATAATGCCGACAGTAATACCCGCCAATAAATCGCGCACAAATCGTTGCCGATTATATTTCTCAAGAAAACACGCTTCACGTAGCGCATGACAGAAACGCAGTGAAAATAAATGTGAGCGATGCGGCATAGTGCCCTACCCTTCTTCAGAATTACTATTAACTTTTGTTTGCTCAGATTTTTTATCAGCTTGCATTGTCTTTACTTTTGTATCTTTTTCAGCGGGTGCTTTTACCACCGCTTGTGCAAATCCAAATCCGGAATCAATACGCTCCATCTCTTTTAACACATGCTCCACTACTGCAATATCCCAGGTGGGAGCATAGACAATTGAGCGCATTAAATTTTCAACGTAGACCTGACGCTTTTTGTAGTGTGTATAAATCGAAAAAGCTAAACCCGCAAAAGCGGTTACCGTAGTTTGTACTATTGCCGATTTTAAAAACTCTTTTTGCCAACCAAAATCTTGCGAGATAACAGCGAAGGATGGCCAAACCACCACGGCAATTCCCAACAATAAGGCAAACCAAAAGGCCACCTTATTTATAATGCTGTAGCTGCGTGCCTTAATGTATAAATCGTGCATCATTAAATAGCGTTGATGATCAGCAAGCCCTGCGGAGGCATTATTTTCAAGCCACATCTTTTGAGAGAACTCTAACAATAATTTGGCGCTGATTTGATTGACAGGGTACAACATGTACAAGACTCCTTCTGTTAGCGGCTAATATTCATTGAACAAACACAATTAAGATGCAGGTTTTATACCATGATGTGTTTGCATTATTACTGCACAATCATACCCGCACAGACCACTGGCATAGGGATATAATGAACCCCTACTGCAAAACATATTCATTCGGATTTTATAATGCGCCACTTTTCGCCATTCGTCATTAGCCTCAGCATTTGCTTGTTAGCCGCCTGCAACAAGACACCAGAGCCCCTCAAGATCGAAGGGTTCGCGCAAGGCACCACCTACCACCTCAGTTTTATCTTACCCAAGCCAGAAGATAAAAATGCAGTGAACCTTGAAGTCAACACTGAGTTAAAACGAATTGATGAATCTATTTCCAATTATCGCAAAGACTCCACCATCGAATTATTCAATGCCCAATTGGATACCGACCCTCACGAGGTAAATGAAGAAATTGTCAAGCTTGTTGAACTGGCGCGCGGTGTAAGCAAAGCTAGCAACGGCTGCTACGATTTAACCATTAAACCACTGTTTGATTTGTGGGGATTTAAAAAAGATATTTTCCACTTCCCCAGTGATGATGAACTACAACAAACTCTGCAACTCGTCGGTATGGAAAAACTCATCACTGTAGATGCCAAGCATCTACAAAAAAAAATACCCAACCTGCGCGTAGATTTATCATCCATTGGCCAAGGGTATAGCGTGGCGCGCATTGCAGATATTTTGGAAAAGCACGGTTCTCAAAATTATATTGTTGAAATTGGTGGAGAGTTAAAAGTACGCGGAAAAAAAAGCGATGGCACGCCTTGGCGTATCGCTATGGAAAAACCTATTTCTACCGAACGTAAAATAGAAAAAATTGCAGTCTTTGAAAGCGGTGAACCTATGTCGCTCATGCCATCGGGAACCTATCATCACTTCTTCGATAGCAAGGGTAAACGCTACAGCCATATTTTGGATGGACGCACAGGCAAACCCATTGAACACAAAACAGTACTCGCTAGCGCATTTCTCGCTGACTCCACAATGGCTGACGCTTGGTCAACCGCACTCCTGTGTCTAGGCAGCGATGCCGGCACAAAAGTCGCTGACGAATATGGCATCGCAGTGTTTTTTGTTGATCAGGAAGGCGATCAGCTAATCGAAAAAGCTACAGGCTCACTCAATACACTCAATGGCATCAAATTAGAATCTGCAAGCGATAATAGGCCGCGTTAAAACGCGGCTCTGCAAAAAGTCCATTCTCCTGTCTCCTAGAACTAGCTCTTCACGAGCTAGCGCATTGCTGATAGAGTAGCTGCCGAGTTACCAACACTAGAAAAACAACTAACTCCATGCGCAATAAAAGCGCACTCGCTCAGGCAGCGGGCATGGAAAACTAAAAAGTGCTGCACGCAGCTACACGACAATAATATTCGGCAACAAATGGACTTTCTTAGCATGACAACCACCCCACACATTAATACTTTCCCACTGGCATCAGAATTATTTATTAGCGCATTTACCGCATTTTCATAAGTTTCGATCATAAAAAAAATGGTTTGTGACCCACAAGTTACAACTAAGTCCATCTGTTGAATCTACATTTTAGGATCGACAAACTAACAAGATGTTTATAAACATCGGCAACCTGGCTGGACAACAACTACCCTAATTTACAACTATAACAGGGAGCTATTATGCTTTTTGCTGTGCTTGATCACCCCATTGGTGTCATTGCTTGTCGCTTTGGGATTGATATGATCGCAATGCTCATTTTATTAATGGGCATCTATTATCGCCGCTATGGTGATAAAGAATTAATGACATCTGCTTCACTGTTTAATGTCTTTATTTTTGCCGTACTCACCATTTTGTCGAGCGTAAATTTTAGCGTAAATGCAGGCTTTGGCTTGTTCGCTATTCTTGCGCTGTTCACTCTGCGCTCAGAACAAATTGGCAAAATTGAAATTACCTATTTCTTTGGTAGTGTTGCCATTGCCGTTATCTGTTCCGTGCAAGGTTCTAGTTTGGCGTTTGTATTAGCAGCTGTTGCTATTTTGGTTACCAGTGCATTTCTGCTTGATCACCCAAAAGTCTTGCGCAATGTACACAGCGTGCGTATCACTCTCGATAAAATTGACGCCGAAGCTATCGCCAACCCTGAACACATGTGCAAAGAACTTTCTGCTCGTTTGAATGTGCACGTACTATCCTTCCATATTATTTCGCTCGATTTTATCCATGATATGGCGGTACTCAATGTCAACTATCGCAATCGCTAACGACTGGCAGCAATTTAACGCCATTAGTTTGGATGACCTCAATCACGGGTCCGCCATGCTGACACGCTTGGATAATAAATATCTTGTGCATCAAGGTGTGCTGCATCAGGCATTAAAACAGTTTTCAAAATACTTCGATATTTTGGAAATCGATAAAAACCGGCTCTTTACTTACGAGTCCTGCTATTTTGACGATGAAAATTTGCGCTGCTACTTTGACCATCACCAAGGCCGTCGTCAGCGCGTAAAAATTCGCACCCGAAAATATGTAGAATCAAATTTATGTTTCGTGGAAGTTAAATTAAAAAATAGCCGCGGCATTACCATTAAAAAGCGCTTAGCTTATCCGTTAGAGCAATTTGGCCAACTCAACGCGGAAGCTCTGGCTTACATTAATGAGCAGCACCTTGAGCTTTACGGCAGAGATTTTTCACAAGGATTAACACCCACGCTACACATGCGCTACGAACGCGCGACCTTAGTGGCAAAACAAGGTGGCGAGCGAATCACTATTGATCGGCAAATTCGTTTTAACCACCACGCGCAAACCTATGCAACTAACGACAGCATAGCGGTAATAGAAACTAAATCCGCTAATGGTAACGGTATTGCCGACCGACTCTTGCGCACACTGCACCAGCACCCTAGCAATAAATGCTCAAAGTATTGTATTGGCATGTGTATTACCCAACAGGTGAAACGCTATAACAATTTTATGCCCACACTGCGTAAATTGGGCGCATTGCCTAATCGAGTTGCGCATAGATCCTATACCTATGCGCATTCAACACCTACAAAACTTTTTTCACTCAACGACAATAATTTATAAGACAACTCACTATGAAAATTCATAAATCTCAACTCGCCTCAACTGTATTTGCAGCTTCCTGCCTTTCACTTGTCTGTAGCACGTCTTTCGCCGGTGAAGGCAAAGCAAAAGCTGAGTCCGAGGGTTTTACCTACAATCTAGGCGCCAAAGTTCAATTGCGCAGCGAAACTTACGACGGTGTTTTTAGTAACAATGGAGAGCAAGAAACAGACTATTATTTACGCCGCGCCGAAGCCAGCGTTGATGGACAGATTACAAAGTCACTCAACTATGAAGTAAAAATTAAAGCAGATTACCAAGGTAACCTCATCTTAAGAGACGCATTTATCGCTTACGAGTTGCCCTTTAAAAGTGAAATTGTTGCGGGGCGCTTTGATCCTGACTTTGGCTTAGAGCTTACCGGTAGTAGCAGCTGGACGACTGCCAACGAACGTTCATCTATTTGGGATTTAGTTAAAAATGCTGGTGACGGTAGCGATGGCGAAGGCCTCGCACTACGCAGCGCACATAAGCATTATTTTTTGAGTTTAGGTGGCTTTCGCTTTTCAGATAATCGCGTACTGAATGCACGCGCGGCTTATATCCCTATCAACACCAATGAGCAAACACTGCATTTAGGTTATTCCGTGCGCAATGCCATTTTCGATAACCCCGAAGGTGGAGTCATACATACAGACCTCGCCATGTGGGCGGTGCACGTAAATGATAATGGCAACAGCATTCGCCTCGCACGTGACTCACGCGACTCAGGTTTTGACGATGATTTAACACAAGTTCTTGAACTCGCTTATGCGCGTGGCCCACTCTCTATTCAAGGTGAGTACTTGGTGCGTGACTTCAATGGCGCACATCATGAAGAAGACCGCGAAGCAAAAGGAGATTACGTGCAAGTTGCCTACACCTTGACGGGCGAATCGCGCAACTACAACACCAAGAGCGCAACCTTCGGGAAAATAAAACCGTCAGGTCATTATGGTGCATGGGAAATTTTTTATCGTTACGATCAATTAGAAACTAACGGCGAAGCAGGAATGTTGAGTCACAGCCGCAGCCACGGCGAAGCAACCAGCAAAGTGCTAGGTGTTAACTGTTATCTATTTGATTATTTAAAAATTTCAGCCAACTATATTGACGGTAACGCACCGCTTATACCTAATGATGTAAGCGATGAAAAAGGCAAAGCTGTCTCACTCCAAGTTCAATTTAAGTTTTAAACTTACTTGCATTTACGCTCTCGTAACGAGAGCGTAAATCTCTTCTCACCTTACAAAAACATTCCACCAGAAGCTTCAATGCGTTGCGCATTTACCCAACGGTTATCTTCCGATAAGAGCGACGCAATTACACCACCAATATCATCAGGTAAACCAACACGTCCCAATGCAGTTATTGATGCAATGTGCTGGTTCAGCTCTTCGTTATCGCGTACGCGACCACCGCCAAAATCAGTTTCAATGGCGCCCGGCGCAACCACATTTACCGCAATGCCGCGCGAACCTAATTCTTTCGCAAGATATTTACTCAACACCTCAACCGCACCTTTCATCGCGGCGTAGGCAGAATATCCCGGAAAACTAAAGCGCGTTAAGCCGGTGGAAATATTAAGAATGCGTCCGCCATCGGCCATGAGCGGCAATAATTTTTGTGTGAGAAAAAATGTACCTTTGAGATGAATATTCATCAACTGATCAAACTGTTCTTCACTGGTTTCTGCAAATGGTACATTGATACCAATACCCGCGTTGTTGACTAAAAAATCAAACTCTTTTCGCTGCCATTGGTCTTCCAATAGTACTTCCACTTTCGCCGCAAAATCGCCAAAGCTTTTGCTTTCGGCAACATCTAATTGCACGGCTGCAGCCTGTACGCCCAATGCTTTTGCCTGTGCGACCACGGCATCAGCTTCGGCCTTTTGGCTGCGGTAAGTGATGATGATATCCACTCCCTGACTCGCCAGTTTGAGTGCCGCATTTTTGCCAAGGCCGCGGCTAGCGCCGGTAATGATTGCAAGTTTGTTGGTCATGATAAGTATCCCCTAATAAGTGGTAGATGAGCTGACAAGCCGTTATTGCTTGATGGTTACCAGTCTATTAACCTACCAATACCGAATAAATACTCAATTTTTGAATTTACTGTTCATAAAAACCACCCAATAACCCGGTATTCACCCCATGAACCACTTGGAAGCCATAGAGATTTACCTGCGCGTTGCGGAGCTTTCCAGCTTTACCGATGCGGCAGAAAGCCTAGGCCTACCCAAAGCGAATGTATCTACCGCCGTGCAGCAATTGGAAGCCTATTTGGGCACGCGCCTGCTACACCGCACCACCCGCCGCGTGCAAATGACGCAAGACGGCCAAGCCTTTTACGAGCGCAGCAAAGATTTGTTAGCCGATTTTGATGAGCTAAAAACCCTATTTCACAGCACGCAAAATCAATTACACGGACGTTTGCGCGTCGATATGCCCACGGTAATTGCGCGCGATTTGGTGATTCCCAAGTTGCCAGAATTTTTGCGCGAACACCCGCAATTGGACATTGAACTAAGCAGCACTGACAGACGCGTCGATATAGTTCGCGAAGGTTTTGATTGTGTTTTGCGAGTCGGAAATTTGGTGGATTCGAGTTTGATTGCACGCAACATCGGTGAATATCAACTTATAAATTGTGCATCGCCCGATTATTTAGCGCGCTTTGGCACACCGCAATCTTTAGCAGATTTGGAAAAGCATCAGCTTATCCATTACCTACCCACACTGGGTGCAAAGCCCAGCGGTTTTGAATATTGTGAAATGGTGAGCGAAAAATCCCAGCCCATTGAAAAAACTATCCCCATGCAATCTGCATTAACGGTAAACAATACCGATGCTTATACCGGCGCTTGTCTCGCGGGTTTGGGAATTATCCAAAGCCCTGAACCCGGTATGCGCGACTATATCGTCGCTGGCAAGCTGGTTGAAATCCTCCCCGCCTATCGCCCTGCTCCCATGCCTGTTTCATTGGTTTACGCCAATCGCCGACATTTACCAAAACGCGCGCAAGTGTTTATGGCATGGCTAACCGAATTGGTAAAACCGCGGCTGGAATCTCCGAAACACAATTAATATTTATATCGAATAACCAACTCAAAAAAATCGCTGGTGCAACCAACCAAAGCAAAGCAAGCAAAGGGAAATTTATGGAAAAACTAAAAAGCATTGGGATTTCGCAAGAGCTATTTGAAGAGTGGAGAAAACCTCGCTTCGGAAGTTCCAATCCAACATTAAGCAATAATCCAGTTTGGAATTGGCTTATAAAAACAAAAATTAGTGCATGGGAGGCAAATAAAGCATCTGAACATGATTTTTACAATGACGGCCCCACTTGGTGTTTTGACAGGTTTGGGCAATCAACAACTGAACTATCTGATGGCAGAATTATTTACATCGGAGGTGAGCATGAAGACTACTATGATCCTGATTTTTATATTTACAACGACGTTGTAGTTGAACAGCCGGATGGCTCTATAGATATTTTTATTTATCCCCAAAATGTCTTTCCATCCACCGACTCTCATTCAGCCACATTGGTAGGTGACAAAATTATTATCATCGGCTGCTTGGGATACCCAATGCAGCGAGAGATGGAAGACACTCACGTGTTTATCTTAGATACAAATACATTTTCCATTTCAAAGATGGAAACAAACGGCCATAAACCTGGATGGATTTACAAACACTCAGCACATTTGACCGATGACGCTAAAGCCATTTCTATCTATTTTGGCATGCGCTACCGAGGAAAAAATCTTTCTATTATTGAAAACATCGACGAATGGAACCTCAATTTAGCAACTGGATCATGGAAGCAAACAAAGAAAAACAATTGGCCCCGCTGGCAATATTTGCGGGCAGACAAAAAAAGTAATTTTCTATGGGATCTACGCCAGCTCCTCTGGAATCAAAACGCCGGATGGAAGGAAAGTTACGAAAAAGATCTGAGAAAATTAACGGAAGCATTAGGTTATCAACCAGACCTAAGTATTCTAGAATCATTGTATCAACCACCTATTGAGTTCGAGCTTTTGCCCAACCAAGAGGATGAATACAACCAGATTCAAATACTCATTGAAGGTGTTGTAGTTCGTTATAAGGAGGAGCACTGGGAGCTTCAAGTGACCGTCGAGGGAACCCTGCAACCTCACATCATTACCTTGTTAAAACAGGATCTCTACCAAAAATTATCTAATCTAGTTAAAACCCATTGGGAGATGACAGATATAGAGGCCTGAATGGAGGCATTCCGCTGCGAATGTGGTAACATGCGCGCCTTTTTTCCATTGGTTATTTTTCGTTCGAGACAATGCTATGAGCACTAAAGTTGCCGTTGTGATGGGTTCCAAAAGTGATTGGGCGACCATGCAAGCTGCTGTTGAAATCCTGCAGAATTTGGGTGTGGAGTACCATACCGAGGTTGTTTCCGCCCATCGCACCCCGCAAAAGCTGGCTAGCTTTGCTGAAGAGGCGGCCAGCAATGGCTTTGGTGTAATCGTGGCTGGCGCGGGCGGTGCGGCGCATTTACCCGGTATGATCGCCGCACACACCCGCTTACCCGTACTTGGCGTGCCAGTGCAAAGCAAGGCCTTAAACGGTATGGATAGTCTGCTTTCCATCGTACAGATGCCCAAAGGTATCGCGGTGGGCACTCTGGCAATTGGTACTGCTGGCGCATTCAATGCGGGCTTACTGGCTTGCCAAATTCTGGCGCTGAATAATGCTGAATTGGCGGCGCGTATTGAAGATTTCCGCTATACCCAGACGCAGGCGGTTTTGGATAATCCTGATCCGAGCCTAGACTGATTTAACCCCCTCCCAACCTCCCCCTTGTTAAGGGGGAGGAGCTAGAAAGCAGCAACCTTTAAGATTTCGTCTAAAAGTTTATTTTTTGTAGGTAGTCGATGAGCAGTAAGCCAATTTGGGTATTAGGTGCAGGCCAACTAGGTGCCATGCTTAAGCATGCGGGCATGCCGTTAGCGTTGGATGTGCGCCCGGTGGATATTAACGAAAGCAGCGCGCCTGCCCTGCAACCCGATGATTTGGTGACAGCAGAGCGCGAGCAATGGCCGGATACACTGGTAACCCATACGTTGGCGCAACACCCACATTTTGTTAACAAGCCGGTATTTGGCCGCTTGGCTGACCGTAAAACCCAGAAAGAATTGATCGACTCCCTCGGGCTCTCCACCGCCCCTTGGCGCAACGTGGCGAACGATATTAGCGCCAATGAGCTGCGCGACCAATTAGGCGAGCGCGTACTGCTCAAGCGCCGCACCGGTGGCTACGACGGCAAAGGCCAATACTGGATTCGCGCCCAAGACGACGAAGTTCCTGCCGACTGGCAAGGCCAAGCTATTGCCGAGCAAGCCATTCCGTTTGATGAAGAAGTATCACTCGTAGGTGTGCGCAACCGCGCTGGCCAGTGCGTGTTCTACCCAGTTACGCTCAACCTGCATTTGAACGGCATCCTCTACGCATCTGTTGCACCGCTCACGCGCCTGCAACCGCTGCAAGCCCAAGCTGAAGCCATGCTGGGCAAACTGCTCAACGCGCTGGATTACGTGGGCGTTATGGCCATGGAATGCTTCCGTGTTGGCGATCAGTTGATGATTAACGAATTGGCGCCGCGCGTACACAACAGTGGCCATTGGACGCAAGCAGGCGCGAGCATCAGCCAATTTGAATATCACCTGCGCGCAATTGCGGATATGGCAATTCCGAAGGCGCAAATCCTCGGCCAGAACGTCATGATCAATTTGATTGGCACAGACTACAATCCCAACTGGCTCAACCTGCCCCTCGCGCAAACCTACTGGTACGGCAAAGATGTATTGCCCGGCCGCAAAGTGGGCCACATCAATTTGGTGAGCAAAGACGCTCAGGAAATTCGCGCAACCCTGCAGCAACTTAAATATCTTCTGCCAGAGCAGTATTACAAAGAGGCGATTGAATGGAGCCTCAAAGCGCTGGAAGATCAGGATTAAGTACCTACACTAAAAGCCAAGGTTTTTACCTTGGCTTTTTCATATCTGCCCCTATATTTCTTCACAGCTATTTTGCTAAACGATACTTGGACAATGACTGGGAGTCGCCGATGTACACATTGCATATCGCCAACAAAAATTATTCTTCATGGTCACTAAGGCCTTGGCTGGTACTAGCCGCATTTGATATTCCCTTCACTGAAAAAATTCATCCTTTCCCTGAGAATGGCGCTTGGGATTTATACCGAGCTTTTTCACCCAACGGCAAAGTACCCTGTCTGCAAGATGGCGACTGCGTAATCTGGGATTCCTTAGCGATTGTTGAATATTTGGCAGAGCAACACCCTCAGGTGTGGCCCAGCGATAAAGCCGCACGCGCATGGGCACGTAGCGCTGCCGCTGAGATGCATTCCGGTTTTCAAGCACTACGCAACAATTGTGGAATGAGCTGTGGCGTGCGGATTGAATTGCACAGTATTTCACCTGCACTGCAAAAAGATCTTACGCGCATTGATGAACTTTGGTGCGAAGGTTTGCAAAAATTCGGCGGGCCCTTTTTGGCGGGCGAAAAATTCAGTGCAATCGATGCATTCTTTGCGCCTGTCGCCTTTCGCGCACAGACTTATCAACTTCCGTTCAGCAAAGCAGCGAATGAATATGCACAAACATTATTAGCAATGCCTGCAATGAAGCGCTGGTATGAGGCAGCGCTGTTAGAAACTTGGCGCGAGCCAGCGCACGATCAGGAAGTTTTTGATGCTGGAAAATTAATTGCCGATTTGCGCAACTAGTTAGTGGCTGTTAAACCTACTTGAACCATCACCAATTTTTTATTTGATGCATACCGAAAGCAGTATGCGTTAAAGGGAGTCAGTCAATGTCGAATTCTTTGGTAATTACCCCACAGGATAATTACCTGCATGTAGTAATTAAGGGTAACTCCTCCTACGAAAATGCCGCCTATCTTTGGCGCACTATTGCCGACGCTTGCAACCAACATAATTGTTTTTATGTGTTGGGCGAACAAGATATGTCCAATGCCATTTCAACTATAGATGCGTGGAATCATCAAACCATTTTTGCTGAAGCGGGAATCACTGCCAAGTTTGTGATTGCCTGGGTGGATAAAAACCCAAAAACTTTTGAACACACAGAATTTATTCGCACCGTACTTGCCAACCGCGATATTGGTTACGGCAAATTATTTTCTGATGTCGAAAAAGCAAAAAACTGGCTATTGGAAAAAATAGCCAGTAAGAGTACACCTTAACGGGGTTAAGAAAAAACTACCCTCCCCCTGCGAGTTCCCCGAGCACTGGAAGAAAGTTGGTGTAAAAAAACAGGATGTTTGTTTTAGTGACGATGCGACATAGATGTCGCACCGGAACGACAACAACTTTCTGAAGCGCACAGGAAACAGGAACGAGAGGGGTGCCCTTTCTTTTGGTTACTTTCTTTCATGAAAGCCATCCATGGCTTTCACCCTTACGGGCAGCTTTGCTGTGCAAAATTGCATTCCTGCAATTTTGTAGGCAAGCAACGAAAAGTAACTCGCCAAGAGGCGAAAAAAATCTACAAAAAGGGCACCATAACAAGCGCAAACCAAATTTTACTTACGCCAGAAAAACACCTTACAAAATCCAAACTTCTACGCGACGGTTAATATTTTTCCCTTCTTCCGTATTACTCGCCGCCAATGGCGCAGCATCGCCCATGCCTTTGGCAATCAGTGGATAAATGCCGCGTTGAATTAATTGCTGCTCTACCACCTTGGCACGACGCTCAGATAATTCTTTACCTTTACCTGCATCGCCTTCGCTATCAGAGAAGCCAAACAATTGCACACGCTTGGGCGCGTTGGTCTCAACGTATTTCGCTACGCGATCCAAATCGTTGAGCGATTTAGTATCCAATTCGTCGCTGCCACTTTTGAAACGGAAGTTGATTGAGAGACGCTCAGAACGTGCAGTAACTTCACGCATTTCTGCTGGGTAGAAATCATTATCAAAAGGTTTACCCAATTTAATATTTTGCGATACAAAACCTACATCTTCCACAATCGATTGTCCGCGTTCGCTTACCACAAAGTGCACGAACTCTTGTGCTTCAATATTAGGGTTCACTTGCGGAGTGTAGAAAAATAAACGGCGCGATAGAGGATAATCTTCCGTTCCCACCGTAAAGTGCGTTGGCATAATCGCCTTGTTGTGATCCGATGAAGAAATCGCAAGTAGCTTGGCGTGACGCACATAAGGCAAACCAATAAATCCAATTGCACCTAATTCACGCGCAACCGAATCAGAGAGTTCGCTACTTGATTCAACACGCACAGCAGATTCGGTCAATTTTGCTTTATGTGTTTCTAACACCAGCGCTTTAAACGAATCCCACGTACCTGATTTGTCGTCTCGTGCGTAAACTTTTATTGGAAGATCTTTACCACCTAACTGCGACCAATTGGTTATTTCACCGGAGAAAATTCCCACCAGTTGATCAATCGATAGACTGGAAATTGAATTGCTCGGTGAAGTAATAATTGCCAAGCCATCCAAACCAAGAATATGTTCACTACCAGCCAAAGAAAGATCGCCAGTTTTTGCTAAGAGATCTTCGCGCTCTTTATCTTTAATACGGCGCGATGACATACCCATATCTGTTTCATCTTTCAACAAATCGCTAAATGCAGTACCAGATCCGTGCGCTTGCAATTCAATGAATTCAATATGACCGTTAATTTCACCCGAAATAATTTTTTCATTCGGCGATGTAGGGCTTACATCGGTATGAACGTTATTGGCGCCTTGGCTCATTAAATAAGCCTCAATTAAACGCGGCGCTAATTTTTCACCAATCGTATTTGAGCCATGCAAGCGGAACAAAGGTTTATCGGATTTAGTCAGATTGCCTGAAACACCATTGCCTTTAGCTTTTAAACGCGACTCAACCGTCACATTTTGTACGGCTTTAAATAAAAATACTTCGCCTGCATCCATTGGTAAAAATGAGCGTAGCAAATAGCCGCTCATAAATATAATCAGAGCAAATGCTGCAGCAGAAAGAAAATGCATACGAAAGGTATTGCGTGTTTTTTTGCGCAGCTTTTGCGCATCAGCATCCTCGGTTGATGCAACAATAGCATCTTCCATCTTGCGGATTTCCCACACTAATGCAATCAGCTCTTCGTTATCCGTAGTGAGCGCTTTTTCCAACAGGTCTGCGCGATATTCTTCATCCTTTAACACCATGTTGAGCGGAATATGCATTTTCAAGTGGGTTTCACACAGGCGTTTTAAATTCCACACCTTATCCACCAGCGCTACGTTGTAGTGCAGGTGCTTATGAGCCTTTGGGGACATATTTATTTTCTCTAGAGCGGACAGTAAAAAAGGTGGGCGCACTATATGAAGAAAAAATGACAAGCAGGTGACACAAAAATTACAGAAAGATGACAACAGAACAATCAGTGAGCGAGTTCAACATGTGGGGTGCAAGCAGAATTGTTCACGCTAAACATACATAAGGAGAGACCTGCATCCTTGCAGGTAGGGTGCCTTGAATTTTACATCGGATGCTGCAGAGGCTTACTGCACAGCTATTAACCCATATCAAAATGACAGCTCTATGACATACGCCGCAATTATTTATTGGCAGATGAGGTTTCCATGGAAGGATCTTTATAGGGTTCCATTGGCTTAAGCTTTTTTACTTTTTTGCGCATGGCTTCCGCCTTAGTATCGCGTCCTTGCTTTTCATAAATGCTGGCAGCCAAATCGTAGAAGCGTGAATCATTTTTTTCGCGATCAATCGCACGCATCACAAATTGCAATGCGGCAGGATAATCACCTTGATCAAAGGCCGATAGTGAGAGGTTGTATTGGTAAAAGGGATTGGATTCACGGTAGTGCTGGGCGAGCTTAAAATACTTTGCGGCAAGCTCATTGTTACCCGTTTGGCGATAGAGATAAGACAAATTATTCATCACCGTCAGATCTTCAGCATTAAGCTCCAGCCCGTGCAAATAGGCGAGCTCAGCTTCATGCCACATGAGCTTGCGACTATAAACCGCGCCCAAATTGCTCCATATATAGCTCTGCTGATCATTCAAACTAATAGATTTACGCAAGCTCAAAAAGGCATCCTTAAGATTGCCACTCTCAAGATATTCCATCGCACGATTACTGTAGAACTGCGCGGCAGCCAGCTCGTCGCTAATATTGCGCTGGGTATAGTTTGAGCGATAGCGGTCCATTTCCAAATCAATGACCACATCATCGTTATGCAAAATATTGGGGTTCTCACGTGACATGGGTACCTTGACGTTCACATGACGTAAAAACACCATCTCCTTGCGATTGCGCAAATCCCAGGTTGGGGGAATCTCCACCTCATTAATCTGGGCATTTATACCCACAGAGCGCGCTAGAGCTACATAGAGCAAGGTAAAACTCAGGCAGTTAGCGCGACGCTCAGCAAAAGTTACCACTGGCGGCTCCGTAAAATAGGCGCTGTAGGCAATGCCTCGTCCACCCGTTGCCTCTGAGGATGAAAGTAGAGCCACATGTAGGCTTTTCACCTTTTCAAAATAGGTCTCACCATGGTGAATGGCTTTTTTGGCAAACGCTTCCATCTCGGGCGAAACATAGAAGAGGTCGTATTGAGGGAGCTCAGCGTCGGTAACTGTATGACCCAAAATCCCTTTGCCAGATAGTAAGTCAGCAATCTTCACTGAGTAGGGTTGTGCAACTTTGGGCTGCACACTGGCGCAACCCGTCAACACGAATAGCAGGCCTAAGGCAACGGCAGTTCTTATGGAGCAAACACTTATCATTATTGTTTTCCCAATTAACTCTTCACACAAGTATAGACCCGACAGTACCTAGCCGAGCTAACAGCTACCCAACCACCCTAACGGCAACTCATGAAGGCAGCTCATACCACCTAGTTTGAAAGCGTCCGAACCCATGTTTGTGTATTTCTATCGAAGATGACCTTTTATCCACTAAAACAATAGCCGATATGCACTAGAGATGAACACATTTGAGCCAAGTTTTACCTCATCCTTAAGAATTCTTAAGGATTAAGAGCTGAACTTCCCTCCAACACTATCCTTCCGTGCACCGCGAAATTTAATAAACCAAGCAAAGCAATTCTTTGAATTTAAACAAAAAAACCTTCAACAACCAGTTATCCGCAGAGCTTTTGGTAAGGCGCCTGACCACAAATGCATCAAAAAAAAGCATGAGTTTTTTATTTGGCTTTACAAGCGTTCAAAAACACAAGTGCAAGTGAAACCAAAGATTCCATTTTATGCACACACCTGAATCATAAATGTGCACGCACAAAAAATCGCGATTTTTCTCGAACCAAAAATGCACAAATAGTTTATTTAAAAGTGCTTGGCACAGAGTTTGAATAGGTCACCTCGTAACAAATTACTTTTACTCGTGCAGTAAGAGCACACAACAAAGCCACACCGACCAGACATTAGATTTTTAATTTTTCGTTTTAACGAGTTTGTTCAAGAACACACTAGGAGCAAGGTTATGAGCGTTAAGCTAAACAACAATTCAGTAAAACCTTTTTCAAAAAAAATGAGCATGCTTAGCAAACTCATTAAAACTACTTTGGGGCTTGCCGCCGGGTTTGCATTAATGAATGCTTCAGAAGCGGCAACCGGAAAACCTGAAAAAGAAAATTTAAAATTCGGCTTTATTAAATTAACCGACATGATTCCACTCGCCGTTGCTTTAGAAAATGGCTACTTCGAAGATGAAGGCTTGAACGTAGAACTCGAAGCACAAGCAAACTGGAAAGTTGTACTCGACCGCGTACTTACCGGCCAGCTTGATGGTTCACATATGTTGGCTGGTCAACCTGTTGGCGCAGCAGCAGGCTTCGGTACTGCAGGTGAATTAGTCTGGGCTTATACACTCAACCAAAACGGTTACGCCTGTACAGTTGGCAATGATATTTGGAACATGATTAAAAAGAATGTGCCCAAAGGTGCTGATGGAAAACCTGCGCATCCAATTTCTGCCAGCGTTTTAAAACCGGTAATTGAAAACTACAAAAATCAGGGTAAGCCTTTCAACATGGGCATGGTGTTCCCTGTTTCCACTCACAACATGGGTCTTCGTTATTGGTTGGCAGCAGGTGGGATTAACCCAGGTATGTATGCACCACAAAAAGGTGACATTACTGGCCAACTCGGTTCAGACACCATGCTGTCGGTAGTACCTCCTCCACAAATGCCTGCAACACTTGAAGCTGGCACCATCAACGGTTATTGCGTGGGTGAACCATGGAACCAACAAGCAGTATTCCGCGGTATTGGTGTGCCTGTACTCACTGTTCACAACCAAATGGCTGACAAAGTATTTGGCGTAACCAAAGCTTGGGCTGAAAAGAATCCAAACACTCACATTCACGTCGTGAAAGCATTAATTCGCGCAGGTAAATGGTTGGATGAAAAAGACAACGCAAACCGCAAAGCCGGCGCGAAAATGATTTCGAACGCGAACTATGTGGGCGCAGATGAAAAAGTTATCGCCAACTCTATGACGGGTGTATTCGAGTACGAGCGCAACGACAAACGCAGCGAACCAGACTTCAACGTATTCTTCCGTTACAACGCGTCATTCCCTTACCAATCAGACGCAATCTGGTATCTCACTCAAATGCGTCGCTGGGGTCAAATTCCTGAAGCAAAACCAGACAGCTGGTACATAGATTTAGCGAAGAAAATTGTTAAGCCTGAAGTCTACATGCAGGCCGTTAAAGACTTGATTGAAGAAGGCAAAATGACAGCCGCTGATTTCCCAGTTGATCTGAGTAAAGTGGATGGATTCCGCAGCCCAGACGCAACCGAGTGGATTGACGGAATCAAATTTGATGGCCACAAACCTAACGACTACTTGAAGCAATTTAAAATTGGTTTGAAAGGCGACGAAAAACTGTAAGTAAATTTGTATTACGCCAGCTCCCAGAACCATCTGGGAGCAAAGGTGAGCTCAATAAACGCTGGAGATATACCATGAGTGAAGCAACAACCAACCTCGGCACCGCAGTTGTATCCACACCTAAAAAAGCATCGTCACTAACCGCTAAATTCGGAAAAATTTCTGCAGCAAAATGGCGCGATATTGTTTTGGGCACCTTTATTCCCTGCGTAGGGTTGGTGATTTTTTTACTTTTCTGGCAAGTGGGTTCACAAAGTATAAAAACCTCACTAGGAACCTTTCCGGGGCCCAAACAAGTTTATGAGCAAGCTGGCAACATGCTTGTGGAATACAAAGAAGAAAAAGCGCGCGAAGCTGCATTTTATGAGCGCCAAGCTAAACGCAACGAAGAAGCCTTAAAAGCTGACCCTAAAGCTGAAATTAAAAAGCGCGAATATAATGGTCGCCCCACATTCTTTGAAAAAATCAAAACCAGCTTAATTACCGTATTAAGTGGATTTTTTCTCGCAACACTTATCGCTATACCGGTTGGCATTGTTATTGGCCTAAGCCAACCACTCTACCAAGCATTTAATCCGATCATTCAAATTTTTAAACCCGTATCACCACTCGCTTGGTTACCGCTCATTACTTTAGTTGTGAGTTCAGTGTATGTGAGCGAAGCCCCCATGTTTTCAAAATCATTCATTATTTCATTGCTCACGGTAAGCCTCTGCTGCATGTGGCCGACCATGATTAACACAGCGGTAGGCGTTGCAGGTGTCAGTAAAGATTTGATTAATGTGAGCCGCGTATTACGCCTAGGCTGGTTTACACATGTACGCAAAATTGTGCTGCCCTCTTCAATTCCAATGATGTTTACCGGTTTGCGTTTGTCATTAGGTATTGCGTGGATGGTGTTGATTGCTGCTGAAATGCTCGCCCAAAACCCTGGCCTTGGAAAATTTGTATGGGATGAATTCCAAAATGGTTCGTCTGAGTCTCTGAGTCGTATTTGTGTAGCTGTACTGACGATTGGCCTAATTGGATTTGGTTTAGACCGCACCCTGCTGTTAATTCAAAGTTATGTGAACTGGGATAAATCCGCAGTGGTTCGATAAGTTAGGTTTCACAACAGATTTTTTCGCACTGAGGGCAAACGCCCCAAAAGAAATAGAGGATTAAGCTCATGCCAGAACTGCATTTAGAAATTTCCAAAGTAGGAATCGAATTTCCAACACCACGCGGACCATTCTGCGCATTGCAAGATGTAAATTTAAAAATTAACAAAGGTGAATTTGTTTCACTTATAGGCCACTCCGGCTGTGGCAAATCTACAGTACTGAATATTGTTGCAGGCCTTTACCGCGCAACTGCAGGCGGCGTAATGCTCAATGGCAGAGAAGTTAATGAACCTGGCCCAGAGCGAGCTGTAGTTTTCCAAAACCATTCACTGTTGCCATGGCTCACCGCTTATCAAAACGTTGAACTGGGCGTTAAAGAAGTATTCAAAGGCAAGAAAAGCAAAACAGAAATACGCGAGTGGATTGAACACAATTTAGAGTTGGTGCACATGACTCACGCTATGCACAAACGCCCAGATGAAATCTCCGGCGGCATGAAGCAACGCGTAGGTATTGCCCGTGCATTGGCAATGGAACCGCAAGTATTATTGATGGACGAACCCTTCGGTGCGCTCGATGCATTAACACGTGCACACCTGCAAGATTCTCTAATGGAAATTCAAAACACCTTGGGGAACACCGTTATTATGATTACCCACGATGTAGACGAAGCTGTATTGTTGTCAGATCGCATTGTGATGATGACCAACGGCCCAGCGGCAACTGTTGGCGAAATTCTGGATGTGAAATTAGCGCGCCCACGCAACCGTTTGGAATTGGCGGATGATCCTGAATACAACAGCTACCGCACCGCCGTACTGCGTTTCTTGTACGAGAAGCAAAAAAAAATTGAACCCATAGCACAAAAGCGAGCAGAAAAAGCCGCTGAGAAAGATGGCAGCAAACAAGTTGCCTAATTAACTCATATTTTTGCTGGGATGTAAAAAACCTCTGCCGATAAAGCAGAGGTTTTTTATGAGAGATAAGCACAGGTATTATTCTATGGCGATATGAATTTCGATATCGCTCTGACTCTTATAAAATTCAAAATCCGTTGTATAGGCTCTAGAGTGTGGGCAGTTTTCAGCAGAAAAATAATTCCATACTTTTTCCCAAGTTTCAAAAACCACTTGAGGAACCTGACCACTACCCGAAAAGACCAAATACTTGCCCGCTTGAATAATTACGCTATCCAACTCAACACTGGCAGACGCTACTCTATCAGCACCGACTAATACTGAATAATCTCCAGTAACATCCGATTCGTAATTGTAGTAAACACTATATACTCGGGCGCCTTCGCGATAATTAACCACAACATCTTGATCAAACTGTTGAACTAAGGGGCCAATTTTTCCCGTTGCTGGGCTTTGTTCGTTTTGATTATTTGTTCTTGCACTTAAGCCGGTGATTATTTTTTCCTGTAACTGAACACTATGCATGAGCGAAATCTCTAACAAATCTATGATATGAATACGATTGAAATTTATTGCGGAAGCAATCCATCCAACCCCTGTTCATGCAAATAAGCATGAACATCTTCTTTATCTTTTGAGTTAGCCACTTCATACCATATAGCTTTTTCTTCCGGCAAGCCGGTGATATAAGGCATATAACTGGTTGCCGAAAAGCCTGAAACAAAGAAAGGATTTAAAACAGGGTCCGTAAATACTTTTTCTGGTGCAACAACCTTAAAGCCTTTTTTGTTTAACTCATCTATAACACTCACAATGCAGTAAGCCGCTAAATCATTTTCATGAAGCAATAATACTTGGCGCGGACTGAAGCCAAGCATCATATGCGCTTTGGCATCGTAGCGAGTTACTGCGTTTAAGATCATATTCACGTAGGCTTTTTCCAACGCACGTATATCGACGGTGCGGCCACTGGTAATGCGTACTTGATACAAATGATTCATATACTCATCGTGCACACGCGTGGTGATATAAGTTGGCAAATAATCGTGCTCAGCCAAAAAGCCCTGTAATTGTTTTAAGGTTTCTGGATCGCTATAGCTATATAAATAGGGAATGCTCACATGCTTATGGTAATGAGGGTAGGATTCCAGAATGCCATTGGCTTTCATAATATCAATTGGGTAGGCGTAACTTTTTTGGCGATGCACCATGGAAATGTTGTAGCCCGCATTAACCAACAACTGCCCTGTTTCATCATAGAAATCAAGCCGATCAATAGTATTGGCGTTCACTGCTTTGGCTTTAATTAAAAACATAGCTTGGTTTACATCTGCTCTTGCCATATTTCTAATCAGCATTTTGCTGCGTGCAGTGCCATCTAAACTCGTGGCCGGCGCGAGCGTATCCGTAAAAGCCAGCACCACTTCTTGCGCCTGTATGGCAACAGCAACCGACATAGAGATTGTTAGTGCTGAAATTTTTATGAGTGTTTTTATCAGATGCGTATTCATAAACTCTCTCTAAGATTTCTCTAACACCAGATGATCGATAAAACTGAAACAGCAAATTAATGCATCATCTATTTAAAAAAACCGCGCAATGCGCGGTTTAGTCGTTTGAGTTTTAATCGATAGTTTTCTTCACATAATAGTCGTGCAAGATATACCACGATTTTTTCTTAATGCCTTTATCTGAAATTAAACCTTTGCGGTTCCAGAAATCTTGTACTGCTGGCAAGGGGCGGCGCGGTGAGCGAAAATCTTTTAATATCCAGGGCGACATGCCGCGCAAGAACGTCATTTTATCGATCATCAGCAAATTATTAACGTATACATCTGCTTGATATTCTTCGGTCCAACGCTGGGCTTTATCGCCATGCAAACCTTGCAATGCATCGGCCCCAAACTCGCTCATAATAACGGGCTTGCGGTAGCGCGACATCCATTTCAAACTCGCGCAACTACCCGGTGTAGCCACATACCAACCACAATAACTATTTACACCTATAACATCGACAATAGAAGACAAGGGATCATCTATAACCTTAGCGCCATTATCATCGCTTTGAGTATCCAGTGCGGCGGTAATTAAACGAGTAGGGTCAAGTTCACGCGCTTTTTGCGCAAGCTGACTGATAAATTTTAAACGCGATGGTGAATTTGGAGTTTCATTCGCCATAGACCACATCACGATTGAAGCGCGGTTTTTATCACGGGATATCATTTCTTCTAATTGATTTTCCGCTTTTCCATACACAGTTGGGTTATTAAATAACACCGTCCAATACACTGGAATTTCTGACCACACCAACAAACCCATTTGATCTGCCAAACGCAGCATCGCTTCGTTGTGAGGGTAATGCGCCAAGCGCACAAAATTACAACCCAGTTCCTTTGCCCAGGTTAGAAGTATACGCGCATCCTCCTCGCTCCAAGCGCGTCCAGGATGCAAAGGCGACTCTTCATGAATACTAATGCCACGCAAGAAAATAGATTTTCCATTCAATAGAATATTTTCGCCTTGCGTCTGAATAGTTCTGAAGCCAATCTTATCGTGCACAACATCCTGCATAAAACTCAAATCAACCGTATACAACTTGGGTTGTTCTGGGCTCCACAAAATAGGTTTGGCAGGAATTTCAAATTTGCCTTCGCCGTTTTTATTGATTGATATTTTTTGGGTAATATTTAATTCAGGAATACGCAGATCTACTTTCTGAATATCCAAATTATCTTTATTGAAGTTTTCAACCTTAATCCAACCTTCAAGCATGTTTTCTTCAGTTTTGCTTAGCTGTACAAAGTAATCTTGAATATGAGCTTTGGGGTATTGCAGTACTTTTACCGAGCGTGTGATGCCACCATAATTCCACCAATCCGTATTGACGGTAGGAATTTGATCGCGTTCGCGATGGTTATCAACTTTGACAACCAATGAGTTGATGCCCGCTCTCACTTCATCTGAAATATCAATTTGGAAAGGTGTGAATCCCCCTTCATGAGAGTCCAATTTTTTGCCGTTTAAATATATGGTTGAATGATAATTTACCGCGCCAAAATAAAGCGCATAGCTCTGATCGGATTTTTTACCTATATCAAAGTCGCGGTGATACCAAATGGTGCCTTCGTATAAAAATAATTTTTCGTCCTGAGTATTCCAATCACCAGGCACATTGAGTTTGGGGGAACGTGCAAAATCGTATTCGACTAAATCACTGGGATTCGCAGGCTTGGCATTTTTAAAATAGCCCTTGTCAGATTCTTCATAGCGGTGGTTGTAGTAACCATTTTCGTAAGGATCAACAATGGTGTCCCAACGTCCATCTAATAAAATGGCGTTGCGTGAATCGGGGTTTTGAATGGCGATGTCAGCAAGGCAGTTGATACTTGTACCACACACAGCAAAAATAAGTGTGGCGAGTTTTAAATAGCGCATGATTGTCACCTGAGTAATTGCTACCGGAGTGTGTATTTCCTTTGCTAGCGCAATTTCGTAGTAAAAAGCACTAACAACACTGATCGACATAATCGACCTTAGGGGACATGGGCGCTTTAGCAAGCGCCTGAAGAGAAGAACGACGCAGTGTAAAAAATCAGCAACACAACTAACTCACAGCTCGCTCATGACCATATCCACAAGCGGGCGATACTACCACTCCTGTTAGGGAAATGCGCCATGTCTTGTCAAAAAGCCAAATGGTAAGGCGGCTATATGACAATAGATTAATAAATCAGCCGCCATTTACTTGCCGCCGAATTTTCGATAAGCCCGTTTTTATCCACTCCAACAAATCATCGGGATACAATGGCTTAGCAAAATAAAAGCCTTGTACTTGATCAACCCCCAACTCAACTAAGACTTGATAGTCTTCCAAGGTTTCAACCCCTTCAGCAACTGTAATCAGTTTAAGATTTTTGGCTAAATCTACCGTACTTGCCAAAATGGTTTTTTGCTGTGGGCGAGTGGACACTTGATGAACCAATGACCGATCAATTTTTAATTCAGTTGCAGGCACACGCGACAACTGTTGTGCATTTGCGAAGCCAGTGCCGTAATCATCTATGGCGATATTGAAACCTTTCAAACGCAAACGCGCCAAGGTACGAATTGCGCAAGCGAGTTCCCCCAACAATGCATTTTCGGTAACTTCTAAGGTTATTTCTTCGGGCGGTATTGAGTATTGCTGAGCTAATTCAGAAAGCCAATCTGACAGGCCTGCATCTGCCAAGGAAAGTGGTGACAAATTAAATGCCAAATGAAAACGCAACCCCATTTGTTGCCACGTACGTTTTTGTTGAAAGGCTTTTTCCAACAACTCGCGCGTGAGCGTGTCAATTAACCCGTGGCGCTCCGCCAGCGGAATAAAAACACTCGGGGAGATACTACCTTTTTGCGGATGTTTCCAGCGTGCGAGCGCTTCCACACCGCGCAAAATCAACCCTTGTACTGTTAGCTTGGGTTGATAGGACAAGGTAATATCGCCAACATCTAAGGCGTTACAAAAATCAATAACAGTCACTTCGCTCGGCGCAACAGGTTCAGCTGTAGGGTTGCTTTTTAAATCGCGCACAAATCGCATTAAGCTAGTTTCTAATAGATCGCGCTGCAGAGGTTTTTGAAATGTGCCTAATACACGCAAACCATCGGCTTCTGCCATAGTTCCCACGCTAGCAATTAAAATGGGATCTTTGGCGCTGAGAATAATAACGCTCTTTGCACATTTTTCTTGTGCAATACTTCGCAGCAGCTCTATGCCATCCATAATTGGCATTTCTAAATCAATGAGTGCTACATCAACATTATTTGCCAACAAAATTTTTAGTGCGTCGCGTCCGTCTGTTGCACCATGCACATCTTGCAAACCTAATTCCGCACATAAATTTTGCGCATGCATACGCTGCGTAATACTATCGTCCGCAACAAGTACACTTAATTCGCTTACCGCCGTCTTCATCTAACCCTCCAGCACTGCAGGTATTTGTGTCAGCGATAAAATTTCCTTAGCCGCTCCCATGTTGATCGCTTCTTTGGGCATGCCAAATACAATGCAGGATGCTTCATCCTGCGCTATGGTTCTGGCGCCCGCCTGACGCATCTCAAGCAAGCCGCGTGCGCCGTCATCCCCCATACCCGTCATAATTATTCCCGTTACGTTACGCCCAGCAGCACGCGCTGCTGAACGAAATAGAACATCAACTGATGGACAATGGCGATTTACCGCTGGCCCACGAAATACTTTGGCAACATATTGCGCACCCGAACGTTGAATTTCCAGATGATGCCCGCCTGGTGCAATAAGCACTCGCCCAGGAATTAAACGATCACCGGTTTCAGCTTCTTTTACATCAACTTCGCACACACTATCCAAACGTTTTGCAAAAGCTGCCGTAAATTTTTCTGGCATATGTTGCACCACTGCAATTCCGGGACATGTGCGCGATAAATTTATCAATATAGTTTCCAGCGCTTGCGTCCCGCCTGTAGAAGTTCCAATGACGGTAATTCTATCTGTCGTGCTGGTCATGCTTACCAAATCAACATGCGCTGGTTTAACAGCAGCTTCTTTTTTTACTTGCGGCGCGTCAGATGCCCGCTTAGTGAGACGTGCAGATGCAGCAGCACGCACGCTATTCCATAACTGTTGCTTCGCATCCAACAAAAAATCTTTCACGCCTAGCTGAGGCTTGGTGAAAATATCTATAGCGCCAGCCGCCAATGCTTGCAATGAAAGCTCAGCGCCTTTTTCTGCAAGCGACGAGCAAATAATAACGGGGGTGGGACGCTCACTCATAATTTGTCGTAAAAAGGTAAGGCCATCCATTCGAGGCATTTCAATATCTAAAACAATAACGTCTGGCCATTCTTGTTGCATTTTTTGCATGGCAAAAATAGGATCAGATACCGCCGCATAAACGTTAATATCAGATACTTCACCAAGAACTTCCCGTAGCACTTGGCGCACAACGGCAGAGTCATCGACGACTAAAACTTTTATGGCCATAAGGTACTACTCTCACTAAGAATTCTTTATTACAACGCTACATTAAGTTTAAATCGGATAATGTTTTACGCTAATCGTACCCGTTAATATTTCCATGGTTAAAGACCGCGAAATGGCCCCTCCAACATCCATTTGTGTAAGCTGCAAATTCTCGTCACGCAGCCAATGCTGGGCAAATAAAATATTTTGTTTACCTATACTGTGATGCGAAACATTATTACGGAAACTGTCACAACCACCAAAAAGACCCAATTGATAATCTGTGAGCGGCGCGTAGCGCAACATGGAAGACTTCAACAAGCCCAAAGCCGTTTTGCCATAACGACCTTCAACACCACGCTCACGCAGATGCCCCGGCTGCACCGGCAACAGATAATGGCAAAGCCCGCCTATTTTCAGTGTAGGATGCCATACACTAAGTGCAACGCAAGACCCTAAAACGGTATAAAGACTTTCGTATTCGTTACCAAAATACCATTCACCCGGGTGGATACTTAACTTCATAGTCTGCGGAATTAAATCCTTAGTCATAACGTGCTCAATCAAATAAGCTTGTATATAGCTGGCTTAATAGGCACGAAACGGGGAGTTACGCCATGCAAGCTTTCTGAATGACCTACAAACAAAATGCCGTTTGGATTTAACACCTTGGAAATTCGTTCGAGCACTTTTGTTTTTGTGTCATTCTCAAAATAAATTAAAACATTGCGGAGGAACACCAAATCAAATTTTCCTATGTCGGGAAAATCGTAATGTAAATTCAACGTGAAAAAATTTACTCTATCGCGCAGCTCCTGTTTAACGCGCACATAACCTTCCTGCGGGCCAATACCCTTTCGACAGAATCGATGTAAATAATTCTGTGGAATATTGCGAATACGGGCATCGGGATAAACGCCTTTACGTGCCTGCTCGATAACGGTGTTATTAACATCTGAACATTCAAGTTCCCAATTCACCGGGCACTTATCGTCCAGCAACATGGCAATACTGTACGGCTCTTCACCCGTTGAAGCAGCAGCACTCCACACTCGAAAAGTTTTCCCTGGTTTACAAGAGGGAAAAATAGACTGCTCAAGGTAATCAAAATGCTTTTGCTCACGAAAAAAGTAGGTTTCGTTTGTGGTAATAAGTTCGAGCGCCAAATCTAATTCATGCTCGCCTTTTTTATCGACAATATATTTGTAATAATCCTCATAGGAGTTCAACCCGCACTCACGCAGCCGCTTCCAGAGGCGATTGGTCAACAATGCCTTTTTTTGCAAGGGAAGAAAAATGCCCAGCTTATTTAAAATAAGCTGCTGGAATGAGTAGAACTCTTTGTCGGTTGGTAAATGATTAATTTGTTCAGCTGACATAATTAACAACACGCATTAATCAAAACAAACAAAATGTTTATCGTCGCTATCCATCTGCATTACTACAAGCCTTTTTACGCACGATGTTTCTGTCGAAGATGAACACATTAATTTTTTGTAAGGCTTAAATCTCAAGCGCTAAAAACTTAGGCTCTTAACTTAAAATACGTCATAGCTTCCTGCAGACGTATAGCTTGGCCACTCATTTCTTCTGCAGTAGAGCTCAACTCTTCTGATGCAGCTGCGTTGTGTTGCATCGTTTGGCTAACTTGGCTAATAGCCGTATTAATTTGACCAACCCCTGTTGCCTGCTCACTGGAAGCAGCAGAAATTTCTTGCACAAGATCAGCCGTCTTACGAATTGAAGGAACCATATTTTCCAAAAGTTTCCCTGCCTCCTCTGCACGCACCACAGTATCGCGAGCGAGCGCACCAATTTCCTGTGAAGCCACTTGACTTCGCTCCGCCAACTTACGCACTTCAGATGCAACCACCGCAAATCCGCGACCATGCTCACCCGCGCGCCCAGCTTCAATGGCGGCATTTAATGCAAGTAAATTAGTTTGGTAGGCGATGTCATCAATCACACTGATTCGATCTGCAATTTTTTGCATAGCATCAACGGTCATCGCAACCGCTTGTCCTCCGGTAGCCGCATCACGAGCAGCTTTTTGAGCCATACCATCAGTGATACTAGCGTTCTGATTATTTTGTGCGATTGATGCAGACATCTCTTCCATAGAAGCGGAAGTTTCTTCTACGCTCGCCGCCTGTTCCGATGCGCCTTGTGCCAATGATTGTGCGGTAGAGTTCACTTCTTCAGACGCAGAGGAGAGCGCATCTGCCGAGCTACTTACTTCGGTAATAATTTGTGCAAGCTGTTCGCGCATGCGTGCAACAGCTGCCAACAGAGATGTGGTGTCTTTGGGTTTAAGTGCAATATCAATGGCTAGATTGCCACTCGCAACTTGCTCAACCACTTGCGCCGTATAAGCTGGCTCGCCACCTAGCAATTTGAACAGATCTAAAAATACCAGGCTCATGGCACCAATAATAAATAGTGACGCCACAAGGCTAATGGCAATTAATTTTTTAACAGAATCATCATAGAGCTGCTCCATTTTTGCTCTAGACTCGGCCAAAGACTTTTCAAATGAAGCCGTCACACCCGCAGCCAACTCAAGCATTTGACGTGTTGCTTCGCGATCCATACCGGCAACTAGTTTATCTACCTTTTTTCCTGATTCTGGGTCAGTTGATTTGAAACTCACCAAAGCTTCGCGATAATTTTTGCCCAGCGTCGCATGCTCCTTTTGCAATAACTCTAACTCTTTGGTTGATTGCCCCATCGCCTTTTGAAAGGCTACTGCTTTGGCTAAATCCTCCTGTACATCGGCTTCCTCTTTAGTGAAACCTTTAATGTGTTTATCGAGCTTTTCATCGTCATTGCCGCGAATCAAAATATTTTTCCATTCTTGAACTTGCGATTTGAAGGCAACTGATGCCTTCTGTATCTCTGCCGCTAGTTCAGAGCGCTGCTGAGTGAGTCTTGCATCTGCACTCACAATACTGTTGTATTCGCGAATTTGCACATAGGCAATCAATCCCAAGAAAAACAAGCCAAAAGCAACCAGTGCACTTAAGATTAAAATTTTTGTTTTTAAAGTGAGATTATTTAACATAGACGCGCACCAGTGTTTTAAGGCTTGAATTAGTTGAAGTTAACGAAGTTCTTGTCGAGATCAGAATCGGTCGTACGTGCGCTACGCTTATTGGCAACTACTTTTGGCTCTTGACGTGCAGTCATTTTAGATTTGCCACCGGAATTTGCCGCGGCGCGAGGCTTATGGTTACTACCATCGTTTACTAACTTGAAGAAGGTCATTGCTTCCTGCAAACGAATTGCTTGCGAACTCATTTCTTCTGCCGTTGAACTTAATTCTTCTGACGCAGCAGCCGTGTGTTGCATAGTTTGGCTCACCTGACCAATAGCAGTATTAATTTGTGTGACGCCTGTTGTTTGCTCTGACGATGCAGCTGCAATTTCTTGTACCAAATCTGCTGTTTTGCGAATTGATGGCAGCATATCTTGCAGCAAAACGCCGGCAAGCTCTGCACGTTTAACACTAGAAGTAGCAAGTTCACCAATTTCCTGTGATGCGATTTGACTACGCTCCGCCAATTTGCGTACCTCTGATGCCACTACCGCAAAACCGCGACCATGTTCACCTGCGCGCCCTGCTTCAATTGCGGCATTGAGTGCAAGCAAATTAGTTTGATAAGCTATGTCATCAATAACACCGATACGCTCAGCAATTTTTTGCATTGCAACAACAGTTTCTGCTACTGCCTCGCCACCACTCACAGCATCGCGTGCCGATTTTTGAGCCATACCATCGGTTACGCGCGCGTTGTCGTTGTTTTGCGAAATAGACGCCGACATCTCTTCCATTGACGCTGAAGTTTCTTCTACGCTTGCCGCTTGTTCTGATGCACCTTGTGCCAGCGATTGAGCCGTTGCATTAACCTCTTCCGATGCCGAAGCAAGTGCATTGGCAGAATTGTTTACGTCATGGATAATTTCCGTGAGTTTGGCAACCATATCTTTAATGCCAGCCAGCATACTGGTGGTGTCGCCTTGTTTAATTTGAATATCTGCCGTTAAATCGCCTACTGCAACACGCCCCAAAATTTGTGAAGCATAAGCAGGTTCGCCCCCTAATTGCTTTAGCAAATTTCGAGTAATGAAAAAACCTATAACAGCAATGACTAAGAGGGTTACACCTGAAATAACAATAGACGTAGTAACGGCCTTAGCCTTGGTTGCCTGCGCAGCTTGAGCGCCTTCTTGCCCTAACTGAATGTTGTAAGCGAGGTGATCATTAATTGCGTCGATCGATCCACCGGAGAATCCTCTCGATATTTCTCTCAAACGAAGATTTTCATCGACTTTACCCGCCTTGGATGCAGCTAAAATTGACGGCAGTATTTCCATATATTTTTTGTACAAATCCAACTCTTTTTCGTACATTTTTCTATCGGTGTCATTCGCAATTGTGCTTTCATAATCTTTAAATCCGGCATCGGCGGCGGAAATATATTTTTTCATTTTTTCTTCTGATGCCGTCTTTTCATCAACAGTTTTCATTTCCGCATTTTGAGAAACCGATAAACGAATAAACATAATGTTCATTCGTATATTTCCCAAATATTTCAATGACGGAACAGTATTTACATTAGCAAAGTTTGCTTTTTCAAATACATTCGCAATTTGATATTGCGACAAACCTGCCAACAATAAAATGCCTATGAGTGCTGAGGCCACCAGCGAAATCATCTTTTGTGCAATAGTCACGGTATACTCCAAAATTTCTAAATGATTAATATTCGATTGCGCATAACCTTTCGTTATTGCAGCTCAGCTTCAACTAGATGCGCCAACTCGCGAATCGACAGCGCGTTATTCGCATCCAACAAGACCACAAACTCTTCGCCTTGTTTTGCGATTCCTTGAATAAATTCAGCGCGAATATTGGCGCCAAATGACGGGGCGTCTTCGATATTTTCATCATCCATTTCTATTACTTCACTAACCGCATCAGCAAGCAACCCAAGTACGTGGTGCTGATCGTTATTACTAAGCTCAACAACAATGATGCAAGTGCGCCGTTGAACCTCAATAGGTTTACGTCCAAGTCTTACAGCCAAATCGATAACAGGTACAACTTCGCCACGCAAATTAATAACGCCGCGCAAAAAGCTTGGCATTAAAGGGACTTCAGTGATTCCGCTGTACTCAATAATTTCGCGCGTCTGCGATAATTCAAGGCCGTAATGCTCGTTACCAATTCGGAAGGTGAGGAATTGTTTAGAAACAACTTGGGCAAGATTTTTCTTTTGTTTGTTTAAGGTGTTCATGTTTTACTCCTGTGCACCGGGCACCAAAGAACCTGTGCGCGAATGTTCTTTACTGATGGCAAAACCTATAAGTTGTTGTACATCTAAAATTAACGCAACGGCTCCTGTTCCCAATAAGCTTGAACCACCTATTCCTTTTAATGCTTGAAATATTGGCCCCATGGGCTTCACAACCGTTTGAATTTCACCGTGTAAAATATCTACAACAATACCTGCACGCTTGTCTCCAAATTGCACAACCACTAATTTTTCGCGAGATTCTTCTGCAGGATTCAACGAAAATAATTGTTGTAAGCGAATATACGGAATTTGTTCGCCACGCAAATTTACGCAGCTTTGACCTTGAACATGATTGAGCGATCCTAAATCCACACATTCAAGAATCGTGTTTTGAGGAACAATAAAATCTATGTTGCCAGCGCCAACATGAAACCCATCAATAATGGCCAAGGTGAGCGGCAAGCGAATCGTAAATTGAGTTCCTAAGCCAACTTCACTATCAATTTCAATTGAACCTTGTAACTCGGTTATATTGCGCTTCACCACATCCATACCAACACCGCGCCCCGATAAGTTGGTTACGTGCTCAGCGGTTGATAATCCAGGGTGAAAGATAAGCTGATAGAGTTCATGGCGAGTTAGGTGTACGCCCTCTTCAATAACGCCATTTGCAATAGCTTTTTTGCGAATTCGCTCTAAATCTAAACCGCCACCATCATCACTGATATCAATAACTATATTGCCAGCGTCATGACGCGCTTTTAGCGAAATTGTTCCAGCACTTGGCTTATTGCGCGATTGACGAACAGCTACTGATTCAATGCCGTGATCCATTGCATTGCGCACAATATGCATTAAGGGATCATTTAGCTTTTCCACCATGGATCTGTCGAGCTCAGTTTCTGCGCCCTCAATATCCAGCTCAATTTCTTTACCCAACTCTTTTGCCGTATCGCGCACAACACGTTTAAATTTTTGGAAGGTGTCACCCATTGGAACCATGCGTAGTGTTAATGCAGCGTCGCGAATTTGTTCGGTGAAATTCCCCATGGAAGTAATAGCTTCACTCAAACTGGTATTACCCACTTTGGATGCCAAAAGATCAACGCGTTGACGGTTGACGACGAGCTCACCAATTAAATTAATTAACTTATCAAGTCGCTCTGCATCCACACGAATAAAACGACTTTCAGGAGTAGCACGGCGCTCCTGATTTTTCTTTTGCTTATCAAGTGCAGCGCTAACCAGTTCTGGAGCTACATCCTGATCATTTATTAATATCTGTCCCAGCAGAGGAATTTGCACTTGCGCCACTGCTTGTGCTTTTTGTGTTGAAAGGGCCTGCTCTAGATCTTTTTGTGTAATTACGTGGCTCTTCACTAAAATTTCACCAAGACGATGAGTGTTTTCAGGTAGAGACTTAATTAAATCTATATACGCACTAATATTGCTACGCGGTGGAATAATTTGAATTTCAGACTCATCACGCACAAACATAAATGCGTTTTCAATGTCAGCCTGAGTTGCTGAGCTTTCAAAAGTAATTTCGAACCCCAGATATAATTGCTCAGGATCAAAATCTGCAAGCTCTGGCAAATGATCGATCAAGGTCGCAATATGAGTAACTGTACCCATGGTTCCCAGAAAGCGAATAATGGATACCGGATCCATTCCATTGCGTAAAAGATCTGGCCCCAAACGCACCGAGATATGCCAAAGATCGCGCTCGTTTGCGATGGCTTGCTCAAGCGACGAAGAAGCATGAATAGGCGCTGCCACTGGCGCAGCTTTCTGCACACCACCCAACCAAGGCGCGAGCGAATTAATTAGTGCATCTCCCCTAGCAATACAATCCGCGTCAGATGCGGATTCATGCATAGCATTGTCCACCAAGTGCGCAATATGATCGCGACAGGGCAATAAAATACTGAGCAGATCGCCACTCATTTCTATTTTCCCATCGCGCGCCAAATCCAAAACATTTTCAACTTTGTGAGTGAAGGAAACTATTTCATCTAGCCCAAATAGGCCTGCCGACCCTTTAATCGTGTGCGCGGCCCGAAAGAGTTCGTTGATAATATCGGGGGTATTTTCACCTTCGTCCATGCGCAGCAGCGCCGACTCCATTGAAACCAACAACTCTTCTGCTTCAGCAAAAAATGTCTGCAAGGCGCTATCGATATTCATGCTATTTTTCCAGAGTGAAATATGAAGCCACATCCAAATGCGTTATAAGCGCATCAACGTGTTCATTGCTTTTTGTGATGTGCACGCGTTTTTCGGCCGCAGCAAGTTGTTTTTGCACGAAGAGTAATAGCTGCAGGCCTGCAGTATCTATTTCGCTAACATTACGCAAATCAAGTGCAACAGGGCCGATTAAACTGTCGTAATCGTCAAATAGCGCCTGCTTCGCTTGCGCAACGGTATAAATCGTTAAATCGCCATCAAAGCTAAAGACGCTTCCTGACTTGTTGTTTTTCCGAGTTACATTCATTGTTGAGCGCTCTTGTGATGACTGCGAAATGTGCAAACTAAATCAGCATGGATACTGTTTGTAACAATTGCTCCGGCCGAAAAGGTTTTACAATCCAGGCTTTTGCACCAGCAGCTTTCCCTTCTTGCTTTTTGTCTTCTGCCCCTTCGGTCGTTAACATAATCACAGGCGTAAATTTATAATTTGCTTTTTGTTTCATTTCTTTAACGAAACTAATGCCATCCATGTTGGGCATATTGACATCAGAAATAACTAAACTAATTTTTTGTTGGTTATCGAGTTTGGACAACGCATCTTTACCATCCGACGCTTCAACAACGGTATAACCTGCGCCGCGCAATGCGATACCGACTACTTGCCTAACACTGGCGGAATCATCCACCACCAAAATAACTTTGGACATGCCTTACTCCTAAAAAAGTGTTACATCAGAATTACTGGGTTTATTAAAATCTTGCCTGCCATGATGAACGTCAACTTGCTCAAGTGTCGTGTAGGTTTTGCGTACATCTGCCAACCAACGTTCTATATCTATGAGCTCAACATCCTTACCGGCATTCAGGCGTTGTTGATGTTCTTGAATAACTGCTGCAAATTTTTCCATGTCTTTCGTAACGTGACTAAGGATTTGTCCAACACGATCCTGAAATTGTAAATTAACTAAAACCTCTTCTACGCTGTGCTGCACATGCGAACTTTCATGTTCCAAAGAACTTGCTGATTGAATAATTCGCTCACTCGATTGCTGAAATTGATGTAGAACTTCTTCAATTGATGATTCAGATTGGTTAAGTCGCTGATCGTCTTGCGCCGCATATTCGGTTGTGCGATCCAAGGTTTTTTGTAATGCAGCATTTGCTTGCTGGATACGTTTTCCAATACGTGAACCCGTTTCACCAGAGCGGCTTGAAAGCGTGCGAACTTCATCAGCTACCACAGCAAATCCACGCCCATACTCACCCGCACGAGCAGCTTCAATGGCCGCATTTAATGCCAGTAAATTTGTTTGCGATGCAATGCCAGCAACATCGGCACCCATGGTGCTCAACTCACTGGTAATTTCAGATAAGCCAGCAATCTCTGTTAGCAATTCATCGCGCTGCTGAATGGCATTGCGCAGTGTTTGTACCAGCTGCCCCAACTCAACGTTGGCAAAATCGATCACGCCACTTAAGCCTTGTTGTCCACTCATGCCACTCGCCGTTTCTTGAGCGCTTGCCACTGATGCTTGCAGTCTTCCATGTATTTCTGAAAAACGATTTACAAGTTCATTAATGCTTTGCTCCATTTGATACTTAGCGAGATCTGTTTGGCGTTGCCATAGAGGCAGCAACTCACTCATCAATTGCTGATAGTTGGTTGCAATTTGCTGCAATTGATTTACTTGCTCTTGTTGGTGCAAATTGGTTGAACCTAGCTGCTCTGCATGTTGGCTGTTGCGAATGAACGCCTGTGCTTGAACGAATGCGGCAAGAGTTGCACCCAATACCAATAACATCAGCACCGCTTTGATGAAAAAAGAAAAGGTACCCAAGAAAATACTTGCCAGAGCAAGAATCGCAACACTAATTAACCCACCTAAAAGAACACTTGACGATGCTGGCGATACATGTGAATCAGCGTGCGGATTAAATGCGTTTGTGGCGCGCCCTGAATGGGCTTGTGAATAATTGCGAGAGTTCATAGCACTCAATCCGTTTTAATAATTTGCGGGTATTAATAAAGTAGCGACAACTAACAACTCGACACTACAAAGGCCTTGTTCTAAACCAACTTAGGTATAGACCTCGTTTAAATAGGTGTCAAAAGAATGAAGGGGCAAGATGGGGGAAAACGTCTAGGTAAAAATACTCTACCAACAAGTATAAATCTCAGTTAGCGACGAAAATAAATAGGTCGATAATCAGACAACTTCAATTAAGAAAAATCATTTTTATTAGAAAAGCGAATTAAAAAAGTCGATATGTAGTTTTTTTGTTTGCCAAAGTTAAAAACCAACTCTATTTCTTCAAAAAACATCTCTTTATGACCACACTCCCTAGATGCTGTCGTGTTTTGACAAGTTATGCGTCCTTAACTAGGGTTAACTCAAGAGTAATGCGGAAACTCTGATAAGCGATTAGTACACACTAAGACGTCTACTTATTCTTCGTATCAATCCTTTTAAGAATAAAGCCAAATCTGGTTGCTGCACTAAAGTCTAAACTTTCAGGAGAGATGTATGTTGAACAATATGCGCGTTGCTATGCGCTTAGCTATTTTGGCTGGAACATTGATTCTCCTCATGCTGGTAATCGGCATTATGGGAATCTCTGGCATGCGCGATGCGAACTTAGGCATGCAGACGGTTTACAACGACCGTGTTGTGCCTATGCAACAACTGAAAGATGTTATAGACGGTTACGCGTTGACCTTAGTTGACACTCCTCAAAAATCCACGAAAGGCCTCATTAGTCTTGAGAAAGCCCAGCGCCTTACCGCCGACGAACACGAGGTGGCCACTGGACTTTGGAAAGATTATTTAGCAACCGAATTGGTCGATGAAGAAGTTGCGCTTATAAAGCAGGCGACTCCACTACTGCAAAAAGCTGATGAAAAACTCGTTCAACTTCAAAGCTGGTACGCCAACAAAGATACAGCCGCTATTACCAACTTTACTCAGAACGATATGTACCCCATTTTTGACCCGCTCGATGCCGTCTTTGCAAAGCTCAATAAACTTCAAGCTACGGTTGCAAAACAAGAATATGAACGCTCAATTCAACGTTACGAAAAAGCCCGCCTCATGAATATTTCGTTGATATTACTCAGCTTGGTGGTGGCGTCTATTTTGGGCTTACTCATAACTCGCAGTTTGCTCCTTCAACTCGGAGGCGAGCCCAATTACACATCAGACGTTATCACTCGTGTTGCCAATGGCGACCTAGCAATTCGCGCGCAGCTAAACCCCAAAGATCAAACTAGTATTTTGTTTGCCATTAACCAAATGATTATTAAGCTCTCGTCCATCATCAGCGATGTTCGCTCGACCGCCGATTCTCTTTCTTCTGCATCCGAAGAAGTTAGCGCCACAGCGCAATCGCTTGCTCAAGCGGCAACAGAGCAAGCCGCGAGCGTGGAAGAGACAAGCGCCTCTATGGAGGAAATTTCAGCGTCCATCAGCCAAAACAATGACAACGCAAAAATTACCGATAGCATTGCAACTCAAAGCGCGAAAGAAGCATCGCGCGGTGGTGAAGCGGTAACTCATACCGTTGAAGCCATGCAAAAAATCGCTGAGAAAATCAGTGTCATCGATGATATTGCCTATCAAACCAATTTGCTCGCCCTCAATGCCGCTATCGAAGCAGGTCGTGCCGGCGAGCACGGGCGCGGATTTGCCGTGGTGGCTAGCGAAGTACGAAAGCTCGCAGGGCGCAGCCAAACCGCCGCCAAAGAAATTGGCGAACTCGCCAACAGCTCGGTCAAGCAGGCAGTTGATGCCGGTAAGCTCTTAAATGAGATGGTGCCATCCATTCGCAAAACAGCCGATTTAGTGCAGGAAATTTCAGCGGCGAGCCAAGAGCAAAGCACTGGTGCGAATCAAATCACTACTGCAATTTCCCAAATCACAATTGCCACTCAACAAAATTCAGCTGCATCTGAAGAGTTATTCGCCACCGCAGAGGAGCTTTCACACCAAGCCTCGCAATTACAGGAGATGATGGAGTTTTTTAAGCTCAGCCATCATCAGTAATCCAAATCCAAGCCATAAAAAAACCGCGCAATTGCGCGGTTTTTTTATTTTTCCTGAAGCTTTTCGAGACAACCTCTAGCCCGTATTACGCATGCCTGCAGCAATACCTGCCATTGTTACCTTAAGAGCACGCTCCAAATCCGGACTGATAGATTTGCTTGAGCGATAGCGCTTCAACAATTCAGCCTGCAAATAGTTAAGTGGATCAACATAAGGTTTGCGCACTTCCAGTGATTGGCGTAACAGCGGCTCGTCTTTCAACAAGATATCCTGCTTCTTCAACTCATTGATAAGCATTTCCAAGGCTTTCAAATCATCACGTAATTGCTTGCCGAGACCGTGGTATTCAGCAGGAACCAATTGTTCCTCGTAATAGGTACAAATTGGGCCATCTGCCTTACCAATTACCATCTCCAACAAATCAAGGAAGCTGGAGAAGAACGGCCAGTTGGCAACCATATCTGCCAAGGTTTTTGGCTCGTGCTCCAACGCATATTCAAGCGCTTGGCGCGCACCCAACCAAGCAGGCAAGTTCAAACGTACTTGCGTCCAGGCGAATACCCATGGAATCGCACGCAGGCTTTCTACACCGCCCGTTGATTTACGCTTGGCTGGACGACTGCCGAGCGCCAACAAACTCAATTCTTGCTCCGGAGTCAGGCTGCGGAAGTAAGGCACAAAATGATCATGGCCGCGAACTACACTGCGGTAGGCTTCTAAACTGGAGGCACCCATGCGCTCAATTAGGTCACGCCACTCAGGTGCTGGTGCATCATGGGGCGAAATGGTCGCGCGCAAGGTTGCTACTACATAAGAGGACAAGCTACTGAACGCAACGCGTGGCAAACCAAACTTGTAGCGAATCATCTCGCCTTGTTCAGTCACGCGGATGCGACCGTGAATTGAACCCGGCGGTTGCGACGCCATAGCTTTTTCTACCGGGCCACCGCCACGACCAACAGTACCGCCACGGCCGTGGAACAGAACTAATGACACTTCATATTTATCAGCCAAGGCAACCAGCTTTTCTTGCGCCTTGTATTGCGCCCAAGTTGCCGAGAACTTACCGGCGTCTTTCGCAGAATCCGAATAACCGATCATCACGGTTTGGTCTTTGGCACTGTATTTTTGATACCAATCGAGACTCCACAAACGATCCATTACGATAGGCGCACGATCGAGGTCATCGAGGGTTTCAAACAAAGGAACAATCGGCATATCCCAGGTCATGCCACACTCTTTCAAGAGGAGCGCAACGGCAAGTACGTCAGATGGCTGTTGTGCCATAGAAATAATGTAATGCGAGAGAATCTCACGCGGCTCGCTCGCAATTACACGGCAGGTCGCCAAGACTTCAGCGGTGTCATCACTAACAGGCCAGTTAACCGGCATTAACGGACGCTTGCTTGCAAGCTGTTCCAACAAAAATGCCTGACGCTCTTCTTCAGACCATTTGGCGTAATTACCTAATTCCAAATAGCTCACTAATTCGTCAATCGCTTTAACGTGGCGCTCGCCATCTTGACGAATATCCAAGGGCACAAGGTTGATGCCAAAGCAGTGGATACGGCGGATGGTGTCCATCAGCGGGCCATTGGCGATATGTGGTAAGCCCACATCGTTCAAAGATCTGTAGCAAACCATCAAGGGTTCCAACAAGTCTTCACGGCTTACGATCAAGTCTTCCGGGGTTTCTACAATACGACCTTGCAAGCGAGCCTCAGCCCACTCCAAGGTGGCTTGAATACGCTTGCGCAAGGTAAACATGGCGTCGCGGTAAGGTGTTGTACTTGGGTAAAGTGCACGTAGCTCTTCGCTCGCCTCGCTCATACTCAGGTCGCCGCCCAAACTGTAGACATCGCGAGAATAGAGTTCTGCGGCCATCCAACGACCAAGCAACAATACTTCACGGGTGATTTTGTGGGTTACGTTGGGGTTACCGTCACGGTCACCGCCCATCCAAGAGTAAAATTTGAATGGTTGCACATCCGTTGGCAAACCAGTGCCAAGGTGACGCTTGCTCAAGCGGTCGAGGTGGCGAATGAAATCAGGCACAGCTTCCCACAAACTATTTTCAATAACCGCAAAGCCCCATTTGGCTTCATCGATAGCAGTTGGGCGGGTGGTACGGATTTCATCTGTAGCCCAGATTTCTTCTACCAAACGGTGCAAACGGCCACGCAATTTGTCTTGTTCGAAGGTTAAGAGGCTACCGTTTTGCTTATCAGCCAAGGTATCTACGATCTGGTCGTATTTACGGATAAGAGTGCGGCGAGTCACTTCGGTTGGATGTGCAGTAAGCACCAGCTCGATGCTCAGCTCACTGATTTTCTTAGCCAGCTCTTCTTTGCCATATTTGTCAGAGAACTCCAACAGCATGGCTTGCAACACATCTTCACGCTCAGATTCGGCACTGGAGAAGTATTCCTGATCAGCAATGTTGGCCAAGTTAAGGAATTGGTTGAAGGCGCGAACTATGGGCAGAATGTCTGCATCGTCTAGTTCGCCCAAGAGCTTAACTAAAGGTGCTGAATCGCCGCTTTCGGCGCGGGTAATGGCCTTACCTAACTTACGAATTCCCTCGACTTTAGCAAACAGTTCTTCGCCTTCGTGGGCGTGAATCGTCTCACCTAAGAGCTCCCCTAGCAGGCGTACATTCTCGCGCAGGGTTTCAGGCAGCTTTAACATCGGATATCTCTCCAAAAAACGGGGGCCTACAAATTGGGGGCCAACTAGATCGAGGGAACTATGAAGCATCAAAATAGGGCGGCATTCTACGTCATCAGCCCTTACTTGGGTAGAAAATACCCCTGCGCTTATTGTAAAAGTAACTAAATTTCGCAGGATTCCAGCCCAACAAAAGGTCATTACAGGAAATTGTCAGCAGTATTTATGCCAATGCCTGTTTAGGGTGCATGCAAAGCGATGACAAAGCGACCAGACGCTTATCCACAGAAGCTGTGAATAAGTCTGTGAATGACTCTAGAGTAACTAGCCTGAGACCAGACTGTCACTGGCTTGGTGTTTAGCGTTTAAATAGTGTGCGGGATAAAATCAGTACAAAGCGTTATGCTTGCCCCCCGTCATCATCCATAACCATTTTTTGTGAGAATCAGATTGCATTCCCGCGCTGCCGATACTTTGATCGTATTCGATTTTGAAACCACAGGCCTTTCGCCCGATATGGGCGACCGCAGCATAGAAATTGGTGCGGTATTAATTGAACATGGGCAAATTACCCAGCGCTTTCAACAATTAATGAACCCGGGCATACGCATTCCGCTGTTTATCGAAAACCTCACTGGCATAACGAACCCTATGGTGAGGGAAGCGCGCAAGAATGCCGAGGTGATGCAAGACTTTTTTGATTTTGTTGATGGTCACAATCTGGTCGCTCACAATGCATCATTTGATGAGCGTTTTTTGCGCGCCGAATTCAAGCGCATCAAAAAAAATTTTAATGGCGGAATTGCCTGCAGCTTATTGGCTTCGCGTAGAATTTTTCAGCAGGCACCCAACCACCAACTCGCCACGCTTGCGGAATATAAAAATTTACCGAGTGAGGGGATTTATCACCGCGCACTGGCCGATGCAGAAGTTACAGCCCATTTATGGTTGAATTTGTTAGCTGAATTGCGTGATCGCAACCAACTGGAATCACCGTCATTTGGATTAATGGCGCAACTGTGCAAAACCCCTAAACATCAACTTGCCAAACTACTAAACGCTGCCAAACAAGTTTCATAAATCAGTTTGCTTGCATTTACCCAAGATGCCCCAACAATTTGTAACACGCGCAGAGTTTCCCTAATAGGCCGAATATCACTTATGATAAGGCCACACCCACGCCTTCATCGGTAAGCAGCCATGATCAACAATAAAATCACCTACCCTGAAATTGCGTCTTACATTTTGGTTGCACTTGCATTACTGGTTGTACTCATACACGGCCTGTTAGTGGCCTTATTCGCCGGTCTGCTTGTACATTCACTTGTATTAATTTTATCGCCCAATTTTGATGTGAGCATTGGTAAAGGCCGCGCACGAATTATTTCCGTCAGTTTAATTGGCACTTTTATTATTACAGCACTGACCCTTGCCGTGTGGGGCGCAATTACTTTTTTTCAAAGCGAAGCGGGCAGCACTCACGCTCTCTTGCAAAAAATGGCCGATATTATTGATGCATCGCGCGCGCAATGCCCAGTTTGGATTTGCTCGCATCTGCCCGACAACACCGAAGAAATACGCGAGATGATTGCCAATTGGATGCGTGAACATGCGCAAGATGCAAAATCCATCAGTACCGATGCAGGCCATACATTAGTGAGAATTTTGTTGGGCATGATTATTGGCGCAATGATTTCACTGCACAGCCCGAGCCAGTTACCGAGAGCGCCACTCGCGATTGCTTTGCTTGATCGCTTAAAAACATTAAGCCGCGCCTTCAAGAAAGTAGTGTTTGCACAGGTACGTATCTCAGCAGTCAATACCTTTTTCACTGGCCTTTACGTATTAGTCGTTTTACCGCTGCTGGATATTCATCTGCCCATGGCAAAAAGCTTGGTCGTTATCACTTTTGTTGCTGGCATGCTGCCGATTATTGGCAATTTAATTTCCAACACCATTTTAGTTATTGTCGCATTACCGTCAGGCATACCTGTCGCCATAAGCTCGCTGATCTTTTTGATTGTATTGCACAAACTTGAATATTTTTTGAATGCCAAAATTATTGGCACTCAAATTCAAGCACAGGCGTGGGAGCTATTGATTGCAATGCTGGTAATGGAATCCGTGTTCGGGATTGCCGGCGTAGTGGCGGCACCGATTTTCTACGCGTATATGAAGCAGGAATTGATTAATCGGCAGTTAGTATAGTTGCATCAGAGAGGTTTTCCGCTCACTCTTAAGGTTCCAAGGGTGAGCGGAATTACACAATAAATTATCGCGCCGCAATAAACTTCATTTCACCAAGACTGTTAACTTCCAACACCAATTGCAAGTCATTATTGAGCGTTTGTTTTTCTTCACCATTTAAAATCAAGGTCGTTTTGATTGGGTAGACGCCTTGCGGCAAACCTTCTGGCAGCGTGAATGTAAACTCATTGGTGTAGTGACCGGCGCGTTTAGTGCCTTCATTAACATCCTTCGTGAGCGACTTTAATTCTTTGGTGTTATCTTCGTTATCAAAAATAGCCAAACGCTCTTGAATCAGCGTTTCTTTTTGTTCACGCCCTGGAACCACAACTATATCTGATTGAATCACTACCTTTTTACCGGGCTGTACAACGCTGCCGGGTAACGCATTCGTTGTATAAGCAGATGCTTGCGGCTTATCAGGTAAATTGTCGTGCGAATTTTTGTAGTCAGTTACCACGCCCTCTTCATCCGCCACTTTTTTAGAATGATGTTCGATAATCATATCGGCAATATATTTTACGGCTACTGCCACCGCAGCAACCTTAGCCGCGGCTAATAAATGCTCGCGATTTTTACACCCCTGATCATTGCTCTTACACTTGTAGGATTTATCAAACGCATGACCAACATCTTTTAAACCAAATGCAAAGCTTTGATTAATGAGCAACGCACCAATCAAAACAACCAGTACTTTTTTCATGAGAGACTATTCCTGTTTATTTTATGGTAAAGCCAGTTTCTTTTATTTTTCGCTGTGTTTCTTGCGCGCGAGTTTTAATCGCTACTGCTTCAACATTGTTGGGAGCCAAATCCAACGCGGCCTCTGCTTTTGCAATAGCGCAGGTATAATTTTTTTGCTTTTCCAAACATTCTTTTGCTTGAGATAAAATCTTGCTGACTTTTTCCTGAGCATCACGATTTTGTTTGTCGGCCACAGCAGCTGTTTGTTTCACTTCCATAGCGGCACCATTGGCCGAATCTATAGCTAAAGCGGCATCTGCTTGCTTGATAGCGCACTCATATTTTTTCTGCGTTAGGCAGGTTTGTGCCTGCTGAACCAGTTCACTGATTCGCTGTTGTTGCGCTAGCGCCACTAATTTCCCTTGTTGCTCCAGCGCGTACAATTTCTGCTGCAAGGCAAGCACGGCGGGATGCGCCGAATTTAAATCAGCAGCACGCTTGGCAAACATGCTTGCGCAAGCCATATCTTTATTTTGCAAACAGGATTCTGCTTGCTGAATATTCTCAGCGATAGTTTGGTTTTTATCCAAATCATTGGCTGCTGATAAAAGTTGTTGCGCGCGTTGATTTGCGGGCTCCAAGGTCAATGCATCCTTTGCTTTCACTTGGGCACAGGCGTCATCTTGTGCTGCCAAACAAGCATCGCCCTCATTTAATAAACGCATAATTGTTTGAACTTGCTCTTGCTTTTGTTGTGCAAGCTGCGACGCTTTCACTAATTGCTTGGCAATTTTATTATTGGCATCCAAATTCGACACAAACTGGCTACGCTCAAGTGCGCAGGCAAAATCGCTTTGCGCAAAACAAGTTTGTGCCTGCTCAATATTTTCAGCAATAGTATTTTGCAATTGCACTTGTGCCTGATACTGCTGATACCCCAACCAAGCTGCACCGCCCACGGCAATCACCGCCAAAACGACAGCAATACTAAATGCAACTGGACTGCGGCGAGGAAACATCTCCTCCATAAAACCCGTGACACTTGCAGTGCGCTGGCTTTTTTCCAACGCCAAGGCGTGGCAGAGTGCTTTCCATTCGCGATGATTCAAACTCGCAATAGTTTTTGGTTTTAAACCCAATTGTTTTGCGTCAAGCGCGGAGTGATTTTGATATGGATGGTGCCCACTCAAAATTTCGTAAGTGACGCAGGCGAGCGCATAAACATCATCGCTAAACGTTAGCGGCTCATCACGCACCATTTCGATAGTGGCGTAGGCTGGCGTTAAAGCCCCCAACTGTCCTGCATCAAATTTATGTTTTTGGGTTTCTTTGGAGGCCGCACGCGCAATGCCAAAATCCAACACTTTTGCAGTGCCGTCATCGCAAACAAAAACGTTACCCGGCTTGAAATCGGCGTGAATAATATGACGCTGATGCGCGTAAGCCAGCGCAGCGCAAAGATCACGTACAATTCCCAAAGCCTTAGGTTTCGGCATGCCCGTTCCCTTGCCTTTTTTAAGCAGACGATCAAGCGGATCGCCCTGCAACAACTCCATGGTCATAAACAAGGTATCGCCATCGCGATCGAAATCGTGCACGGTCACGATGTTAGGATGCGCCAGCGTGTGGGACTTTGCGGTTTCCTGCTGCAGGGTTACGAAAGCGTCGGGGTGATCTTTAAACGCCGCGTTTAACACTTTGGTGGCAATAAAAGGATTAGGATCTTCTGCTTCAACCTTGCGCAAATCCTTGGTTTTATAAACCGTACCCATACCGCCTTGGCCGAGTACATCGCCCAGCAAAAAGCGTTTTTTCAGCAAGCTACCACTTTCACTGCCCGCTTGGGCTTGACTGGCGATAGCTTGCGCTTCGGCGAAACCGGAAGACGTATTGCTATCGCGGCTGAATTGCGTGTATTGCGTGGTGTTCTGAGAGGAAGATGATGCAACAGTGCTGCCCGCCTCGCGGCTGGAGGACACTTGGGTTTTGTCGTTATCGATTACCGCCGCAGGTTGCGAGACCGCGGTAATGTCATTGCTATCTGTCACGCACTAACTCCCTTCATTAGCACTCTTCACCCAAAAGGCCCGCACTGGGCAGTAGCTGGTCTTTTTAATAATTCTTAATGAAGGGAATCTTACCATTCACAAACCCAAAATGGGCAGAGCACAAGGTGCGATTTAACCATTAACAGAACCAGCGCAAATTTATTAGGCGTTAAAAGCGCTAGCTCCCGCCCCCAAGCAGAGCTTGGCGGCGAGCATTTAAACACTTATGCCGCAAATTAATTACTCGCGCTGACTTCAACTTCATACCACAAGGTCGCCGTTGTACCGTTTAATACTATGCGCGCACGTCCATTATTGTCACTTACATCAAGCTGGTTTTTGCGCTGGCCGGTTTCATCCAGAATCCAGGCCTTGGTGTTTGCAGACGCAAAGGGCAAATCAATAGTCGCAGGAATAACTTCAACAAGTGTTGGCGATTTACCCCAATTGTTACTAACGCTCGTGTGCGTTGCATCAGTCCAGCCCATATTGGTATTTTCAACATTACCGGTCAGCACCATCAACAATTTCGCCCCTGCTGCAGGCGAAGTAAAACTGCCTTGCTGCAAGGTTAAGGACACAGTTGCCCAATTAAATGTTGTGGGCGCGACCGCGATAGTGACGTTGCTGAGCGTAAAACGTCTGCCATTAATAAAACCAACAACTGCTTTGGTTTTTTCAGTATCAATAGTCACTACACCTTTATCGCTAATACTGCGATTCCACACCAACTCTTCAGTGTCGGACGTTAAAATATTGTTAGTCGATGCAGCTGGCGCGACACTCAAACCTTGTGGCGATTTTGATACATCCAGCGCAAAACGTTTGGTAAGCGGGATATCGTCCGGCACATTTAAATGTGAACCATTGGCAACATTCCACGCGCTGCCTTTTGTTGCAAGAACAGATAATTCGGTTGCTGGGCTCCAATTCATCGACACCACATTTTTTGCCGCAGCCACATCGCCGCGACGGAAAATATTCGCAGCAACTAACATGTTCGCCATTTTCGTCGGGTGCGCATTCATACTGAAAAAATCGCTGAAGAATCCAGCTGCCCAATTATCGTTGCCGTTGGAGTCGTAAGCGAAAAACATAATGCCATCCCAATCTTGCAAGGCTCCGTAAGCAGCCGCAAACAAAGGCGCTTCTGCACTGTAAGCGACGGGCGATGCGTGCTGGTATTCCGAAATCGTAAAGGGCATTCCTTTTATACGCTGTTTGGATAAACCACTAATGGTGCTGTTAATGCTATTCACCATAGAAACGTTATTGACCTTCCAATTCACAGCATCCCAATCAGCACCGGGGAATTGCGGATGTTGCCAGTAAGCATGAGCATCCGCGTAATCCATTTGTTTTTGCGCACTCGGCGGGCTATTCATAATGGCAGTACCTGTTACCAAGCCTGCAAATTTCAAATCGGTTTTGATATAGGTTTTCATATCCAACCAATAAGCGGATTCAACACTGCGTAAAAAATTTGCCCAGTCGAGCGTGCGGCCACTGGTGTAACTTTCATTGCGCAAATCACCGCTAATATTTTTCGCTTCCAGCGTTTGTCCACTTGGCAGCTTGCCAATACTGCCACCGGTTTTGAATGAAACATTCGCCAAATAAATAGTGGCCAATTGATTTCCAAAGCCAGTGAAATTTACACGCGCATTGGTGTCGCTCGCGCTGGCAATAAAACTGGTTTCAAAATATTTCCAACCTGCATCTATGTTGTAAGTGTGCGATTCCAATGTCGTCCATGGATCGTAATTCAATCCTAGGGCAACACCGAGCGCACGAGCGCTATCAGCCTTCGCCCAAAAACTTAAGGTGTAGAGCTTATCTTTCACCAAGGCTTGTGAACCTTGATTAATCTGCACATTCCAACTCGCAGAGCCCGCTTTGGTCACAGTAATTTTCAAACCAGCGCGACCATCAAAGGTTCCAGCCTGCGTATTGGCAGCAGCAATATCGTGCTGCTCGAAATTCCAGCCAATCACACCTGATGCGAAATCGCTGTTCGCTAATTTTTCTGCGCCCAGAGCTTCATCTTGCGCGCCCCACGCTGTTTCAAGCGCAGCTGTACTCGTATATTTCGCTGCGAGCCATGCATTCCATTTGGTGACCAATTGCGTGCGGAACAGTGTTGGCCATTTATCCAAAGAGCCATCGTAAAACTGTTGGAAGATTCCGTTTTCGTTGTTGATCTCTACAAACGCGACAGCAGGATCTTCCGCGTAAGTTAAATTGGTGTAAGGATTTTTATGCGTGAGCAAATTGCGTGCGTATTCTTTTTCCAAATTGTGGAATGTATCGTTCACAAAACCGAGCACGTGCGCTTGCTTCCAACTCAGCTGACTAATCTCGGCTGGCAAACCATCCGCCGCCGAAAATTCGCGCGCGTTGATTAAATTTAAATCTATATAAATGCCATTGAGCTTGAGCTGATTAAAGAAGTAATCCATTCGCTCTATATTGACTGGGTCGAGGGTGCGGCTATTGCCCGCAGCGTAGTTAATAATGCTGTTAGCACCGAAGTGGTTATCCATGTGATGAAAGCGCACAAGGTTCACGCCAAATTTCGCCAAGCGCTGGGCGATTTTTTCAGCGTTTTCATGGGATGGCATGGTCGAGCTAGCGGTGATATTGACACCGAGGAAACGCTCACGCGTTGTACCAAGGACAAAGTGTCCATTGGCGTCAACCTTGATGGAGCCAAACTTACCCGCAGGTGTATGGTTTAGCAAAGCACCGGTTTGGGTAATGCCGGCAGATTTATTATCAAAGGGCAGCACGAATCCCACCATTTGATTTGCAACTGCATTGGTGCTACTGACAGAACTTGCAAGGCTTGAACTACTCGATGAAATGGATATCACAGAGCTTGCAGAGCTGCTGGTTGCGACTGGCAGAGTAGCAGCTCCCCCTCCTCCACTGCCTCCCCCTCCGCCGCAGGCGGCAAGCGATAAAGGCAACAAGGATACAAGTGCCGCACGGCAATACCACATACTCAGTGGCTTGCGGCGAGCATCATCAGCACGGCGACTAGGACAAACTGATACAGAGGAATGAGAGAATAGAGGCATTCCGGAGACTCCAGGTTGGTTGATTTGTTATTATGTTCGGCTAGGCCGAGCTGGCCGCGACAACTGGATAAAGTCTATACAAGTGCACCCATTTTGGTCGTAAAGAACTGCAAACACCGCATTTGGCGCCAAGCCGCTTTTTTGGGTTGACAGTCCGCCGAAAAACGGGATAATGTCGCGTCCTTGATTTCAGACCCTGAAGGGGTTGAATCTCAGTATTTTTAAGTTTCATTTTTAAGCTTTTTATAGGAGCACCACGGTGGCAAACTCACCCCAAGCCAAAAAACGCGCGCGTCAAAACGAAAAAGCTCGCAAGCATAACGGCAGCATGCGCTCAATGGGGCGTACCTACCTGAAGAAAGTAATCAGTGCGATTGAAGCTGGCGATAAAGCTGCTGCAACTGCTGCTTACACCGCTGCTGTTTCTGTTATCGACCGCATTGCTGACAAAGGCCTTATTCACAAGAATAAAGCTGCTCGTCACAAGAGCCGTTTGAACGCAAAAATCAAAGCATTGGCTTAATAGCCCTCTGCTTTTGCTGGCAAGCCCAGCACCCAAAAACCGGTCTTTGCCGGTTTTTTTTCGCCTGTAATTTGACCTACCTTTGCCTCCCTTACAACCTTCAATTTAAAACGCCTCCGCAAAGCCGCTATCAAGTCAGCTAAAGAACAAAAAATCATCTATACAGTGTCATAAAAACAGATTACATTCGCCGTACAATTTTGGCCGCATTCAATTTTCACGGCTACCAATAACAAAAGAGTGCACATACTAAGAACGGAGAAATCTCTATGCTGCCACGTGAACATTATCTTAAGCAGGCGTTTCTAGATTCCGTACACTTCCCCAATGGCTTTGAAAAAGGTGGACTATCGGATATACAGGCGCGACTGGTTCGTAAGAACGGTACGCTCATCAATGCATTGGTTGCCGATGAAGTATCTGACCCAACCACAGACGATTTGCATATCCTCAAAGTTATAGCCAATCAAAGCGCGCCCAAAAATCCCGTTGAACAGGCTTGGATCAAATACCTAAGCCTGGTGAAAGGTAGCGCAGCCGCCACCCCAAAAGGAAAGAGCAAAGCCAAAGCCGCGAAACCAGCCGCAGAAGAGCCCGCTCCGGAGCCAGAGCCCAAACCAGTCCCCAAAGCTGAAAAACCAGTAAAGGCCGTAGAGAAAGCACCTATTGCAGCTAAAGCTCCCGCCAAGGCAAGCATCAAGAAAGTAGAGCCTGAACCTGTTGCCGAGAAAGCAGCAACCAAAAAAGCAGAGCCACCCAAAAAGGCGGAAGTGAAAAAAGCGGAAGCAAAAAAAGAAGTTAAGGCAGAGGTTAAAAAAGCAGAACCTAAAAAGATTGAAGCCAAAAAGCCTGCTGCAAAATCTGCTACCAAGAAAGCCGAACCCCAAAAACCAGAACCTAAAAAAGCAGCACCTCAAAAAGCCGTAGCAAAAAAGCCTGACGTCAAAAAGCCAGAACCGAAAAAGCCAGTAGCAAAAAAAGCTGAACCTAAAAAGACCGCACCAAAAGTAGAGGCAAAGAAAGTGGCAACTAAGAAGCCCACTAAAAAATAATAAGAAGCCAGCAAAAAAGATTTAATGAATGCTCTTAAATAAAAAAGGCGCTTACAAAAGCGCCTTTTTTATTTACTGCAATTTATTGCAAGGGAACAAGTACATCAACTTGGTAGGTTTTTCCTACCACGATATTCTCGATGTGGGGCTGCGATAGACGCACCCCATCAACAGTTACAGTGATTTGATTTACATCGCCACGATGAATGTTGATATGGAAACTCGCACCACGAAATTCACGTACCGCTTTTGCACCTGACCAATTACTTGGCAATTGCGGATTGATCTGCAATCCGTTGGCATCCCCCTTCAGACCAAATAAACCTTCCACGAGACAGCGATAGACCCAAGATACCGTCCCGGTATTAAACAACTGACTGGAACGCCCAGCGGTACGTGGGTATTGATGATAGGCACCGCGATAATAATTTGGGATAAACACTGGCAATTGACCTCGCTGCACATAATCTTGCTCGCTTGGGCCAGGAATCATTTGACGCAGCAATTTATAGGCGCGATCTGTTTCTGTAATTGTGTATAAACTATAAATATAAAACACAGCAGCATGATTGTAGACCGAACCATTTTCAGCAGAACCAGGATGCTTTTGAGTTACGCGACCAACATCATCGCGCATTGCCGTATAGGCAGGCGCAAACATAGTAACGCCGTAAGGAGTTTCCAACTGTTGCTCAACTGCAGCCAACATTTTCTTACGCTGCTCTTCACTTGCTGCGCCGCCTAAAATCGCCCAGCTTTGTGGATTTAAATAAATACGACCCTCATGATCTTTGCTAATACCAAAGACTACATCATCATCGGTAATACCGCGGGCAAACCAATCGCCATCCCATAAATATTTATTGACTGACTGATTTACATCTTGCGCACCTGCGCGGAATTTTTTCGCAGTTTCAATTTCAGTTTTCTGCTCGCAAATATCTGCCCACAAATTCAATGCATAAGCCGTGGCAACCGACAACCAACCTGAAACACCTTTGCCTTTGTAGCCCACCATATTCATGGGGTCACACCAATCGCCCTGCGCAATAAAACTTAAACCGCGATAATCACGCGCACTCAACAGCCAATCCATTGCGCGGCCGATACGTTCAAATACGCTGTAAGCTTGATCGCCTTCGGCATCTTTAACTTGCTCATTTAAAATCGCGTAATCATTGGTCTCATCGAGATAAGCCTTTAGACACACAGGTAACCAAACACAGTGATCTGTGTGTGGAATTTGGTTGATGTATTTCAGCTCTGCTCCTTCGGCCAACAAAATTCCATCGGGCATTGCGCCGCTCGCTTCTTGTTGGCTGAGCGCATGTAAAAATGCAGCGCGCGTTACCTGCGGCTTGATGTAACTCATACCCATATTATCTTGCAGGTAATTGCGCGTTTGTGGATCTGTGGTTAAGCGATTGACATCGCCGTGATAAAACACTTGGCGCGGCAGCCAGTGATTTACAAAATTATTAAGCTCGTTATCTGGGGTTCCGATTTGCAAACAACCGCGACCAGAATTTACATAGGCTTTGTATTCTGCTTTTGCGTTTGCGAAACCCTCTGCGCTTAAATATTTTTCGCGCAACGCAATAATTTCTGCATCATCAAATGCAGGGCCGAAAATAAAACGCAGCTCGCGCGATTGCTCCTCACCCAAATACAAACGGTATTGCAACACAGCAGCCGGCGTTTCATAACGTGCGTCGCCCTTCGCCAAAACATCGTTTTGCAGTGCGGAGGGATTGTGCAAACCACCCTCGCCTTCAAAATTTTCTTGCTTTGCCTCCCACGCAATCGGCGCTTGATCGTGCAAGAAAAAAGTTTTGTCTTTAAAGTTTTTATTCTTAAAGTAGTCGGCTACTTTTTGGTAAGGCGTTACACAATTAGCCACTATGCCACCCAAATCTGCACGATATTCTGCAGACTGGTTCATCCACGACATAAATCCAATAGGAAAATAGGGATATACACTTATTTTGCGTGCACTACCGGACACATTAACGACTTTGAGGCTCCACAACTCCACTACGTCATTAACCGGCAAACTCACCGTCATTTCAACGCGAATGCCGAGATGCTCAATCGTCCACGCCAAATCACTTTTGCCAACTGAGAAATTAAATTTATCTAGTTGAGCACGCACTGGCTCATAAGGAGCAGAGAAAATTTTTCCGGTTTCATCGTCTTTAATATAAAAGAAACGCCCAGGGTGATGTGCATAATAAGGTTGCTCTGGTTGCATAAAAGTTTTAGCTTCCAGATTCGGCGCATAGGCATACTTGGCCGGTTCAGGCTGCATAAACTGCGCAACGGCATAACCGCGACAGGTCATTTGCATCATCATTTTTTGATTCCACAAAAATCCAGCAGCGCGCGGCATTGCTGTGGGATTCATCAAATCAAAACGTTCGCCATCGTGACTGGGGCGCAACATAGATAAC
>JAGKXD010000058.1 GCA_021151525.1 Cellvibrionaceae bacterium | reverse complement strand
GGTTAACGTATTTCCATCCACGAGAAATCATCATGCCCACCATAATCCGCCAACAAGACCTGATCGATAGCGTTGCCGACGCACTGCAATTTATCTCCTACTACCACCCCGTAGACTTTATCCAAGCGGTACATCAAGCCTACCTGCGTGAAGAGAGCAAGGCTGCCAAAGATGCTATGGCACAAATCCTGATTAACTCGCGCATGTGTGCTATGGGGCACCGCCCAATTTGTCAGGACACCGGTATTGTGACTGTGTTCGTGACCGTGGGTATGGATGTGCAGTGGGATGCGCAATTAAGCTTGACCGATATGATCAACGAAGGTGTGCGTCGCGCTTATCAAAACCCCGATAACGTACTGCGTGCATCGATTTTGGCTGACCCAGATGGTGCGCGTAAAAACACTGGCGATAACACGCCAGCCATCATCCACTACAACATAGTTCCCGGTAATACCGTTGATGTGCACGTAGCGGCCAAAGGCGGCGGCTCTGAAGCTAAAACCAAATTCGCCATGCTGAACCCATCTGACTCGGTTGTAGATTGGGTATTGAAAGTGGTTCCAGAAATGGGCGCTGGCTGGTGCCCACCTGGTATGCTTGGTATTGGCATTGGCGGCACCGCTGAGAAAGCTATGCAGCTCGCTAAAGAAGCCTTGCTTGAACCGGTTGATATTCAAGAGCTGCAAGCCCGTGGTGCGAGCAACCGCGCCGAAGAATTGCGCATTGAGCTGTATGACAAAGTAAACCGCTTGGGTATTGGTGCCCAAGGCTTGGGTGGTTTGACCACTGTGTTAGATGTAAAGGTGAAAGACTACCCAACCCACGCCGCCAACAAACCCGTTGCCATCATCCCCAACTGCGCTGCCACGCGCCACGCACACTTTGTCTTGGATGGTTCGGGCCCAAGCTTCCAAACACCTCCTTCATTGGACGACTGGCCAGAAATTACTTGGGAAACCGGTGACGATGTACGTCGCGTAAACCTAGATACCCTCAAGCCAGAAGATGTACAAGAGTGGAAGACCGGTGAAACCATTTTGCTCAGCGGCAAGATGCTCACTGGCCGCGATGCCGCCCACAAGAAAATGACTGACCTGCTCGCCAAGGGTGAAAAATTGCCCGTGGATATGAAAGGTCGTTTCATTTATTACGTAGGCCCAGTTGACCCTGTGCGCGACGAAGTAGTTGGCCCAGCGGGCCCAACAACGGCAACCCGTATGGATAAGTTCACCCGTACCATGCTTGAGCAAACGGGTTTGCTCGGTATGATCGGTAAATCTGAGCGCGGCCAAATTGCGATTGATGCTATTCGCGATAACAAATCCGTGTACTTGATGGCCGTTGGCGGCGCTGCCTATTTGGTGGCGCAAGCTATCAAATCAGCCAAGGTGCTTGGCTTCCCCGAATTGGGAATGGAAGCTATCTACGAGTTTGACGTGAAGGATATGCCGGTCACTGTAGCAGTAGATTCACGCGGCGAGTCCGTGCACATCACAGGTCCTAAAATCTGGAAAGCTAAAATCGAAGAGCACACGTTAGAACTTAAATAATATTCAAGCAGTAATGTGCCTTCGCTTTAGCGCGAAAGAAGCCTTGAAAACCGGAGCCATAGAGCTCCGTTTTTTTTTGCGTTCAAAAAAACAATCTTAAATTTTGATTTATATCGCCTTTTGGTGATTTTGGCGACAGACCAACAAAACAAGTATTAGTGATTGCCTGCATACCAAAAAAATCCTGCTAGTCTTTAAAAAAAGTGAGGTTTGTCTGCTTAAGGTATCTAGGCAGTGTTTTGATTAAATAGAGAATCTTTCCTCTGGTAGCGTCTGGTTGGATGTTCAAATGCAAATGAAGTTCATCGTTATTGTGGTACTAACCGCCATCGGCAATTGGGTGCTGGGAGCCTATCTGGGGGTGGCTGCGGGTGTCGTTTTTAGCGCGTTAATGATGATTTTTGCAATTCAAATTAAGACTAAAGAGTTGGATCAAGGCGCTGACGATGCTCAACGTTTGCAGCGGCAATTAGAGGGAGACACCCAGGCATCGCTACAAAAGACTGGCGTGCTTATAAAGGCTGCGGTATGCGACACGACAAAAAGTATGGATATGTTGCTGCATATCCACTCGGATGCAATTAATACCTTAACCAATGCGTTTACCGGGCTCAATGATTTGCTTGTTTCACAGCAGAACGAAATAAAACAATTGTTGTTTGAATCTAGTCCTGAGTCCAAACAGCAAAATATTGCAGACCGCATGATTAATTTTGCCGAAAACACATCAGAAACCTTGGGTCGATTTGTCGATACCACAGTGCAAATGAGTGCGGCATCGATAGACCTTGTTGAAAAAATTAATCACATAGCCGAAAGCATGCCTGAGTTAATGCGTGCACTGAAAGACATAGATCAAATTGCCGCACAGACAAACTTGCTCGCCCTTAACGCCGCAATTGAGGCCGCCCGTGCAGGTGAAAGCGGGCGAGGGTTTGCTGTTGTTGCTGATGAGGTAAGAGCTTTATCAAATAGATCGGCCGGATTTAGTAATGAAATTCAGGCGCAACTGAGCAATATCAACACTGCAATTACAACGCTGACGAGTGAAGTAGGGCAAGTCGCCTCTCGCGATAACGATATGCAATACATGTTAGACGCCAAACGAAAACTTGAAGGGGCAATGAGAGATTTGGTTGAAAAATCAAACTTCGATCAAATGGTTGCTGCGCGCTTAAACGATATGTCGGGAAAGCTAGTCAGCTCTTTGCACAACGCAATGAGAGGACTGCAGTTCGAAGATTTAGCATCGCAAAATGTGAACTACACTATTCGGCGGCTGAATGCACTAAGTTCTGTGGCTGAGCTGCTTGAGAAAAATGTAAATGGTTTGCAAAATTTGAACAATGCTTTGTCAGAAAAAATGCATTCTCAAGCAGACGAAAACAAAAAACAGTTGGTCAATCCAGTATCAGCATCATCCATGAGCAGCGGAGATGTTGATTTATTTTAATGTAGATTTCACAAGGTAGTAGACGATGACAGTTACCATACAGATGCCCAAACGCTTTGATTACAGTGCAAGTGGTGAGTTCAATGAATCAATTGCGACTGCGCTAAATTCAAACGATCAAACGCAGCAAATATTGTTGGATTGTTCAAGCATGGATTATATCGATAGCGCGGGAATAGGCCTCTTGGTTATGGCACATAAAAAGGCCCAAGCGAATCACGCCACAATAATCATCACGCATTTAAAGCCCAGCACAAAAGAAATTTTGCTTTTGGCCAACCTGCAAAAACTTATTGAATTGAAGTAGAGGATTGGTTATGTCAGATATTGAGACCCTGCGGTTACCTAGTCGTTTTGACTATTCGTACCATCGACAATTTAGTGAGCTCTACAACCCCGTTGTGGAAAATGCACAGTGTACGCAAATCATATTGGATTTTTCCCAAGTGGAGTACCTAGATTCTTCAGCGCTAGGAATGATGGTGCTGCTCCAAAAAAAAGCGGCAGGTAACGCGATTAAAGTAAAAATCAAAGGTGCGCGAGGCGCTACTGATGAAATTTTAAAAATGGCAAATATGCAAAAAATATTTGAATTTATTTAAGAGTCAGCATGCCGAAGCGCGATCAAAAAAAATCTCGAGTTCTCGTTGTTGATGACGACGAGATGCTTAATTATTTGTTTTGTAGCTTTTTGAACTCTAAGGGGTTGCAAACTGTTGCTGCACACAGTCTTGCAGAAGCCAAACAAGTATTGCAAAACGATAAACACATTGATTTGATTTTGTTGGATTACCAGTTAACCGATGGCGTTGGTATGGATTTGTTAGCGCCGGAAGTCATGGGCACTTATATCACTAACGCCCCAATTATTATGATTAGCGCCAACGAAGAGCCCGAGTTTCTGGAGAAATGCTTTTCGGGAGGCGTTAATGATTACATTATTAAACCAGTAAATCTTTCGCTATTAGCACTGAAAGTAGAGGCGCTAATCAAATCAGTTAGCATGCAAAAGCTAATTAAATCTCAAAATGATGAATTGGAAAGCTTTAAAGCTGAGGCGGAGCGAGAAGAGCAAGTCGCTAAGTTCACCTATGAATATTTGTTGCGGCAAAATTCCTATGAGTATGAAGGTGTAAGTGTTTGGTTGAAATCTTTTGCTGCATTTAGCGGCGACATGATGTTGGTAAAAAAGTCACCCAGTGGAAATTTGTATTTTATTTTGGTGGATGCAACAGGGCATGGCCTTTCCGCGGCAATAACAATTATGCCGGTAGTGACTATTTTCAATAGCATGGTAGATAAAGGGTTTCATGCGCAAAAAATTGTCACTGAAATTAATCGCAAATTACTCACAGATACCCCTGCAGATAGATTTGTTGCAGCAATTTTAATTGAAATCAACCCATTTCGACGGGAGTTCAATATTTGGAATGGCGGTATGCCACCTGTGTTTTGGGTGAGCGATGGTGTCGTCATTCATGAATTTAAATCAGCTCACATGGCTCTTGGTATTTTAGATGAACAAGAATTTGATGGCAGTGTAACTACCATAGACTTACCTTCCGACGGCTTTATATTTGCCTTTAGCGATGGATTAAGTGAGCAAGAGAATGAAGTGCAAGAGCCTTATTCAATTAAGCGCGTTGTAGATGTTATTAAAGGTCAGTCAACTAATCTGCTTGAAGTGCTCTCGCAAAATTTATTAGAGCATGTTGGGCATCAAGATTATTCCGATGATATTTCTGTGTGTCTTATATGGCCAGCTCAAGTATTTAATGACCTAAGCGAGGCTCCGCTCGCAATTCAATCCGGACGCTTAGCGCCCGAGGTCGATGACAAATTTGAATGGAGTGTAAAGTTGTCGGGCCGCCAGCTTGAAAATTGCGAAATTCCGCCTTTGTGTAATCATTTTTTACAACAGGTGGGTGTTGATCAACAAGTTTGCCAAAAAATATTTGCGGTGATGGCCGAAATGGTGAGCAATGCGCTTGATCATGGAGTGCTTGGCTTGTCGTCTACCCTTAAAGAAAGCCCCGATGGATTTGCGCACTACTTTAATAAGCGTGAAGAGCGATTAAAGACTCTCACCAATAATGATTTTGTTAAATTATCTATATGTTGGACGCCAGATAATTTAGGCGGAAATTTTTTGTTAGAGGTAGAGGATAGTGGTCTTGGTTATAAGCCTAAGCAATCGCTAAACGATAGTTCATTAGCACATTCAGGGCGCGGTTTTCAGCTTATCCAAAAGCTGTCTGAGTCAGTAGAAATTATCGCACCGGGCAACAAAATCCGAGCTACCATTAAATAGTCGTTATTGTTATCTAGGTTTGAAAGCAGGGAACTTCTATGAGTAAACACATATTAATTGTTGATGATTCGGCTTCCGTTCGCCAGATGGTAGAGGCGACGCTTAAGTCTGCAAGCTATACGGTGACAGCAGCGAAAGATGGGTTGGAAGCATTCAATCTCTGCAAAACGGCTAGTTACGATTTCGTATTAACGGATCAAAATATGCCGAATATGGATGGCCTCACCCTGATTAAATCACTGCGTGGTTTGGGTCATTATGCCAAAACACCGATTGTAGTTTTGACAACAGAAGCCAGTGATAGCATGAAGGCCCAAGGGCGAGCAGCCGGCGCAACGGGGTGGATGGTTAAGCCATTTGATCCAGCAAAATTATTGGAAGTTGCAAAAAAAGTACTGGGTTGAAGCAGGGGAGTTAGCGCTTGTAGGTTGCTGCAAATTGGAATCGCACTGGGGCTTTTACTATGTCAATCGACATGAAACAATTTCATTCCGTTTTTTTCGATGAAAGCCAAGAACATCTCGATGAAATGGAACACCTCTTACTGGAGTTAGATACTGAAAATCCAGATGCGGAGGAGCTGAACAGTATTTTTCGTGCAGCACACTCCATTAAAGGTGGTAGCGGAATTTTTGGCTTCGATGCTTTGGGTTCAGTCACCCATATTATGGAAAGCCTGCTCGATAGTGTCCGCCAAGGTAAGTTGATAATAAATCTTGCTATGGTTGATTTGTTTTTATGTTCAGTGGATGTATTAAAAGGCATTCTGGATAGTTACAAATCAGGCAGTGAAATTGATTGGCCTAGCGCGAACAAAATTTGTGAGCGTTTAGAAGCGGTGACCCAACGAAAAGAAACGGTTGTAGAACCAAAGTTAGAAGGCTTTGGTTTTCTGAATGAATCTGCAATAGAAGTAGAAGATGGTTTTGGATTCTTTGGTGATCCTATAGCCCCTTCACAAGAAGAAGCTTACGGTTTTTTTGACGATAAAGAATCCGCAAAAGCACCCAAAGCCAGTAAAAAAACATCTGCCAAAAAAGCAGTCACCGAAGCGCCCGCTGTTGTTCATGAATTGGAGCCTGTTGTATCTGCTGCAGCTCCCATCGAAGAACCAATATCCAAGCCATACATTGCTGACACTACAACTAATCAATCTAATCTCACCGCAAAACCTAAAGTGGCAGAAAGTGCCGCCAGTGAAAATAGTTCAATTCGTGTAGATGTTACCAAAGTAGATCAGTTGATTAATCTTGTCGGTGAAATTGTTATTACTCAATCGATGTTGAACTTGATTGGTCAGAGTATTGATGGATCGCTTGGTGAAAAATTTCAAAGTGTGGCTGCGGAACTTGAAAGAAATACTCGTGAAATTCAAGAAGCAGTCATGTCAATTCGCATGTTGCCTGTATCCTTCGTATTTAATCGATTTCCCCGAGTTGTACGCGACTTGTCGGCAAAATTAGGTAAGCATATTGATTTGATTATTGAGGGAGGCGACACCGAACTGGATAAAGGGTTGACCGAAAAGCTGGTTGATCCCTTAACACATTTAGTGCGCAACTCAATTGATCATGGTATCGAATCTGCGGAAGTGCGCGCGAACAGAAATAAAAATCCTACTGGCACTGTTATTCTTAAAGCGGCGCAACAGGGTGGAAATATCCTGATTGAGATCAGTGATGATGGCGGTGGTTTAAATCGCGAAAAAATTCTAGCAAAAGCACGCGAAAAGAATATTCCCGTAAACGATAACCCGAGCGATGCAGAAGTGTGGCAATTAATATTTGCGCCGGGTTTTTCTACTGCAGATCAAGTGACAGATGTGTCTGGCCGAGGCGTTGGTCTAGATGTTGTTAAGCGCAATGTCCAATCTCTTGGCGGCAGAATTGATATAGATTCGCGCGAGGGAAAAGGTGCAACTTTTACCATTCGTTTACCGCTTACTTTAGCAATTGTTGATGGCATGTGTGTGTCGGTAAGTGATCAAACGTTCATTATTCCACTCGTCAATATTGTGGAATCTATGCAGCCCCATGAAAAAGATATTAAAACTTTAGCGGCTGATGATCAGTTGCTCCTCGTTCGCGACCAATACTGGCCTATTTTGCCACTTTACACAGCTATGCAACTGGAACCTCAATTTACTAAAGCTCATCAAGGCATAGTTGTTCTTATTGAAGCGAACAAAAAACGTTTCGCTCTTTTTGTGGATGCTCTTGTTGGGCAGCAGCAAGTGGTCATTAAAAGCTTGGAGCAGCATTACAAGCGCGTACAAGGCGTAGCAGGTGCAACCATCATGGGTGATGGCAGCGTCGCGTTGATTTTAGATGTGGAATCGCTCGCGGCAGATCTACGAAGTTCCCATTAGCTATAGCTATTTTGGGGCTCGCCTCATTTGAAAAAATCGCTTGAAAGGCTGTTTTGAATCAATTCTTAGATGTTACAAGTTGCAAATCCCTGGGGGACGCATCATGACAGAGTCGGTCGAGTTACAGAGTGTTAGTGCGCAAAAAGATCAAGAGTTTCTAACTTTTACACTCGGTACAGAGAACTACGCTTTAGATATTCTCACGGTAAAGGAAATTCGTGGATATGAATCAGTCACCAAAATAGCGAATGCTCCGCCATTCATAAAAGGTGTTATCAATTTACGCGGCGATATAGTTCCAATTGTAGATTTGAGAATTAAATTCAATGTTGGAAATGCAACCTATGATGAATTTACGATTGTAATTGTTCTACACATACACAATCGTATTGTTGGAATAGTAGTAGATGGTGTATCAGACGTAGTGAGTCTGAATAAAGAACAGTTGAGGCCTCCGCCGGATTTCGGTGTTGCATTTGATAGCCGCTATTTATTGGGTTTGGCTACCATTAACGAGCAAATGATTATTCTTGTCGATATCAATGAATTGATATCCAGTGAAGAAATGTCGCTCTTTAGCTCGTAGGCATCAATACAATTTATTATAGGAGCTCTAAGCATGAACATTATCAAACAAATTTTTGGTGAGAATTCCAAGTCTGGTTGGGTATCCATCGACCCCATCGAGCTGGCGAATTTGAAAGGCCAGGTTACTGCAATTAACCGAGCTCAGGCTGTTATAGAATTTGATTTGAATGGAAATATTCTAACCGCCAACGAAAATTTTTTAAATGTGATGGGTTATGAGCTGCATGAAATTCGCGGAAAGCATCACAGTATTTTCATTGAGCCAAGCCACCAAAATACCATTGAGTACAGAAATTTTTGGAGTCGCTTAGGTCGCGGTGAACTTGATGCAGGACAATACAAGCGAATTGGAAAAAATGGGAAAGAGGTTTGGATTCAAGCTAGTTACAATCCAATATTTGATGAGAATAATCGGCCATTCAAAGTGGTTAAGTACGCTACTGATATTACCAGTAATATTGTACGTGATTCTGATTTTAGGGGACAGCTATCTGCAATTAGTAAATCGCAAGCTGTCATTGAGTTTGGAATGGATGGCACCATTATAACTGCTAATGAAAATTTTCTGAGTGTGATGGGATATAGCCTCGATGAGATTAAGGGGAAACATCACCGGATATTTGTGGAACCTGAAATTTATAATGGATCTGATTATCGCTTATTTTGGGAAAAACTAGCTCGTGGCGAATATGAAGCGAATCAGTTTAAACGGATCGCCAAAGGGGGAAGAGAGGTTTGGATTCAAGCTAGCTATAACCCAATTCTGGATGCGAATAATAAACCTTTTAAAGTTGTCAAATACGCAACTGATATAACAAAAGAAGTGGCCCAATCGGCCGATTACTCTGGTCAATTGCAAGCAATTAGAAAATCCCAAGCTGTTATCGAATTTAATTTGGATGGAATCATTATTAATGCCAATGAAAATTTTCTCAATGCTCTTGGATATTCCCTCGACGAAATAAAAGGCAAGCATCACAGTATGTTCGTAGAGGCGTCGTATCGGCAATCACCAGAATACAAATTATTTTGGGATCGCTTAGGTCGTGGTGAATACGAAGCGGGCCAATATAAAAGAATAGGTAAAAATGGAAAAGAGGTTTGGATTCAGGCGAGTTATAACCCCATTCTGGACGCAAATAACCGTCCATTTAAAGTCGTAAAATATTCGACAGATATTACCGAGCAAGTGCTTGCGAATAACGCGATGAAGCTGACCGTTGATCAGGTGCAAGCTACAGTGCAAGCTGCTGTTGATGGAGACCTTACTCAACGCATAGACATGGAAGGTAAAACAGGCTTGCTAGGTATTTTGTGCGGCGATATCAATTCGCTGGTTGAAAATATGGCTGATATTGTTGGGCAAATAAAATCGGCGGCCGACGAAATCTCTACCGGTGCTAATGAAATTGCATCGGGTAATAGTGATCTGTCTGCAAGAACAGAGCAGCAGGCAGCTAACTTGGAAGAAACGGCGTCAAGCATGGAGGAACTGACGTCCACTGTAAAACTCAATGCGGATAACGCGAAGCAAGCAAATGTATTAGCAGAACAGGCATCTTCTGTAGCAATGGGTGGTGGCGAGCTTATTCAGCAAGTTGTTATGACGATGAACTCCATTAATGAGTCATCGCAGAAAATTGCCGACATCATAGGTGTTATTGATGGCATTGCTTTTCAAACAAATATCCTTGCGCTGAATGCTGCGGTAGAAGCTGCTCGTGCGGGCGACCAAGGCCGAGGCTTTGCAGTTGTTGCATCAGAGGTTCGTACCTTGGCGCAACGTTCAGCGAACGCTGCAAAAGATATTAAAGGGCTTATTTCTGATTCAGTGAGAAAAATTGAAAACGGAAATGCGCTAGTAGGTAAGTCCGGTGAGACTATGAAAGATATAGTCGTATCCATCAAGCGTGTAAATGACATTATGGCAGAGATTGCTGCTGCTTCTGCAGAGCAATCCTCGGGAATCGAAGAAATTTCTACTGCTGTTATGCAAATGGATGAAATGACACAACAAAATGCTGCTTTAGTTGAAGAGGCCGCTGCCGCGGCGGAAAGCTTGCAAGCGCAGGCCAATCAATTAACGCAGCGTGTTGCGCAGTTTAAGGTTGCTAATGATGCGGGAAGATTTGATTCTCTTTCCTCAGCTAGTCTAAAGACTCATGCTAAAAAGCCCGTGATTGCGCCCTCTAAAAAGTTAAGCCCGCCTAATAAGCAGGACGATGAATGGGAATCCTTTTAAATTTAAGTCTTTAATCATTACTTAAAGATGATACATGGATTCGGTTGAATGAAATATTAGGAGTTTACGCATGAAATTTCGCACGCAACTATTACAAATAGGCCTTGTTGGACTCGTTGGATCAATTCTTATTGGGTTAACAAGTTTGTACGTAGGGCATACATACAGTGCAGCTCTTGCAGTTGCGGGTAAAAATGCAGCGGCGCTGCATAATCATACTGAAGGCGACATGATGCATGATGCCTTGCGTGGTGATTTACAGCGTGCACTGTGGGTTTCTGCCGAAAAAAAACTGGATGAATTTGATGACGTTAGGAAAGATGTTGCTGAGCACGGCAAGAAATTTCGTGAGACCGTAGAAAAAAATAAAAAGCTTAATCTAAATTCAGAGACAAAAGCAGCGCTCGCGCAAGTAGAAGAACCTCTTAATGATTACATTTCGACAACGAGCGAGCACGTCAACTTGGCGCTAAAAGATCTAGCGGCCGAAAAAGCGCAATTAGAAAAATTTAACTCCGTGTTCTCAAGTCTCGAAGAAAAGATGGAGGCAACGAGCAAAAAGTTAATTGTAAGTTCAGAAAATGAAGCAGCCGCTGCAAATTCTCAAGTCGCTTCCGCAAAATGGATTTTAACCTTTGTTATATTACTTTCTGGATCAGTATCTATTTTTCTTGCATATCGAATAGCAAATCAAGTTATGGTGCAATTAGGTGGTGAGCCGCAAGCTGCGGTTGCCGCAGCGAAGAGAATTGGCTCGGGAGATTTTGGAGAGAATTCCAGTTTGGCCATGGCTGCGAAAACAAGCTTGTTAGGTCAGTTAGAGTCAACGCGAATTTACCTGAATGAAGCAGAAGCCATTTCATTGGAGAATTCCCGCATAAAACAAGCATTAGATGCTACCTCATCAAACGTGATGGTCGCGGATATTAACCGAAATATCACTTTCGCGAATAAAGCTGTTATCGCAATGCTTCGCGTGGCAGAGGGCGATATGCGCAAGGCGCTGCCCAACTTCTCTGTTGATAGAGTGGTGGGTAGTAACATGGATATCTTTCACCGGAATCCCGCGCACCAAAGTAATTTGTTGGCCAACTTGAGCCAAACCTATGTTGGAAATATTCAGGTTGCCGGGCGCTCCTTTAGATTGATTGCCAATCCAATATTCTCAACCACAGGAGAGCGCCTAGGCTCTGTGGTTGAGTGGTTAGACAGAACTAAAGAAGTTGCTGCCGAACACGAATTAAGTCGTATTCTTGGCGCCTTGGAAGCCACCACAACCAACGTGATGATTGCAGATGCTGAGCGAAAAATTATTTACATGAATAATTCAGTGGCCACGATGTTGAAGGTTGCTGAGTCAGATATTCGTTCGGTGCTGCCTCATTTTGCGGTGGATAAAATTATTGGCAGCGCTATGGATATTTTCCATAAAAATCCTGCGCATCAAAGCAAACTACTGGAGACTCTTACAACAGCTTACACATCCAATATTGTGGTTGGTAAGCGCCATTTCCGTTTGGTGGCGAATCCCATTTTCGCCAAAGATGGTTCGCGTTTAGGTTCTGTGGTTGAGTGGTTAGATCGCACGCAAGAAGTTGCTGTTGAAGGTGAAGTTAGTGGCGTAGTGCGTGCGGCGGGTGAAGGCAATTTTAAAGCGAGAATTCCAACTGAAGGTAAAACTGGATTTTTCCTAAATTTAGCTGAAGGCTTAAATTCACTCATGCATACCTCAGATGTTGGCTTGGGTGAAGTTAATCGCGTGCTGGGCGCAATCGCCAAAGGCGATTTGACTCAAAAAATCGATGCAGATTATTCAGGTACCTTTGGCGAATTAAAAACCTATTGCAACGAAACTACCGCAAGCTTGAGCGATATTATTGGAGAAATTCGTGCGGCGGCGGAAACTATATTTACTGCGTCAAGTGAAATTGCGTCAGGCAATGCTGACCTCTCAAGCCGTACTGAGCAGCAAGCGGCAAATCTGGAAGAGACCGCATCTAGCATGGAAGAGCTAACATCAACGGTGAAATTGAATGCGGATAACGCTAAGCAAGCCAATGTATTGGCAGAGCAGGCGTCTACTGTTGCCTCTGATGGTGGTGAGTTAATACAACAAGTGGTTGTGACCATGAGTTCCATTAATGAATCGTCGCAAAAAATTGCAGACATCATAGGTGTTATCGATGGTATTGCGTTCCAAACCAATATTCTTGCGTTGAATGCAGCGGTTGAAGCTGCACGTGCTGGCGATCAAGGGCGTGGTTTTGCGGTAGTTGCCTCTGAGGTGCGTACGCTCGCGCAGCGTTCAGCAAATGCGGCAAAAGATATTAAGGGATTGATTTCTGATTCAGTGAAAAAAATTGAAAATGGAAATACGTTAGTGGGTAAATCAGGTGAAACAATGAAAGAGATTGTCACCGCCATTAAACGCGTGAATGACATTATGGCCGAGATTGCTGCGGCATCCGCAGAACAATCTAGTGGAATTGAGGAGGTGTCTACCGCAGTTTCGCAAATGGACGAAATGACACAACAAAATGCTGCCTTAGTGGAAGAGGCCGCCGCCGCAGCGGAAAGCTTGCAATCGCAAGCTGACCAATTAACACAGCGAGTCTCTCAATTTACACTCAATGATTCGATAGCAATGTCCGCGTACAAGGCTCCGGCTCGCCTAGGTACTCCAACTAAGCCTGCGGCCAAGCCCGCAACCACTAGTAAAAAATTATCACCACCTAAACAGCAAGATGATGAGTGGGAATCATTTTAACTGAGGGAATTTTTTGAGCAGAAACACTAACGAATGATATTTAATATGGTATGGCTGAATAACATGAGGTTCTGTGTTTGATTTCCACCAATGGTAGAGAGTTTAATTACAGCGAAGCAGATTTTGCAAAAGTTCGCAGTGTAATTTATCAGAAAGCCGGAATCAGTTTGTCTGATAGTAAAAAGCAACTGGTTTATAGCCGCTTAGCGCGTCGCTTACGCGCTTTGCGGCTTCCGGATTTTGCAGCCTATTTAAAATATCTGAATGAAAACGAGCAAGAGCAAGAAGAATTTATTAATGCGTTAACAACCAATCTAACGGCTTTTTTTCGTGAGCCGCATCATTTCGATATTCTGGCCAACCACGCTAGCAAAGTTAAATTGCAGAATCGAAAGTTACGCGTTTGGTGTTCTGCATCAAGTACGGGGGAAGAGCCTTATTCGATTGCGATCACCTTGGCCGAAGTTTATGGGCGCTATGATCCTCCAGTAGAAATTATCGCCTCAGATATAGACAGCCACGTATTGCGGGAGGCTAGTGCGGGAATTTATTCGTTGCAACGTTTAGAGTCATTGAGTCTCGAACGGAAAAGACAATTTTTTCAGCGTGGCAAGGGCGCAAATTCGGGCAAAGGCCGAGTAGTGCGAGAGTTGCGCGATCTGATTGAGTTTCGAAAAATTAATTTGTTGGATAACACTTGGCCCCTGCAACCGCATTTCGATGTTATTTTTTGTCGAAATGTGATGATCTATTTCGATAAAGCGACCCAATTAAAACTCTTAGAGCGCATGACAAAATTGCTGCGACCGGATGGGATCTATATAGCTGGACATTCAGAAAGTTTTTCCCATGCTGGTCATTTAGTAGAGCTAGCTGGAAAAACCACTTATAGGTTGGCAAATCAACGGGGCCTGGGCAATGAAGTTTGAAAATAACGAGCATTATGCCCCCAATACCTACTACGACCGCTACTTTGATAAGGAGGCGGTAAAAATTTTGCCCGGGGAATACTATGCAACAACGGGAGATAAATTAATTGTTACTGTATTAGGCTCTTGTGTCGCGGTTTGTTTGCGAGACAAGGTTACTCATTGCGGCGGAATGAATCACTTTTTATTACCAAATGATGGAAGTAATGATTCTGGTCTCTTAACTGAGTCTGCCCGCTATGGCGTTTATGCCATGGAGATCTTGATCAACCATTTATTGAAATTGGGTGCAAAAAAAAGCCGCTTAGAAGCCAAAGTATTTGGTGGTGGTAATGTGCTGCGTGGATTAACCCTGAATAATGTGGGGCAGCGCAATGCAGAGTTTGTGCTGGATTATTTGAACAATGAATCCATTCCTATTACGGCTCAAGATTTGTTGGATCAATACCCAAGAAAAGTTTACTTTTTTCCGGATACGGGAAAAGTTATGGTTCGCAAAATCAAATCAGTACACAACTCTACAATTATTGATCGCGAAAGCGAGTACCGTATGCGTGTTAAATACACACCTAAAAGTGGTGATGTGGATTTGTTTTGATAATCTGCCGTTGGTTAATAACATAGGGTGAAACCAAGTGACGATTAAAGTGTTAATAGTTGACGATTCTGCGTTAGTGCGCAATTTGTTATCGGAAATTGTTCGCAATGCACCTGAGTTTACCTTGGTTGGCGCCGCGCCCGATGCTTATGTGGCGCGCGATATGGTTAAGCAATTTTCGCCCGATGTTATTACTCTCGATATTGAAATGCCACGTATGGATGGTTTGACCTTTTTGGAAAAGCTAATGGTCGCTCGTCCGACACCTGTCGTTATGATTTCTACCTTAACCGACGCAGGTGCAGATGCAACTTTACAAGCTCTTGAGCTGGGCGCGGTAGATTTTATTCCAAAACCCAAGTTGGGAATTACTGAAGGCTTTCGCGAGTATGCAGATTTGATTTTAGAAAAGTTAGCATCGGCCGCAAAAGTAAGAGTCAAGCCACTGAATCTTGGTGCGCAGCAAACTAAAAGGCCGGCGAGTGAAAAAATTTCCAGAGAACGCTTACAAAGTACGGAGAAAATTATTGCTATAGGTGCATCCACGGGAGGTACAGAGGCAATTAAGGAAGTTTTAATGCAACTACCTTCAGCGGTGCCGGGTATTGTAATGACTCAGCATATGCCGCCGGGATTCACGCGAACATTCGCGGAGCGTTTAAACAAGTTAACAAAATTGCATGTCGTAGAAGCCAAAGGTGGCGAACGCATTTTACCTGGACACGCCTATTTGGCGCCTGGTGGCTTTCATTTGTTGGTGGTGCGTTCAGGTGCGGATTACGTTACAAAATTATCTGAAGGTGAAATGGTGCATCGTCATCGCCCTGCTGTCGATGTGATGATGGAGTCGGTTGCGGAGGCAGGTGGAAAGAACGTTATAGGGGTGCTATTAACCGGCATGGGTAAGGATGGCGCCAAGGGCATGTTAGATATTCGCAAACACGGTGGCTATACCTTTGCACAAGACGAACAAAGCTGTGTGGTTTATGGTATGCCAAAGGAAGCTGTATCAATCGGCGGTGTGAATGAAACTGTCGAGCTCGCCAATATGGGAGAGGCCATTCTTAGTAAATTAAAGTCTTTGGGTATAGGGAACCGTTTGTAAAATTTTGCTGGTTACTCTATGTCGCCTGCAAGACTAGCGCAAACAACGTTACGCCCCCTTTCCTTTGCGCGATACAAAGCTTCATCGGCAAATTTAATTTGCTCCATGAATGATTCCATTCCTGTGTTTTCCGCAACTCCCGCACTGAAGCTAACATTAAACGATAGATTTTTTTCCTTAAAATCAATAAGCGAAAAGGCTTTGCGTAAGCTGTTAATCAGCGTTCCCGCATCGTGGATATTCATGTCGGGCATGATTAATAAAAATTCTTCTCCACCAAATCGGCCAATGTAATCAGTAATACGCAAACGTTGCTGCAATAATTGCGCAAGTGCTTTGATAACACGATCGCCCCCTAAATGGCCGTAGGTATCATTTACTGATTTGAAGTTATCTATATCGATCATTGCCATAGTAAAGGTAGATTTTTTACGTTTGCACTGCATAAATACTCGGTCTGCAGCGAGCTGTATTTGCGCATGGTTGAGTAGACCGGTAAGGCTGTCTTGGTACATCAACGCGGTTAAAATCTTAGCGCGCTCAACACGGCTGCGAACATGACGAACCAACTCTTCCGGTGGTATACCTTTAGAAAGCAAATCGTCTGAGCCTATTTCAAGCAGATCTGTTTTTTTATCGGGATGTGCATTTCCTGACAAAAATAAAATAGGAATGGTTTGATATTGTTCTTGTTGACGAATTACCGCGGCGAGTTCATCGCCATTTACATCTGGCATATGCAGATCTAACAAAAGTAGATCAGGCATGCTGGCTTGCAATATGGGTAAGACTTTGAAGGGGTCCGTTTCTATAGTTACTTTCATGCCGGCCTGTTCAAGCGTTGTACCGTAAAATTCAGCGACAGATTCTTGGTCATCAACAATCAAAATGTGTGTGGGTTTGTTGATATTTAAATTCAACTGGTTACGTATCATTCCCACGAGTGAAGGAATATCGGCTGGTTTGGTAACGTAATAATGGATACCTGCGCGTACGGAATGCAAACGGCTGGTGAAGTCATCTTTTCCGGAAAATACAAATACTTTAATGCCTCGTTGGATGAGCGCATGCGCTACTTTAAAGGTGTCCTCAAGGCTGTTGTCGGGAAGTGTTAAATCTAAAATGATTAGGCTAGGTTGTTTGCGCTCTACCGCATCCAGCAAGCTATCCATGGTTCGAAAATGTTTCGATTTAAAACCATAGCTCAATAGATTTTGTAGCAAAACTTCTGGTGCCGCAGTTTCGTTGTCAAGGTAATAAATTAAGATGTCTTGAGCAACAAGGCCGGAGTTTCTTGCTTCAGTAAGTTGTTTATTCAGTTCGCTAAATTCAGCTGGCGTATCCGCCTGAGAAACAATTGTAGTGTTTTGCTCGGGAATAGCTTTTGGCGAAATTAAGTCGAGAAGAACTTGAGTAATATTTTTTACGGAATTCTGTAAGTCATTACCGGGTTTGAATTGAAGGTCTTTCTGTTCAAGCAAGGGTTTAAGTAAAAGTTCTAGCTCCCGTGCCGTTTTACTAATATCTGCAAATCCAAATGTGCCACTGGTTCCAATGAGACTATGAACATTGCGATGTAAAACAACAATGGTCTCTGGCTTCCATTGCAAACAAAGTTGTTGCCATTCGTTGGCAATAGTATGCAGCTTTTCAGGAAGCTGAGCTTTGTACTCAGCCTTTAGCTTTTCAAGATGTAATTCAAAAGCGCTTTTTTCGGATGTCATAGTCAGCTAATTTTATTGTTAATGGTTTGTGGTGTTCAGTGGCAACTCAAAATAAAAACTACTACCTACCCCAAGAGTACTGGAAAAACCAATTTTCCCGCCCATTTTTTCTATTAACTCTTTGCTAATGGTTAATCCTATACCACTACCATCTTTGTGTCTGCTGCTTGAGCTGTCAGCTTGTGTGAAGCTGTTAAATATATTGGCTTTAAACTCTGGCGCTATACCTACGCCATGATCCATTACCATGATCTTAACGAACTCACTGGTTCTTGAGATGGATATTTCTACGTTGGTGTGTGGGTGAGAGAATTTTGCCGCATTAGATAATAAATGCGCTAGTACTTGTTGAGCGCGCATTTCATCTGCATAAATGCTGCAACCATCTTCAGCACTACTAATGTGAAATTTTACGTTGTGCTTATCTGCAATATATTGGCTTGCAGTGATTGCTGCTTCTACCATGTCCAACGCATCAAAATTATTATTATCAAATTCAATTTTGTTGGATAGCAATCGCTCCATATCCAACAAATCGCTAATGAGATTTTGCAAACGTAAACTATTTTGTTTGGCAATTTGTACCAAGTTGCTGATTTTTTCGGGCAATACTCCGAGATTTCCGCTTTCAATAATCGCTAGTGCTGCAGAAATTGACGTCAGTGGCGTTCGTAATTCGTGGCTGACAGTGGAAATAAACTCATTTTTTAATCTGTCGGTTTGTTTTCTATCGCTAATGTCGCGGATAACGCCCACATATGATGTTTCTGACTCATTAGATATTGCTGATAGCGCTAGCTCCATTGAAAACTCTTTCCCATTTTTACGCAGACCAACTATTTCTTGGCCAATATCCAAGCTTTCACTCAAGGTTTTCATGAGCGATTTATTCGTACTTTGTTCTCCTGCATGTTTGGGGAGTAACTTTGTAAGATTGCTCCCAATAATTTGGTTGGCTCTATAGCCAAAAATAACTTCTGCAGCATGATTAAAACTGGTGACTGTACCCAATTCGCTAAGTGTAATAATGCCATCAAAAGCGCCATCCAAGATTGCCTGTGTATGTTTGGCCTGACGCTTAATATTTTCTTCATCGATAATATGTTGGCGACGGTGCGCTATAGCAATCATGAATTGCACAATTAAGCTCGTCACAGGTTTTAACTGTTCAATATGTTCTTCGGTATAACCATTTTCTTTGTTGGCTAAGCCAAGCATGGCAACTTGTTGCGCGTTATTGTAAATGGGGATGCCCAAAAATGAGGTCAGTACTGCGTGGCCCGTAGGCGTTCCGCCGGCGCGCATATCGCTGGCGGGATTGTTACTGATAATAGGTTTGCCGGAGACCAATGCCGCGCCAAACAGTGTATTGAGGTTGGTGAACTTCATGCCCTGATGTTTATGCTCTGCGTAAGCGGCTCTGCTGCTTTTATCCCAAGCGATATTGCTGATTGAGAGCATGCTCAAGTAGGGATCTTGTTCTTGGTTGTAATGCACCTCTCCGATGAACCCAAACTGGCTTCCCGTAAAACTTAAAACATGATCTAACAAATACTCAAATGTCTTAGCATCGTCGTTTGACGCAATAAACAAGGCCTGTGTTTGGCTCAAAATTTTGCTGATTTGTTGTTGCTGCAATCGCTCATTTCCCCATTCAATGAGGCGTGCTTTTTGCGAAAAACTATTTTCTAATTGTTTGCGCGCGCGCGCAGAGGCAGAGAGTACAAACACAATAAACAGCGCAACCATAATGCTCATGGAAATTGCGATTTGCCCTTGTTCCGCATGCAGGCGCAGGCTGAGCGGAACTATGGCGAGAGTAACAAAGCCAACAGCAGACCAGCGGTCAATAACCAGCGTTGTGAGCGAGCCACTGGCAACACCAGCGAGCGTGAACGCCAGAAGTGCTTGATAGGTTGTGTTGTAGCTGGCGAACATGAAATAGGATGCGCTACCCCACATGAGACCTGCGAGCAGCGTGCCCATGCGGAATAGAGTGAGCCAATATTGAGGGCTAAATGAACTTTCAGTATGGCTCCAGAAAAACCAATTAACGATGCGCAATACCATGGCGCACATCATTAAAATATTCCATAAAATCAAATCGCCCTGACCAATAACATTCCAATGAGACAAGCTCAAGAGTAAATCTAAAACCAAGGTAACGCCAATAGAGAGAGGAATTGCTTGATAGAGGACGCGCACGCGCTCTTCTGCTAGCGTGCGATGCTGGACGTTAGGTGCCGATGCATTGTCTGGATTAGGTCTATCCATGATTGCTCTGAATTTTGGTGTGATTAACTAGCGGTAGCTCAATATAAAAGCAGCTACCTCTGCCCACTTCGGAATGAACACCAATGTCGCCATACATAAGATTTATTAATTCTTTTGATATTGCCAGGCCGAGCCCAGCGCCACCGACTTTGCGAGAGTTAGATTTATCGACTTGATAGAATTTTTGAAAAAGCATTCCTAACTCTTCATTTTCAATTCCCATTCCTCGGTCAATGACTTCGATGCGAATTTTATAATCGATACTAAGAATTCTAACGCTGACCAACGAGTGCTTGTACGAAAATTTTATGGCGTTCGATAATAGATTTGATAGTGCTTGCTGAAATCGCAAGCTATCTACATTAGCGAGCAATTGTTCGTCGTTGCTGAGTAGTTCAATGTTGACATGGTGTTGTACGGCTACCGCTGTAATATTCTCAATGGCTTGAACAACAAGCGGATAAATCGGCTGTATTTTGAAATCAAACTGTATTCGTCCCGCAAGCAATCTATCCATATCTAATAAATCATCTATTAGTCGCCCGAGTTTATGGCCATTTTGATCTGCAATACGAATCACTTTTTCTAACTGTTCATTAAAGCTTCCGAGCGCTCCACTTTGCATTAAGCGGAGCGAGCCTAATATTGCTGTGAGTGGTGTGCGTAGCTCATGGCTGATATTGGAAATAAAATCTTGTTTTAATTGTTCTAGATGCTTACGTTCACTGATATCGCGCACGGCCGCAATAAACAATTTTTCATGCTTGCGTTGAATGCACGAGAGTTGCAACTCCAATGGAAATTGCTGGCCTTTCTCTTTAATGCCAATCACATCGTGATTGATTTCGGTATTCAAATCAATTTTAGTTGTATGGTATTTAATGTGGCGCATTATGCTGCCAGTTTCAGGATCCTGAATAAATTGATTGACGTGTTGATGAGGAAATTGATCAAGTGCATATCCAAAAATTCGGCTCGCGGCTGGATTCACTGAACGAATATTTCCGTTGACATCTATGATCATAATTCCATCGACAACGGCGTTAAGAATACTTTGGTTGTAACTCGCTTCTTCTTGAAGCAAATGCTCAAACGCAATGCGATGACTAATTTCAATGATTTGAATAATCCAATCGCTTTCATGAGTGCTGGTTTGTGTTGGCGCTAGGCTAATGATTACATTAATTTCTTGCCCAGATTTGTGCAGCAATATGCTTTCGTATTGATGATTCGCACCGGGTTTAGGGTATACGCCGTCAATAATGTTGCTTAAGCGCTCTCGTTGATTGGGGGCAGCAATAGAAAAGAAATTTTGTGTTTCAAGTTCGCTACGCGTGTAACCCAGCGTTACACATACGCTCTCGTTAAAATCAATGAGCAGGCCTTGGTGATTGATTATTGCGATACCTTGGGGCGCACTATTAAATGCTTGTGAAAAACGGTACTTGCTATCGTGTAATTCAAGCAAGGTTTTATTTTGTTGTGCGAGAGACCGCAAAAATGAGTTGAAGAGAAATGCTATGGTAAATGCTGCGCCCCAGCCCGCAATGCGAATTATATTAAGCACTGAATGGGGTGGAGTAATCGCCGGGCTGGAAATCATTTGCCAATTGCGGCCGGGGATACTTAGATTAACTTCTGCATTGGCGATGACATCATTATCACCAAATAAAATTTTGCCATCGTTATCTGTATCTTTTACCGCAATTTTTATTCCTAGCTGTTCTGCACGGGAATGTAACATCGCATAGATTTCATCGAAATTTAAAACAGTACTGACTAGCCCCCAGTAATCTTCGTTGTCGTTAAGAAAAACGGGAACACGATAGATTAAACCGTGCCCGCCTTGTTGTAAGCGAACAGGGCCCGCGAGTAATGGGCGCTTGCTAAAAATGACTTTTTGAATTGCTGGCCATTGTTCTTTGTTGTCGCGGTAGCGCAATCCCAATGCGGGCTCGTTGCCGGCTAGAGGGTAAATGTAGGTAATTACATTGTTGGGGGCTATACCTATGTTGCGCATGTAGTGCGCTCGCTCTTGCAAATTACTCACCCAAGGATCAATTTCTCGCGGGTTTAAAATGCCTTGTTTGGATTGGATGTAAGACACTAATCCCGTTGCTAAATGAAGGGTGGAGTTGAGCTCGTATTCCAGTAGGGTGCGAATTTGATTCGCCTTATCAACAAGGCGTTCTTGGAGAAGTGATTGCTCGCGCATTTGTTGTTGCCGAGCGGCGAATTCGGTTGTGCAAGCCAAGGCTAAAAATAGCAGCATAGGAGCCAAAATACTTATGAAAAAGTATTGCTTGGGTTGCCATTCTTGAAGGTCTGGCGGGGTATGCGTGTCCCTGAGTAACGGCATCGACTATGTGCCCTGATGAGTCATTATTGGTGGTGGTACCTAGGCATTGTTTTTATGCTTGCCAAGCTCAAAGTATTGAGCATACCTAAACTGTATATTGCAGAAGTATAGACGAGGATTATTGCGGCGGTGGGCGTGCTGCATCCTTGCTGCATAAAAGATAATTAATAGAGACGATATTGCTCAGGGATGTCAGTAACGCTTTGGATAGGTTCGCGCAATTTGTGCAAGATGCCATCGTGAATATCGTAAGCCCAGCCATGAATACTCAATTCTTGTCCGCGAGCCCATGCATTTTGAACGATATTGCAACGCGCTACGTTATCCATTTGTTGGAATACATTGAGCTCGCACAAACGGCGCAGGCGCAATGTTTCGTCAGCAATAGCATCTAGCTCGACTTGGTGGGTGTAATACACATCGCGAATATTGCGCAGCCAATAGTCAATTAAACCCAGTTTGTTATTTTCCATCGCCGCTTTTACACCGCCACAACCATAGTGGCCGGTTACTATTACATGTTTAACTTTCAAAAACTCCACAGCGTAGTTGAGCACAGTCAAACAATTGAGGTCGGTGTGAATCACCAAGTTGGCAACGTTGCGGTGAACGAAAATTTCACCGGGAGCCAAGTTGAGTAATTGGTTTGCTGGAACGCGGCTATCAGAGCAGCCAATCCAGAGGTATTCGGGAGTTTGTTGTTGGGCGAGGGTGGAAAAATATTCCGGGTCTTTGCGTTTAATATCCTCCGCCCACTTGATGTTGTTGGCGAAGAGACTGTCAAGATTGCTCATAGGCTTTTTCCAAAATATTAGTCATAGAAAAGTGGGTGCAGTATAGGGGAAAGTGATTATTAAGTGTTAAATTGCGTGCTTTCATAGGTCTTGTGGCCTCGCTTACGCAAGGGATAATAATGAACCAAAACGCTGCACCCGAAATGCAAAATACCCTTTACTGGCATGACTATGAGACCTGGGGTGAAGTGCCTGCGCAGGATCGGCCATCACAGTTTGCGGGCGTCCGCACCGACGAGGAGCTCAATATTATTGGCGAGCCCTTGATGATTTATTGTCGCCCGTCGCCCGATTCCTTACCCAAGCCCGACGCTTGTTTAATCACCGGTTTAACACCGCAAATCGCTCTGGAAAAAGGTCTACCCGAGTATCAATTCGCCGCCAAAATCCATGCTGAGCTCAGTCGGCCGGGGACTTGCGGCGTAGGTTACAACACCATTCGTTTCGACGATGAAGTGACCCGCTACATGCTTTACCGCAACTTTTACGACCCCTATGAACGCGAATGGCGCAACGGCAATTCGCGCTGGGACATTATCGATGTAGTGCGTATGACCCGCGCTCTGCGCCCGGGGGGCATCAACTGGCCCAATTACGAGGATGGTCGCCCTTGCTTTAAGCTGGAGATGCTGACCAAGGCCAATAATCTCAATCACGAAGCGGCGCACGACGCCCTGTCGGATGTTTACGCCACCATCGCCATGGCTAAGCTAGTAAAAACCCATCAGCCCAAACTCTTCGATTACGCCTATCGCCTGCGCGACAAGCGCTTCGTCAATAGCATGATCGACATAGCTGGCCACAAGCCGCTGCTGCATATTTCCTCGCGTTTTGCGAGCGAGAATGGCAATGCCGCGCTGGTTTTGCCACTGGCGATTCACCCCACCAACAAGAATTCGGTCATCGCCTATAACCTCGCCTTTAGCCCCAAAGATCTGCTTAGCCTGTCTGCAGATGAGTTGCGCGAGCGTCTGTTTACCCGCACAGAAGATTTGCCAGAAGGCGTAGAGCGCATTGCGCTAAAAGAAATTCATTTGAATAAGTCACCGATGATTTTGCCTCCTTCCATGCTGGATGAGCCTACGGCGGCGCGCCTGAATATTGATCGTGCCCTACTGGAACAGCACTGGCAGCAGCTGCGCAATTTATCCGTGAGCGAGCAACAGGCTTTGCAGGAAAAGCTTTATGAGCTTTATAGCGAGATAAGTTTTATCGAAAAAACCGACCCAGAGCAGATGCTCTACAACGGCTTTTTTGATGATGCCGATAAAAAGCTTATGGCACAGGTTCGCCGCACTGCGCCGGCAAATCTCGCCGGTAAAGTCTTCGATTTTCGCGATGAACGTTTAAGCGAGCTGCTGTTTCGCTATCGCGCCCGCAATTTTCCGGAAACGCTAAGTACCCAAGAGTACCAACGCTGGCGAAGCTTTTGTCATCTGCGTCGCACCAACGCAGAAGCTGGCGCGGGAATCGTTGTGGCGGATCTTCACGCGCGGGTTGCTGAATTGTTACAACTGGAAACCATCAGTGAACCGCAAAAAAATATTCTTAATGATTTACTGAATTACGCCGATAATCTGTAACCGGTTACTTGCTATAAAAATGATCCCTTCCTAAGCTTCATTTGTCATGCAAATTACTGAACTCATGCTATTTTTTACATAGTGCTTTTGAGCTGGTTAATTATAAAAATCACCCCCTGATTGTGTTCCCTCGGAGGATTCATGTTTGCGCATTGGTCGTTAAGAAGAAAAATAAGTGCTTCTGTTGGAGTCTCGCTGGTGTTAGTTGGGTGTGCGGTGGCTTATCTTTCCTATACATCGTCTATGAAGGCGATGGATGTGAATATCGCACGCCAAGTTGAAGGGATTTCTGCGACTTTTACCAAATATGTAAGCGATTGGTTTGCCCTCAAAGGCAAGTCGCTGGAGAGCTTTCCGGCGAATACCGATGATTCCAGCTACAACATTCACCTCGTGCAGCTGAAGATTGCGGCTGACGTAGATAACGCCTTTTTGGCCTTCCCTGATGGGAAATTGGTCAACGCCAATAATCTGGTGATGGCACCGGGCAATGATGATCCGCGTAAATGGTCTTGGTATATCAATGCCATGAAAGATCAGCGCAAAACCTTTATTGATAATCCTTCAATTGCCTCGGCTACGGGTAAGTCGGTGGTGTCGCTTGGGCGCGCTGTTCTTAACGGAGATGGCAGTGTAAAAGGCGTTATTGGAATTGATGTGGTGATTGATAACATCGTGCAGCAACTGCGCGATATCAACCTTCCGGGCGAGGGTTACATGTTTATCGCCACCCGCGCTGGCACTGTGTTTGCCCACGCGAATGACAAGCTATTAAACAAAAACTTGACCGTAGTTGCCCCCCAATTCACAACCAATTACGTAGATAAACTCATCGCTAATAAAGATGATCTGCATTTGGTGGATATAGATGGCCGCACCAAGCAGGTGTTTGCCAGCACCATCCCCAATACCGATCTGGTGCTCATGATGGTGTTGGATCGCGAGCTGTTAGTGGGGCCGGTTAAATCCACCTTGATGGGGCAGGTGCTGGCAACCTTATTGCTCTTGTTTGCAACCTTGGTTGTTATCAATTTGATCAATGGGCGCTTGCTGTTGCCTTTGCACAATGTATCCCAGTCGCTGGCAGATATCGCCTCAGGCGGTGGCGATCTGTCGCGCCGCTTGCCGATTACCTCCGGCGACGAGGTGGGGCAGTTGGCCAGAAACTTCAATTTATTTGTGGATCACATGCATGATTTGGTGAAACACATACGTTTGCAGGCGACTGACTTGCAAGACAATGCCCGTTCTATGGCAGATGGTGCATTCAAGTCAGTGAAGGAGTTGGGGCAGCAGCAAGAGCAAATCAGCATGGTCGCTCAATCCATGAATGAAATGACCAATGCAACCCAGGAAATTGCCCGTCACGCTGAACGTACTGCATCTTCTGTAGATGAATCTGTAAGCAGTGCGGAGGACGGCAAATTGCAGGTGGATAAAACTCGCGATTCGATTGTCGTTTTGGCGGAGAAAGTAGAGCAGGCGGGTAACGTCATCTCCAACCTGAACAAGCATGCACAAGACATCAACGGCATTTTGGCGACCATTCAAGGTATCGCCGAACAGACGAATTTGCTGGCATTGAACGCGGCTATCGAAGCAGCGCGCGCCGGTGAGCAGGGCAGAGGGTTTGCCGTAGTTGCAGATGAGGTGCGCGTGTTGTCTCAGCGCACGCACGCCAGTACCGGCGAAATTCAGGCAATGATTACTTCTCTTCAAGGTACTGCACAAAATGCTGTGGCCATTATGGATGACAGCCGCGCCTTGGCGACGGGCAGTGTATCTAATGCCGATAATGCCTCGCGTTCACTGAGTAATATCAATCAGGCGGTTGGTGAAATAAGCAGTATGGCATCGCAGATTGCGACGGCGGCGGAAGAGCAGAGCCAAGTCGTGAAAGAAGTGTTGCACAATATTACGGCTATCAAACGTGTGGCTGATAGCTCTGCAGAGGAGGCTCATCAGGGCGAATTGCGCGCAAAAGTTCTGCAGGATCACTCGCGTGCACTGAACGATAAGGTTTCTACCTTCAAGCTTTAATCTCATCTGGGATAACCCCCTCGGTAACTGCTTCTGGATTACTCTACCGCCTGCATCCGTGCAGTCGTCCCAGCCACCCCCTTCGCAGGGGGTGAAGCAGATTGTGCAAAATCTAACTT
>JAGKXD010000057.1 GCA_021151525.1 Cellvibrionaceae bacterium | reverse complement strand
GTCGTTACACTAATGCGTGTCAAAAAATTCTCGCGCAATTGTATCTCGATAATAAAAATATTAGTGCAGCAGAGGAAATTTACCGCAGTGTATTGGAGGCTAGAGAGTTGGAATGGGCCCAAATTGGCATGGTGAAAACCAAGCTTGCTCAAAATGATCTTCTGGGAGCGCAGCAGTGGTTGGAAAATTTATTGCAGTCAAACCCGCTATGCATGAAAGCCTATGATTTGCAGGCTGAGGTATACAAACTTCAGAATGATTTCGACGGTTTGCAAAATGTTTTACAAAAAGCGACAGAGCTTTCTCCATTATCTATCGTTCGTCAGCAAAGCCTGGGGGACGTCGCCCAACAAAATAATGACTTGGTTACCGCGACCAATGCCTTGAGGCGCGCGGTCAAATTGGGCGAGCATTCCTGCTTTGACAAGGCCAGTGTTCACTCGTTATTTGCGCAGTCAACCATAGATTTATATTCCATTGACAAGGACTTGGCCAAGCCGCTGGTACGCGAGGCAATTTCCTGTGTTGTTAACCTGGAGGAAAACTTTGGCAAATCCAACTTACGCAAGGTCGAGTCATTGTTGCTGGAAAGTCAATTGCAAGTTTGTAATGGCGATCAGCGTCGCGCGCAGGAAGCACTGAGCTCAGCGCAATCCGCGTTGGGAAATACAAAAGATGATGCTGCCCTGGATGTACAAATTGAGATGGTGCGTGCGTTGCGCATGCTTGGAAAAACGGATGAGGCTCAACAACAATTGGGCGATTTATTACACCGCTATGCCGGCAGCGAGGATAAATTACAAAAGCTTGATGTATTACTGGATGAGCCGCGTAGCGAGAAAAATAAGCTAATGGTGGCTGAGATTAACAAGAAAGGTATTTCACTGTACAACGCCAAAGATTTTACAGCCGCTGCAGATGCGTTTAAAACAGCGCTGCAAAAGCTGCCAAATCACATAGGTCTTCGCTTGAATTATGTGCAAGCCATGATCGATAAACTTAAAGCCAATTTTAATAGTACGGTGAGCGAAAAAATTCAGCAAACCTTTACAAAAACGGCAAGTATTATTTCCCAGTCACATCCCCAGTATCAGCGCTATAAGCAGTTGAATGATGTATATAACGGACTGGTTCGCGCCAACGAGAAAAAATAGCGAGGTTAACAGTGGACTCATCTTCCGAGAAAAAAACACCTGCATCTGATCATGATCAGATGCCAATTAATTTTTCATTTGTGTTGGCTTCTAGCGTGCACGACATGAAGAACTCCCTGGGGATGTTGCTCAATACTGTGGCGGCCATGGTGGAGAACTCTCCGCCGAAAGACGACGAGCAGGCTAAATTCTTTTCTACTCTGGAATATGAAGCGGCGCGTATTAATGGTGAGTTGGTGCAGCTGTTATCACTCTATCGAATGGATGAAAAAACATTGGTAGTGGTGATTGATGAGCACCATGTTGTCGATATTATTGAAGAGCAAATTGCACGTAACGACACCTTGCTTCGCTCGCGCAATATTCAAATCAAGATTGATTGCGACCCGGATTTAACCTGGTATTTTGATAATGAGTTGATTGGTGGTGTATTGAACAATCTGCTGGTTAATTGTGCGCGCTACTGTCGCAACCAATTACTGGTTCGTGCAACCGAGGAGAATGGATTTTTGTGCATTGCTGTTGCCGATGATGGCCAGGGATATCCAGAAGCAATGTTGCTCGGACCTCTCCCGCAAACAGCAGTTTCCTTTAGCTCCGGCAATACTCGTCTGGGATTGTTGTTTGCACGAAAAGTGTTGGAATTACACAAATCGAAAAAAGGACAAGGCTATATGACTATCGCCAATAATGGTCCATTAGGGGGCGGAGTTTTAAAGCTTTATTTGCCATAACGCGCGTGAGCAATCATTTGTTTTGTAACCGAAGTGCAAGTGTTGAAATCGCTGCATAGCTATTGCATTATTCAAGCCCGTTTTTGAACTGGCGCCAAGGTTAAATTTATGCTTAAAATCCGCTTTAAAGATAATAAATACAACGCGGTATGGTTGGTTGAACCCAAGATTACCATTGGCCGTTCTGCTACCAATGCACTGGTGATTGATGACCCGCTAGCGAGCGATGTTCACCTTGAGGTGCTGGTTGATAATGAACACCTTACCCTGCGCAATTTAGTACCTACCCAGCCAGTTTCAGTCAATGGCCAACCGGTTAACGGTGCATGCGAACTAAAACCGGACGACCAAATTACCTTGGGCAGTGTAGAGCTGATAGTAATAGATCCCAAAAAGGAAGCCCGCGCTGTTGCGGAAGAATCAGCCAATGTCACCCAGCTGCGAGCGCCCAAGGCGACCGGCTGGTCTTTAAAGGCAAATCATGCGGCTTTGGCGAATCGTGTATTTCCCCTAAAAGAAATCAATGTCATTGGTCGCGCTAGCGAGTGCGATATCAGCCTTTCTGCCGCGCACTTGTCCCGTCGCCATGCACAGCTGCAAATTATCGATGGCATGCTGTTTGTGAAAGACCTGGATTCCGCGAATGGCACCTATCTGAACGGCAAACGAGTAGCTGAAGCGCGGGTAAAACGTGGAGACGAACTGCGCTTTGATGCCTTGAGTTTTGGTGTAATGGGGCCGTCGGATGACTTGGCCAAAACGGCGGTACGCAAAGCAACCCCCGCAAAAACAGAATCAGTTGAGGCAAGACGCTCCAGTGCAGCTCCCGCTAAGGCCCCCTCTGCTACTCGTTCATCATCAATTAATCGCGCAGCTGCGAATACCGCTCCACAATCCGGTAACGAAGAGGGTGGAAAGGGTAAATTTGGGCTAATCTTCATCGGTGTATTGGCTGTTGTGGTTATAACGGCCTTGGTCTTAACACGAAAATAAGTCTTTAAGCTTTGCGGGAACCAGCCGATAGCCTGTGAGCCACAGACTCGTGTTGCTCACAGGTGATTTTATGAATATCTCTTCACTTAACAACCCTGCCAGTTCATCTATCAACAATCTGTTGAATCAACCTGGTAATACTCATAGCTCCACTCAGGACAAAAAATCGCCAGTGGTGGAGCCGTTAGGCGAGGGGGCGTCTATTCAAGACAAGCGTCAGGCGGCATTTCAGATTGTGAATAAAACACTGACCGCGGCTTACGAGAAAATCAGTTCCCGCGGTCAGGTGGCCAAATCCGAGTACGAAACTTTTGAGCCTCTGACGGCAGAAAAAGTCGCGGGTAACATCCTCGGTTTTATCGAGCGTCGTTTGCAGATGGATGTGGCTGATGGTGCAACTCAGGAAGAGTTGCAGGCCCGCCTGGAAGCGGGGCTTTCAGGTTTCAAGAAAGGTTTTGCTGAAGCGAGTGAAAAACTGGAAGCGCTCAGTCTTCTTTCTCCCGAGATAAAGGCTGATATTGGTAAGACCTACGATTTGGTGTTGGAAGGCGTAGATGAATTGCGCAAAAAATTCATTGAGTCTGCCGATGCTCCCAAAACCAACAGTGGCGCAGCTGCCAGCGACTCAGCTGCCGCAAGTCAATTAAAATCAACCGCTAAAACCAAACCGGCTACAGAGTTGGATGTGCCTGACTTTTTCCCGGCGGCCAAATCCAGTTATGTGGGTTACGGCAATTACGAATATGGTCGTGCACGCGAATTCAGCTTTGAATTAACCACTAGGGATGGAGATAAAGTTACTATCAAGGCAAGCTCCAGTGAAGGCTTGGCAGTAGAAGCTGGCCGGGCTGAGCGCGGCAATAAATCAGTGGGTGCACTCAGCGGTAGCTATAGCTCAAGCGAGTCCTTCTCATTGAGCGTTGAAGGTGACTTGAGTGAAGAGGAGCTGGGAGCGATTAATGATTTGTTGGGCCGTGTTAACGATTTGGCAGGTCAATTTTTTGGTGGAAACCTGGATAATGCATTTGAGCAAGCAATGAATCTAGGTTACGACCAGAATCAAATTGGCAGTTTTGCATTAAATCTCGCACAGGCGGAAATTCAACAAGTCACCCAAGCCTATCAACGTGTTGGCCCAGTAGCTACTGGCGATGATAACAAACCCAACTTATTGACTGATCAGTTATTGCCTTTGGGTAACTTTATTAAAGATTTACTTGATAGCCTGGATCGCGCATCTATCTTTGACGAGCCTAAATTATTGGTGAGTGAAATTGCGGAAAAAGTTACCGGCGAAGGCGAAGTGGAGGAGCAGCAGGGCAAACGCTTCCGCGATTTTATGGATCAGTTGCTCGCCCTTGATTTGAAGTAAGCGCACATGCATTGAACTTGGTACACTAGGCTCATTCCATGGAGCTGAAATAGATACCAGGTTGATATGAAAACCCTTTACCTATACACAACCCCGGGCTGTCACCTTTGTGAACTAGCCTGGGATATTCTTGCCCCTCTGGTTAGTTGTTTGCCTTTGCGCATGGAAGAGGTCGATATTGCTGAATCCGATGAGCTGATTGAGCAATACGGCATCAGAATTCCAGTACTAAAGTTTGCGGATGATAAGGCTGAGTTAGGTTGGCCATTTGATACAGCGCAGGCATCGCTTTTTTTGCAAAAGTACAGCGACGTTAACTAGGGTTTATGCCCAATGTGTTCATGGTTTCTGCTACCCAACGCAAAGACTCCACGTAGATTTCTGCAAGTCGCCCCGAAGTTAAGCCCACTTTTTCCAACGAATCCCAATCAATTTTTTCCCAATCACCTTGTTCATGGGACTGCACCAATTGCAGCACCATACCTTCCGGGCCAGAGTGATTGAGCATGGCCTTGTTAATAGCCTCGCTCAGTGAAAGGCTGGATAATAATTCTTCCAGTGGCGTGTCCAAAAATGCATCCAGTGTGGATAGCAATCCCACCGTAAAAAATGAATCCGGGCGGCTTTGGCGATTAATTTCGGTAGCAATTAATTCACACATGCGCGCGCGCGTTAACGCAGCAATACTGAGTTCATGAGGTTTTCCACTCAAGTTGGAAAGCGCCAGCAGATTCACCCAGTTCCGTAGTTTATTTAACCCGAGCAACATAATTGCCTGGCGCAAGGAATCGACTGAGCGCGACAAGCCGAAGGCTGCAGAATTAACCAGGCGCAACAACTTGAAACTCAGCAGGGTATCTCTGGCGATCATGCGTTCAATTTTTTCAATAGGAACATTAGGGTCGTGCAATGCAGATAAAAGCTGTAAAACTGACTGTTTGTTTTCGGAAACTTTTTTGCCGGTAATTACCTTGGGCTTTGCCAGAAAATACCCTTGAAACAAGTCAAATCCCAGTGCTTTACAGTGCTCAAACATTTCATATGTTTCTACTTTTTCAGCAATCAGTGTGATACCAAAAGGTTTTAGGTAAGTAATATGTTGCTTGAGCTTTTCTGGCGATAAATGCAATACATCCAGCTTGATGATGTCCGCATAAGCGACCAGGCTTTCAGTTTCTTTTGTCAGTTCAAAGTCATCCAAGGCGATGGTATAGCCTTGGTCGCGCAGCTGCATCAGTGAGTGCAGCATGGCAGCATCCACTTTTTGTCCTTCCAGTACCTCAATCACCAATTTTTGTCGATTAAAAGGCGGGGGGGTGTCTATCAGCGCACGGGTAAAATTAACAAAGGCTTTGTGCTTGCCGACAACCTGTTCAATGGATAATTCAGTAAATGCGTTGAGCAATACCTGGGAGCTGGCAGCGTCACCATCACGTGAGCCTATTTGAGTTAGCTCGCTGTTGCGACATAGCAACTCATAGGCAACAACTTGCATGTTGCCATTGAAAATGGGCTGGCGTGCCAATAACGGTATAGCGTCGGTCATAAAAGAATGTCAGTTTTTAGTTGTAGTTACCGCAGATCTGCACCACCGTAAAATACCAATTAATGGTGCATCATGATCAATGATGAAAGTGTAGCCCTTAACCGTGGGCTTACCACTTTTAATCTGTGCGACCTTGGGGCACCACAAGCTGGTGTTATTCCGTGTTGATCCTGCCCTGGTTGGTTTTAGCTGTTGGGCTATTTCTTTTATCGGACAACTCCCGCACCAAAAGTTCGTCTGGGCCAGCGGTCACGCGCAACAGTTGCTGTACTACTTTTTGGGCTGGTTTTGGGGTCCGGCTAAGACAGTGAAAAACCAGTAGCGGCAATCCCGGCATTAATATAGGCAGAAATATTAATAAGCAAAGAATAAATATCTGGCCACCTTGCTCGAGTAGCGAATTTATTCCCATGTTCAGCAGAGTGACGAATAACTGTGTAATTACCACGATTGGCTCCCTAGCAATTAAGTTAAGGGCCTGACAGCAAAAAAACGGAGGCTTATAAAACACAAAGGCCGCAGATTTTGCTGCGGCCCTGAGTGTAAAAATAATGGAACTCTTTTTTACCTGCTTGTCCGCCAAAGCAATACAAATCGCGCAGCCATTACTGGTCGCCATGCGTGATGTTTGCGTGCAAAACAAGAAGTGGTCATAAAAAATAGTCAAGTTGGATAAAAAACGAGTTCGACTCTAATCTAATTCTTGCGGCCCCACAATAGTTTTTTTAGCAGTCATTACGGGATTTTCCTGCCGATGAAAGCCCAGGGTAGTTGTGATGTTGTGTGGGCGTGGCCTAATTTCAGCAGGGTCGATACTTATTGCCTATACTTTTGTTGTCTATTCAAGGCCTTGGGGAAGGGCCTGCAATAATGGTGTAGCTATGTCTAAGTTGCTGGATTCTATTGATCAACGTACCCGTCTGGTGGGGGAGAACCGCCTGGAGCTGCTTATGTTCCGTTTGGGGGGCAGGCAGTTATTTGCAATTAATGTATTTAAGGTGCAGGAAGTGGTTAAGGTGCCCAAATTGCGCCATGTGCCACATAGCCATCCCCATATTTGCGGGGTTGCGCACCTGCGGAACCAGGCGGTGCCAGTTATTGATTTACGTGCAGCTATCGGTATGAGCCCGCTGAAAGATACTGAAAATGCTAATTTGATTGTGGCTGAATATAACCGTTCGGTGCAGGCATTTTTAATCGGGTCGGTGGATCGGATCGTGAATTTGAATTGGGAGTTAATCTTGCCTCCACCCAAAGGCACAGGACGTAGCCATTTCTTGACGGCAATTACACGTATTGATGATCAATTGGTAGAAATTCTGGATGTGGAACGGGTGTTGGCTGACATTATCCCTTATAACACCCAGGTTTCTGAAGAGGTGCTCGACTCTGATTTGGTATCCGAGGCGCGCAGGCGAAAACTGAAAGTATTATTGGCAGAGGATTCCCCAACCGCCGTTAAGCAGGTCAGAGAGACCCTCGGGAATCTGGGTATAGATGTTTTATCCACCCAGGATGGCTTGCAAGCGTTAACGCATTTACGTCAATGGGTTGCTGCCGGACGCAAGGTAACCGATGAAATCCTGATGCTGATTACCGATGCTGAAATGCCGGAAATGGATGGCTATCGCCTGACGGCAGAAGTGCGCAAAGATCCTGACCTGAGGGATTTATATGTGGTGTTACACACATCCCTGAGTGGAAGTTTTAATAAAGCCATGGTGGAGAAAGTGGGTTGCAACGATTTTCTTTCCAAGTTTCAACCGGATGAACTGGCAACAGTAGTACAAAAACGACTGCGCGAGTTTCTTACAGGAAATCAAAAATCCTGAAAAAAATGCCGACTTGAGTCGGCATTTTTTTCAGGATTTTTGATTGCATTTTACAACTGTCGATTTGCCTCTGCCGGTGTGACAAAGTTAGTTTCCTGGCCTAATCGATAGGCATAGATTACTGAAAACGATAATACGTTTTGCACATAACCGCGCGTTTCTTTGTAGGGAATGGTTTCGATCCAGACATCGTAAGGCAGCTGCGAATTCTTTTCTGAGTTTAACCACTTCTTCACACGTGAAGGGCCAGCATTGTATGCGGCAGCAGCGAGAATGCGGTTGCCATCAAAAACATCCAGCAAGTGATTCAGGTAGCGGCTGCCCAAGGCAATATTTTTTTCCGGGGTGATTAAATCATTAGGTGAAAAACTTAATCCGCTTTTCTGTGCTGTGTGTTTCGCGGTTGTTGGTAGTAACTGCATTAAACCTACTGCACCTGCGGGCGACTTTGCATCATGCATAAAGGCACTTTCCTGACGAGTAACCGCAAAAATAAACAGCGGGTTTACTGAAGTTTGTTTCGCAGCTTTATTGACATGGTCTTTGTACACGATAGGGAAACGTACCTGCAGTTCATCCCAGGATTGTGCCTCGGCCATTAATTGAATGCCGTGGCGGTACCATCCCCATTTTTCGGCCAAGCGGCCAGCAATAATCATCTGTTCCATGGGCATGCGGCGTGCGCTGTGAAAATATTCGCGGCTGGCAGCAGCCAATTCACCGCGCATAAAAAATTCGCGGGCGCGCAACATACCTTGAGAATTTTCTACCGCACGAAATTGTTCTTCGGTGACTGTTAGGGGACGATCCAATAAGTGATAGGTACCGCCGATTTTATCCGCAGCAAGAAAGCCGTAGAAGCTGCGTGCCGGTGCAACGCTTTGATAAATGGCCATAGGTGTTTCGCCATTCATTTCCTTAATGTCCAACTGTTCCATGGTGCGAGCTTGCCAATAGCGCCAGCGTTCGGATTTGCGTGCATCTTCTGGCAAACGAGCAATCCATTCATTGGTGCGCTCCCAATCTTGTTTGCGTAAAGATTCGCGCAGCAACCATTCCAGCAAATCGGTGCGAGTCAAATTGGGTGTAGAAGCAACTAATTTTTCGGCGTCGACTTCATGATCCTGATACAGCAAACGCAAAGCGATGTGATATTTGATGTTGATTCTGTCTTCATCGCTAAATAGTTGCTGGGCATCGTATTGGTGCCAAAGAGTCAGCGCCTCTTTTGCATTGGTGAGCGCGAGTTTCTCCAAGCCATGCAAGATGACTGATTTCATTTGCACAGATTGTTTGGAAAATTTTGCGGTTTGTTTCAGTAAACGAGGATTTGCATCGACCTGTTGCATCAACAATGCACTTGGACGAATGCTGGCAGGCAATAAGTTGCTTAAATAACTTGCCATATTTTTATTACCGGCTTTTAGCGCTTTTTGATGACGTTCCCAAATTAATTCAGGGGTCATAAACCCGGCTTTTTTCCATTCAGTAAAGAGCGGGTCACATGCCTTGGATTGGGTCTTATCAATATTCCACAACGGTGCTACATCGCTCAGTGCAGTTTTATCACCAGTTTCAAAACGCGCGCGAACCTGCAAACAAGCCAATTCAGGGTCGGCGAGGCGTTTATCATAGAATTGCAGGTAATCACTCCAGCGCTCACGCTGTGCCAGGGTACGCAACCAGCGATGGGTGAGTCGCTCAGAAAGAAAAGAATCTGGATAACGAGTAAAAAAACTTTGCACATCATTTTTTGGTAGGGTAATCAAGCGATTGCTTAATTCCTGATATTCCAGATAGGGCAATAACGGGTAGTTCTGCAACTGTTTGATTAGCTGCTTATATTCACCCATGTTTTTTGCGTTTAATGCCTTTTGTGCCTGGGCATATTTCTGCCGCTCGAGCTGACGTTGATCGACCTTGGTAGACGCAGTTTTAGCGGCGGGTTTTGCGGGAGGGTTGGTTGCTGCTTCGGTGATCAGGGCCATACTACCGACGAATACACTGGCGCTAAGTGCGATTGGCCAAAGTATTTTCGAAAACCTCATGGGAACCTCAAATTATTATAAAACCTGGCGGGTTGGTTATGCCTGGCTGGTGGGATATGATGCGGCGCTTTTTGGCGCCCCGTGATCAACTGAGAATACCAGCCAAGTGGTGCTTCTGCCAGTATCATTTTCGTTGTAAAACTACCTGAATTATTCTTTCTATGTCTTTGATTAAAATTGAAAAAGCTTATCTCGGCTACGGCCTGCAAATTCTGCTGGACGAGGTCGAGTTGAGTATCGAAAAAGGCCAGCGAGTGTGTTTGATTGGTCGCAACGGTGCAGGCAAATCCAGCTTGCTAAAAGTGATTGCCGGTGAGGTCGATCTGGATAAAGGCGAGGTCATTCGCCAAAACGGTATTCGTATTGCACGGCTGGAGCAGGATTTACCCGAGGCAGATGATCGGTTGGTATTTGATGCAGTCGCGGCGGGCGGCGAAGGGGTGGGGCAGTTGCTGGCTGAGTATCGCCAGCTTTCCCATAGTGCCGATATTTCTGACCAGCAATTAGCCCGCATGAGCCAATTACAGCAGCAAATAGAAGCGCGCGACGGCTGGGCCTTGCAGCAGAAAGTAGAAGAGATTATTTCGCGTCTGGATTTACCGGCCAATCGATACATGCGCGAACTTTCCGGCGGTTGGCGTCGCCGCGTCGCATTGGCGCGGGCACTGGTACTTGAACCGGATGTGTTGTTGCTGGACGAACCCACTAACCATCTGGATATTGCCGCGATTGAGTGGCTGGAAAAACAACTGCTTGCGTTTAACGGCGCACTCATTTTTATCACCCATGATCGCTCCTTACTGCAGGCACTTGCTACGCATATTGTGGAGTTGGATCGCGGTCATATTCGCTATTGGCAGGGGGATTATGCAAGCTTCCTGGTTTATCGGGAGCAGGCGCTTGCGGACGAAGCCCGTCACAATGAGTTATTTGATAAAAAGCTTGCGCAGGAAGAAGTCTGGATTCGTCAGGGCATCAAGGCGAGGCGCACCCGTAACGAAGGCCGCGTACGCGCGTTAAAGGCCTTGCGGGAAGAGCGCTCCCAGCGCCGAGAGGTGACTGGAAAAGCAAATTTTACGCTGGCGAGCAGCGGTGATTCCGGCAAATTAGTGGCGGAATTGACGGATGTTGTTTTTGCCTGGGGCGAAAAGCAGATTATCAAGCAATTTTCTGCACGCATTATGCGCGGTGACAGAATTGGATTGGTAGGGGCTAACGGTGCAGGTAAAAGCACGTTGTTGAAATTGATTCTGGGTGAGTTACAGCCGCAATCAGGCAAGGTAAAACTCGGTACCAATCTGCAAGTAGCCTATTTTGATCAGCTGCGCGATCAGCTCGATTTGGACAAAAATGCCGTCGATAACATTGCCGAAGGGCGGGAGTTTATCGATATCGATGGCAAGTCCAAGCATATATTTTCCTACTTGAGTGATTTTCTCTTTAGCGGTGAACGTGCGCGCACACCACTAAGAGCCTTGTCAGGCGGTGAGCGAAATCGGGTTTTGCTCGCGAAACTATTTAGCAAGGCAGCAAACTTATTGGTATTGGATGAACCGACCAATGATCTGGACGTGGAAACGCTGGAACTGCTGGAGGAGATCTTAATCGATTATCCAGGGACTATTTTGCTGGTAAGCCATGATCGCGCCTTCCTGAATAATATCGTGTCCAGTGTGATCGCCTTTGAAGGTCGCGGTAATGTGCTCGAATACGTGGGCGGTTACGATGATTGGATTCGCCAGGGTGGGAAATGGACTCAGGCCGACGAACTTCCTGCTGTTGCGGATTCGGCATCGTTACAGCAGCTTGCTGCCACTCCAGCCAAGGCACCGGCAAAATCCAAAAAATTAAGTTACAAATTCCAAAAAGAGTTTGATGAACTACCGCAAAAAATTGAAGCGCTGGAACTACAACTTGAGTCACTTCAGGCAGAAACAAATGCTGAGGGTTTCTATTCGCAATCCGCCGGGGTGGTAGAGAAAAAATTGCAGGAGCTGGCCCAGGTGCAACAACAACTTGATGATTGCTTTGAACGCTGGGCCGAGCTTGAAGATATGCAGCAGGAATAAGTAGATGTGGAAATATTACTCGGGCAAATCTGTTTGCTTTTTCACGAGAACAGCCAATACGTCACAGGTGGCACCATGCAAAACGCTATTGGGGGTTGAGCCGAGTAGCAGTGCAAAACCTTTGCGCCCGTGACTTCCCACCACAATCAAATCTGCATCTTCCTGTTCGGCGAGATAGTGAAGCTCCGCCGCTGGTTGGCCAACCAGTACATGTTGTTGCTGGATTGGATAGTCGGTGGATTTTGCAAGCAAAGTTAATTCAGTACTGGCTTTTTGAACTTGCTGTTCTTGTACACCGCTAAGGTCTACCGGCATATCTCCGCCGTAGGCAAAAGCAATGGGTTCAAGTACATAGGCAAGTGTCAATTTGGCATTGCACACACGGGCAATGCCCGCCGCGCGCGCAATCACTTTCGGGCAATCCTCGGATAAGTCAACGCCGACGATAATGTGGCGATAACTGATGGCCTCATTCATGATTTTCACCTCGCTGTGAATCCGTGTTGAATACTAAGACTAGGTTATAAACAAGTTAAGCGATAAACAAAACGATCCTTAAACAAAAGGTAGCTCAAGTCGAGATTAATCCAAGCCCGTTTAAGCATTTGTGAATCTTTTGGGGTTTTCTATGAGTGTCTGGCTATTTATTTTTATATTGGTAGCAATAGGATTGATTATGGGGCCTATCTCCATGCTTAGGCCAAAACCGGCGCAACGCCGCAGAGAAAACCTGCGCGTACATGCGGCGCAACAGGGTGTTCGTTTTGGGTTGCGTAAGGCACCCAGACGCAGAACAGATATGGATGAACCAGAGCCAACTCCTGCCTACTACATCGTCCCTGCACCACAGACACAACCATTGCCAACCTGGACATTGATGCGTACCGGATATGAGCATGAAGGAAATTTCTATCGTGATTGGGATTGGAATGGGGAATATCGCCCAAGTGCAGAAATCAACAAGCTTTTACATGAGTATCTGCCTAACCTGCCCGAGTCGGTAACATTGATAAGCCAGGGGGAGGCGGGAACCTGTGTGCTATGGAGTGAAAAAGAGGACTTGGAAGTGCTCAATATACTGATTAAGTTACTAAAAGATCTGCAGACTAATGCAACTTGAGTGCGGCAGATGTTGGCGACTGCAATTCACGACTCAAACTAACTCTATCGCCGTCCACCATCTCACTCAATTCTTTAATCATTTTTAGCCTGCGTGGATCTTGATGCATGGATTCCATCAGTAATTGCTGCGCCTTGCGATAAAAGGCTTGGGCAGAAAAACGATCGCTAATCGCCATGGATTTATCCCCCTGGCCAACATAAGACATTACCGAAACCATCAGATAAGCCCAGCGCAACTCAGCTAAATAGGCTTCCAGCTCTACCTCATTAATTACTCCTCGGGCAGCCAATTGAGTAATCAGATGCATGGCCTCATTTAAATGCAGCTGAGTTTTGGCGATTTGGGCATCGCTCTCGCGTTGATAACTCACTGGCGGGCGAGTTTGGGGGTTAAGCATTTCCTCCGAGTGAAATTCACTTTTGCGGATTGCTGCTTCGATATGTTCCGGGTTTTTGTCTTCCAGCGCCAACATCTGGTGTTGTAACTCAATGATCATGTCATTGATGTGTTTGGTGATTACCCTATTAGGGATGGTCTGCTCAAGGCAGCCAACCACCTCTCCCAGCTCATCTGCTTGTACACGTAAACGACGTTGTTGCAGGCGCCGCTCCCGCTGGCGCTGCTGTATGCGGTTAACCACACTTACGGCAATAAGTGTGATTAGCATCAAAAAAACGAGTATAACAATCAGGGTCATTCTTGGCTTATCTGAATGGGTGTATGGCTATTAAGGTATGAGCGTTTTTTTAAAATTCATTTTTTTCGTTAAAGTTATTTAAAATCAGCGTATTACATAGAAAACTTAACGTCGTATCAAGTCATTTATTGCGATCGATTTTGCATGAATCCTGCGGCTCGACTATAAGTCTTCATGGAAATTAGCGCTTGACCCCTTAAGGATCAGGTCTTATATATGCGCACCTTTGAATGCTAGTTTAGCCTTTTCGAACGCTCTGCAGTATTAGTTTGGCATATTTTTCATCATTGCACAGCCTTCCTCTATATTGAGATATTTCTGACCATCATGGGTAAATCCTTAGTTATCGTTGAGTCGCCTGCGAAGGCAAAAACCATTAACAAATACTTGGGGAACGACTTTGTCGTAAAGTCCAGTATTGGTCATATCCGCGACCTGCCAACCAGTGGTGGCGCTAAACCGGTTGATGCAAAAGAACGGGCAAAACAAGCTGCGGCCACTAGAAAAATGTCTGCTGAAGATAAGGCGCGCTATCAAGCCCAGAAGAGCAAAAGCCAGCTCATCAATCGTATGGGAATTGATCCAGAGAACAATTGGGAGGCCCAATATGAAATTCTCCCTGGAAAGGAAAAAGTTGTAGATGAGTTGAGAAAACTCGCCGAAAAGGCTGATACCGTCTACCTCGCAACCGACTTGGATAGAGAGGGAGAAGCGATTGCCTGGCACTTGCGCGAGGCTATTGGTGGGGATGAGTCCCGTTACCGTCGGGTCGTATTTAATGAAATCACCAAGTCAGCTATTCAAAATGCATTTAAAACCCCCGGCCCAATTGATCAAAACCGCGTAGATGCACAACAAGCGCGACGCTTTTTGGATCGCGTGGTTGGTTATATGGTTTCGCCGCTGTTGTGGGAGAAGGTAGCTCGTGGTTTGTCTGCAGGTCGAGTGCAGTCAGTCGCTGTGCGCCTGGTGGTGGAGCGCGAGCGCGAGATTCGCGCTTTCGTGCCAGAAGAATACTGGACGTTATTTGCTGATTTAAAATCAGATAAAGAGCCCGTTGCTTTTGAGGTTAAGAAGCAAGGTGATGAGGCTTTCAAACCCATTAACGAAGCACAAACCATGGTCGCGGTTGCTGCGTTACAAGGTGCTACTTATAAAGTTGTCAACCGCGAAGATAAGCCGACCCAATCAAAACCCTCCGCCCCATTTATCACCTCAACCTTGCAACAGGCAGCCAGCACCAGGCTCGGGTTTGGTGTTAAGAAAACCATGATGATGGCCCAGCGTCTTTACGAAGCAGGTTACATCACCTATATGCGTACTGATTCTACTAACCTCAGTAAAGAGGCAGTCGATAATTGTCGCGAATATATTCTTGGTCATTATGGTAAACCCTACTTGCCGGAGTCACCGGTCATTTATTCAAGTAAAGAGGGGGCACAGGAGGCCCACGAAGCCATTCGCCCATCCAATGTCGATGTATTACCCAACCAGTTGAGTGGTATGGAGCGTGATGCTGAGCGTCTTTATGGTCTTATCTGGCAACAATTTGTCGCCTGTCAAATGACGCCAGCAGAATACACCAGTACCAGCGTCGTAGTTCAGGCAGGTGAATATGAGCTACGTACGCGTGGTCGTGTCATTCGCTTTGATGGCTTTACCAAGGTGCTGCCGCAGGTTGCTAAAAAAGATGAAGACGTTGTATTACCCGAGATGAAAGTGGGACAGGTGTTGCCACTGATTAAATTGAACCCCCAGCAACATTTCACCAAGCCGCCAGCGCGTTACACGGAAGCCAGTTTGGTAAAGGAATTGGAGAAGCGTGCTATAGGTCGGCCATCTACCTATGCAGCGATTATTTCCACCATTCAGGAGCGGGGTTATGTGCGCCAGGACAATCGTCGCTTCTACGCCGAAAAAATGGGCGATATTGTTACTGAACGACTGGTTGAAAGCTTTGATGATTTAATGGATTACGGTTTTACCGCAACTATGGAAGATGCCCTTGATACGGTTGCGCAAGGTGGAAAAAATTGGCGCGATCTGCTTGATGAATTTTATGCGGGATTTAGTAAAAAACTGGAGTCCGCTTCCAGTGCTACCAGAGGTATGCGTGCTAACGACCCAACCGACACCGATATCTCATGTAACCTCTGTGGTCGTCACATGCAGATTCGCACCGGCAGTACCGGTGTGTTTTTAGGTTGTTCCGGTTATGCATTGTCGCCAAAGGAGCGTTGTAAAAATACTATGAATCTAGTTTCTGGCGACGAGGTCATCGACGCCGAGGCAGATGAAGAAGCTGAATCCCGTCAACTTAGATCAAAGCATCGCTGTAAGCTCTGTAATTCAGCAATGGACTCGTATCTGCTGGACGAAAATCGCAAGTTGCATATTTGTGGTAACAATCCGGATTGCCCGGGTTACGAGGTAGAGCAGGGGAGCTACAGGCTGAAGGGTTACGAAGGGCCAACCATCGAATGTGATAAGTGCGGCAGTGAAATGCAACTTAAAACAGGACGTTTCGGTAAGTACTTTGGTTGTACCAATAGCGAGTGCAAGAACACTCGTAAGCTGCTTAAAAGTGGCGAAGCTGCACCACCGAAAGTGGAGCCGATTGCCATGCCGGAGTTGCGTTGTGAAAAGGTGGATGATCATTACGTCTTGCGCGATGGGGCGGCCGGCTTGTTTCTGGCTGCCAGTCAATTCCCTAAAAATAGGGAGACGCGCGCTCCGCTAGTGGAAGAGCTGCTGCCTTACAAGGATCAGATTGATCCGAAGTATCATTTCCTGTTATCTGCACCAACCGAGGATCCAGAGGGTAATAAAGCCATTATTCGTTTTAGCCGCAAGACCAAAGAACAATACGTTCAAACTGAAGTGAATGGCAAGGCAACCGGGTGGAAGGCTTTCTATAGTGCGGGTAAGTGGCAGGTACAAAAATAGTCTATTAGGTTGGCGGGTACATTGAGTGCCCGTCAGCTACATCTTTTCAACTCTTTCCGTAGTTAACGCATGAGTACACATCTTTCCTTGGTTAACCAAAAGCTTGGTTTTGCTTCTGCGATGCTTTTGCTTGCCGCTGATTCTGAAGCTGTTCAAACAGGAAGCTTGCGGTTTAGGGCTATTCAAGAATCAGTGTTACTTCATTTACATACAGCATTTCATTTCTATCTGCGCGAGCTTGCTGAGACAAATGGCTTTAAAATGCCTGAACTTATCAATTCATTGGATTCTTTAACTAATGCGCTTAATCAATTGGGTAAGCAGCCATCGGAACTTGTAGAGCTTCAGTCTCTCTTCGCTCAGGATGGGAGCTGGTTGAGCCAACTGCATCATCGTTATAAATTGGTTTTCACATCCCCCCCAAAAAGATCTGAGAAGAAAGCATTTACACAGGAAGGCATGATAGAACTCGTTGATCTTTCCCGGGGCGAGCCTCAGGAAAATACCGAGCTGGATGTGAAAATATTGGCTGATTGGGTGGGAGAGTTCAAAGCTCTCATTTTGCGGCAGCGTGAAACCGGTGTTGAGTATTAACAATCGTTACATAAAAAGTTGAAGCTGCATAATGACTGTGGCACAATCAGCACCCTTCGCGCAACCGACCCGTTGATTTTTATAAAAAGCATTAAAAATCAAATAGTTAAAGCGCAATAAGATTTAGTCAGTGCTTATTCTCACTTGGTGATAATAGGCGACCCAATGCGGACGTGGTGAAATTGGTAGACACACCAGGTTTAGGTTCTGGCGCCGTGAGGTGTGAGAGTTCGAGTCTCTCCGTCCGCACCATATTTCCGGGTTTTAATAAAAATGCCCGATCGACTGCCAAACATTAGTTATTTCACGAGGCACATATGCAGGTTTCACTTGAAACAACATCTGGATTGGAACGCCGCCTGACTGTGGGCGTACCTGCGGAGCAAGTAGAAAACGAAGTTGAAAATCGTTTAAAGCAGGCTGCCCGCAGTGTCAGCATTAAAGGTTTCCGCAAGGGTAAGGTGCCTTTGTCAGTGGTGAAGCAGCGCTTTGGTGCTGGCATTCGTCAAGAAGTTGTTGGAGATGTAATCAGCCGCTCTTTCTATGCGGCGGTGCAAAAAGAGAATGTTAAGCCTGCAGGTCAGCCCTCTATCCAACCAAAGCAATTGGCTGCAGGAAAGGATCTCGAATATATTGCCACGTTTGAAGTTTATCCAAGTGTCGCTCTCAGCGATCTGTCTGCTTATGAAATCACTCGTTACAAGGCTGAAGTAACTGAAGCCGATGTAGACAACATGGTTGAAGTGCTGCGCAAGCATCAGGCAACTTGGTCCGTGGTGGATCGTGTTGCAGCAGACGGCGATCAGGTTGACATCAATTTTGTTGGCACAAAAGATGGTGTTGAGTTTGCTGGTGGCAAGGCTGACAACCATAAACTGGTATTAGGCTCCAAGTCCATGATTCCCGGTTTCGAAGAGGGTATCCTGGGCATGAAAGCAGGCGAACAGAAAACTGTTTCAGTAACTTTCCCTGCCGATTATCAGGCGGAGGAACTGAAGGGTGCTGCCGCAGAGTTTGTTATCACCGTAAACAGCGTATCTGAAGCCCAATTACCTGAGCTGAAAAAAGAATTTTTCCAAAAATTTGGCGTGGAAAAAGGCGGCGAAAAGCAATTCCGCAAAGAAGTAAAAGCAAACATGGATCGTGAACTGGCAAATGCGCTTAAGGCCAAGGTTAAAGTCCAGGTAATGGATGCCCTGATTGCTTCACATACAACAGAAGTACCTAAGGCGCTTGTTGCCAATGAAATTCAGGTATTGCGCAATCAAATGCTGCAGCGTTTTGGTGGTCAACAGCAAAATTTTGATGTAAAGGCGCTTTTACCAGACACTATGTTTCAGGAAGAGGCGAATCGTCGCGTAACCCTGGGATTGATTGTTGGTGAGATTGTTAAAAGCAACAAGCTTAAGCCGGATGCAAAGCGTGTTCGTGCAATGATTGAGGAAATTGCTTCAACCTATCAAGAGCCTAAAGAGGTTGTTGAGTACTACAATAGCAATCAAGAATTGCTGGCGGGTGTTGAATCTGCAGTGCTTGAAGATCAAGTTGTTGATCATATTCTCACCCAAGCCAAGGTAGCTGACGTAGAAACCAGCTATGACGAAATCATCAAAGCTGGCGCCCAACGTTAATCGTTTAAAAAAGCCGCAAAGCGCTCGTTTTGCGGCTTCTCTCTCCTCGAATACCTTCCAAAATCCCTCTTTTGACTGGCATATAATCCCATCACGGGTTAAGCTCTCTAGTGTTAAAAATCTCAAGTTCTCAAATTTGGCGAAGCTAGTAAGCCCGCTTAAGGACAAAACGTACGATGTCATACGAACAAATGAAATCCCAGTTATCTCTTGTTAACAGCGGTCTGGTTCCAATTGTTATTGAGCAAACAGCAAGAGGCGAGCGCTCCTTTGATATATATTCTCGATTGCTAAAGGAGCGTGTCATATTTTTGGTTGGACCAGTTGAGGACTATATGGCCAACCTGGTAGTGGCCCAGCTACTATTCCTTGAGGCAGAAAATCCAGACAAAGATATTCACCTATATATTAACTCCCCCGGAGGATCCGTCACTGCAGGTATGTCTATTTACGATACCATGCAGTTTATTAAGCCGGATGTGAGCACAATGTGTATTGGTCAAGCCTGTAGCATGGGAGCATTCCTATTGAATGCTGGCGCTAAAGGTAAGCGTTTTTGTCTGCCAAACTCGCGAGTTATGATTCATCAACCAAGCGGTGGCGCTCAGGGCCAAGCTTCCGACATCCATATTCAAGCGCAGGAGATTTTGAAAATCCGGGCGCGATTGAATGAACTGATGGCATTTCACTCCGGACAACCAATAGAAAAAATTGAAGTCGATACGGAACGCGATAATTTTATGTCCGCCAGTCAGGCAAAAGAGTATGGCTTGGTTGATGCAGTGATTGAAAAACGTATACAGCCAAATAAGTAGTTAGATTTGTCAGGTGTTCGAAGTTTAGTTCGAAAAAATGAATATTAGGGCGCCAAATCATATCGCCCAACTTGAAATTTGCTGTTTAATCCTGACAATAGTTTAGAAATTTTGATGGAGTGGGCCCAATGACCGATCACACTAGTGACTCAGGTGATAAGAGCGGAAAGCTACTGTATTGCTCCTTTTGTGGCAAAAGCCAGCACGAGGTTCGCAAGTTAATTGCAGGGCCGTCCGTATTTATATGCGATGAATGTGTTGATTTATGTAACGACATTATTCGCGAGGAAATTCAGGAGAATGCAGCAGAAGGCGGTCAAGACAAGTTGCCAAAGCCGCATGAGATATCAGCAATTCTCGATCAATATGTAATTGGTCAGAAGCGCGCCAAAAAAGTCCTAGCTGTCGCCGTGTATAACCACTACAAACGGCTACGTTTCGGAGAGAAAAGCGGTAAGGATAAAGAAGTAGTGGAGCTGGGCAAGAGCAATATACTCCTGGTCGGCCCTACTGGTAGCGGCAAAACGTTACTTGCAGAGACGTTAGCTCGACTCCTTGATGTGCCTTTTACTATTGCTGATGCCACCACTCTGACGGAAGCCGGATATGTGGGCGAGGATGTAGAGAACATTATTCAGAAATTATTACAAAAATGTGACTATGATGTTGAAAAGGCACAGCAGGGCATAGTGTATATTGATGAAATCGATAAGATTTCCCGGAAATCGGACAACCCATCAATAACGCGCGATGTTTCTGGTGAAGGTGTTCAACAAGCATTATTGAAATTGATAGAAGGCACTGTTGCATCTGTTCCTCCTCAAGGTGGACGTAAGCATCCACAGCAAGAGTTTTTGCAAGTCGATACTTCCAACATTCTGTTTATTTGTGGTGGCGCATTTGCCGGACTGGATAAAGTTATTCGTGACAGATCCGAAAAAGGCGGAATTGGTTTCAGTGCCGAAGTTAAAAGCAAGGATGAGAAGCGCAACTTTGGCGAAACCTTGCATGATCTTGAGCCGGAAGATTTGGTTCGTTACGGGCTTATTCCTGAGTTTGTTGGCCGTTTGCCAGTTATTGCTACATTGGATGAGTTGGATAAGGCTGCTTTGATCCAAATTTTAACTGAGCCACGTAATGCGCTTACCAAGCAATATGCGCGCTTATTTGAGATGGAAGGTGTGCAAATTGATTTCAGGACCGATGCACTGGATGCTGTTGCTGAGCGTGCATTAGAACGCAAAACAGGTGCGCGTGGACTTCGATCAATCATGGAATCTGTGCTTCTTGACACCATGTATAAAATTCCGGCGGAAGAGCATGTTGTCAAAGTGGTTGTTGATGAATCGGTTATTAAAGGAGAGTCAGAACCATTGTTGGTTTATGAAAACACAGAGAAGCAACCTAAAGCGGCAGCAGATGAGTGACTTGAAAGATTGCTTTTTGTTCAAAAAAAACAAAAAGAGCGTAATTTAGCGCTCTTTTTGTTTTTCTGCAGGGTATAAACTTGTAATTACATCTATCAGCCCCCAATCTTGTTTTATGGCAGCCTTAGCTGTCTTCAGAAAAGAGAGGATCCAATGGTCGCTGAAACCCCACTCGAAACCCATATTATTGATATCCCTTTGTTGCCTTTGCGAGATGTTGTTGTTTATCCGCACATGGTCACTCCACTTTTTGTAGGTCGCGGCAAGTCTATAGAGGCGCTTGAGCGTGCTATGGCTGCAGACAAACAAGTGCTCTTGGTTGCGCAGAAAAATCCGCAACAAGATGACCCTCAAGCAAATGATTTATATGAGATTGGCACAATCGCTGCCATTTTGCAGCTGCTGAAATTACCAGATGGAACTGTCAAGGTTCTTATAGAAGGGCGCGAACGCGCCAAAATTGAATTAATTGAAGATGCGGGCAGTTATTTCAAAGCTAATGCTGATGTGATCATTAGCGCTAACATTGAGGGTGCTGAAGCCCGAGCCTTGGTTGCATCCGCCATTGGTCAATTTGAGCAGTACGTTAATCTCAGTAAAAAGGTACCTGTTGAAGTAATCACCTCTTTGTCCGGGATTGATGAGCCTGGTCGGCTTGCCGATACCATCGCTGCTCACATGTCACTGGATCTCTCAAAAAAGCAATCCATTTTGGAAATGGCAGATATTCACTCAAGAATTGAGCTGTTGCTTGATTTAATGGATGCTGAAGTTGATTTGTTTCATGTAGAGAAAAAAATCCGCGGACGCGTCAAAAAACAAATGGAAAAGAGTCAGCGTGAGTATTATCTCAATGAACAGATTAAGGCTATTCAAAAAGAACTCGGCGAACTAGGTGAAGAGGTTAGCGAGGTCGACGAGCTGGAGAAAAAAATTGTCTCCGCATCTATGCCGAAGGACGCTGAAGAAAAAGCCCGCACTGAATTGAATAAGTTAAAGATGATGTCTCCTATGTCCGCAGAAGCATCCGTTCTGCGCGCATATATCGACTGGATGATCAAAGTCCCGTGGAGTAAGCGCAGCAAGGTGCGCAATGATTTGGTGCGCGCAGAAGAAGTTTTAAATAAAGATCATTTTGGTCTTGAGGAAGTTAAAGAGCGAATTCTTGAGTATCTTGCTGTGCAGCAGCGAGTGAAAAAAATAAAAGGTCCGATCCTTTGTCTGGTTGGGCCACCAGGCGTAGGTAAAACATCGTTGGGTGAATCCATTGCTCGTGCAACAAATCGCGAGTTTGTACGTATGGCTTTAGGTGGCGTACGGGATGAAGCAGAAATTCGTGGTCATCGAAGAACTTATATTGGTTCGTTGCCCGGCAAGCTTATTCAGAAAATGGCGAAAATAGGGGTTAAAAACCCCCTATTTTTGCTTGATGAAATTGACAAGATGGGAATGGATAATCGTGGTGATCCCGCATCAGCTCTTCTCGAGGTGTTGGATCCCGAGCAAAATAGCCATTTCAATGATCACTACCTTGAGGTCGATTACGATTTGTCTGATGTCATGTTTGTATGCACATCAAACTCAATGAATATTCCGGGACCGCTTTTGGACCGAATGGAAGTTATTCGAATTCCCGGATATACCGAAGATGAAAAATTAAATATTGCTCTGCGCTACCTAATTCCAAAACAAATGAAAGCGAATGGATTGAAAGAAACTGAAATTGAAGTTGCTAATGAAGCTATTCGCGACATTATTCGTTACTACACTCGCGAAGCCGGTGTTCGCGGATTAGAGCGGGAAATTGCAAAAATTTGTCGCAAGGTCGTTACTCGTCACGTAAAAAGTAAAGTAAGCAAGGCAGATATTGTCACTGGAGATTTGCTCGAGGATTTACTTGGCGTTAGAAAATTTGATTTTGGGAAGGCTGAAAGCAAAGACCAAATCGGTCAGGTAACGGGCTTGGCCTGGACTCAGGTTGGAGGGGAGTTATTAACCATTGAGTCCTCTGCAATAACTGGTAAAGGACGAATTATCAAAACCGGCTCCCTTGGTGATGTAATGCAGGAGTCAATTCAGGCTGCACTTACTGTTGTGCGTTCGAGAGGGCAAGCCTTGGGGATCGCTCCTGATCATCATGAAAAGGTTGATGTTCATATCCATGTGCCGGAAGGAGCCACACCTAAAGATGGCCCTAGTGCGGGTATCGCTATGTGTACTGCACTTGTTTCTGTATTGACAGGTATTCCTGTCAAAGCAGACGTGGCTATGACAGGGGAAATTACCTTGCGCGGTGAAGTGCTTCGCATTGGCGGCCTTAAAGAAAAGTTACTCGCCGCACATCGAGGTGGAATCCAAACTGTTATTATTCCGGCTGATAATGAACGGGATCTGAAAGAGATTCCTGCAAATATCAAAGAAGATCTGGTGATTAAGCCAGTTAAATGGATTGATGAGGTTTTGGATATAGCGTTGCAGTATCATCCGAAGCCATTAAGCGATGAAGAATACCGGGCTTTGGAGAAAGCTGCCCAAAAAGTACCTGAGACTGATAACCGTCTTAATACGCACTAAATCAGCCAAATTCTGTAGGGGGTGTTAACCTTACCCTATTGGTTGTTTTGTGAGCAGTTTGTTGAGGGTTTTGTGTAAAGCTGTAAGCTTTCCTTGACCCTCTTTAGCTCAGTTGGTATAAATCGCAATTCATTTGCTGCGCAGCCAATTAAATTATTCGCGACATTAATTTGTGCTGTATTTTCAGAAACAAATAATCAAAAGGGGTTAAGTGTGAACAAAACTGAGCTGATTGAAGCCATTGCCGCATCGGCAGATATTCCTAAAGCAGCTGCTGGCCGTGCCTTGGATGCTGTGGTAGACAGCATTACCGGTGCCCTTAAGAATGGCGACTCTGTAGTTTTGGTGGGCTTTGGTACTTTTGCGGTTAAAGAGAGAGCTGCTCGTACTGGCCGTAACCCTCAAACCGGAGCAGAAATTAAAATTGCTGCGGCAAAAGTTCCTGGCTTCAAACCAGGCAAAGCGTTAAAAGACGCTGTTAACTAATAGTACTCCGATGTATTTTTGATTGGACGTTTAAAAAAGGCGCATTTCGGTGCGCCTTTTTCTTAAGAATGTTTATGGTAAATTTGCAATACCTTCAGGCCTAGGCCCGAATTAATATCCAATAAATAAATAGTAAATTGTCGTTTGCGCAAACTCAGAAGCGCGCAATATGTTTGCTTTCCTGCTAGGAGTTTAAAATGCTACAACACCTCAGAGACAATTCCAGAGGCGTGATCTCTTTTATTCTGATCGGTTTTTTGGTGATCATCTTCGCCCTGACTGGTGTTGAAGCGTTGTTTAATTGGGATACATCAGCCAATCAAGCTGCCAAAGTGAATGGTGAGCCAGTAACGGAAATGGATGTTGCTCGTGCGATTAATGTACAAAAACAACAAATGCTCAGTACCTACGGTGATCAGATTCCCGCAGAGTTTTTGAGCGACGAGTATTTGCGTAAGCCTGTTATTGAAAGTTTGGTTCAACGTAAAGTCTTATCCCAAACTGCCGAAGGGGCGGGTATGACTATCGGTGCCGCTTACTTGCATGAACAAATCGCAAGCTCCCAACAGTTTAAGAGCGAGTCTGGTGCTTTTGATAATAATCGCTATCAGCAGGCATTGCGTAATATGGGGTACACCCATGGCACATATAGTAAGCTTCTCACTGAAGAGTTGGTTATTAATCAGCTGCAAGCTGGGGTAAGTTCTACTGCATTTGCAACCCCTGCTCAACTTGACGATGTTGTAGCGCTGAGCTTTCAATCGCGAGATCTTGCATATGCAGTCCTGCCTTCTGCAAAAATTCGTGATTCTATAGCCATCGAAGATACTGAAATTCAAACTTATTACGATGCAAACCAAAAAAACTTCACCAGTGAAGAGCAAATCGCGGTTGATTATATTAGTTTGAGTGTTACTGATTTAATGAAAGATGTTGTAGTAACTGAAGATCAGCTTCGCAAACAGTATGAGCAAAACCTTTCTTCGTTTGTTGCTGCGCCAGAGCGTCAAGCAGCACATATCTTGATTGAAAACAACAACTCGGAAAAAGTAAAAACAGTTTCTGACAAGTTGGCTGCTGGTGAGGATTTTGCGAAGCTTGCTAAAGAGTTTTCGGATGATTTGGGTAGCAAGGAGCAAGGTGGGGATTTGGGTTTTACCAAGGGCGACGCTTTCCCGGCAGAGTTCGAAGCAGCTCTTGCAACCTTGAAGGTGGGACAAGTTTCTGCAGCAGTGAAAACTGACGCTGGCACCCACTTTATTAAGTTGTTAGCAGAAAAAGGTTCTGAGGCTCCGAAGTTTGAAGAGCAAAAAGCCAGCATCGAAGAGCAATTAAAGCGTGCGGCTGCGGAAACTGAATTTGTGGCTCAGTTGGAGAAATTGCGTGAGGAATCTTACAATGCTGAAAATCTGGCTGACGTAGCTCAGACATTAGGCTTAAAAGTTCAAAACTCTGGTTTGTTTGAGCGTAATAAGGGTAAGGATTTGATGGCTAATGCAAAAGTTGTTGCGGCTGCTTTTTCTCCAGAGGTTCTGCAGGACGGTAATGCCAGTGACGCTATTGAACTTGATGCAAGCACCGTTGTTGTTCTCAAAAAGACTGATCATAAGCCAAGTCAGGTGAAGCCTTTGGCAGATGTTCGCGAGGAGATTACCAATACCCTTAAAGATCAAAAAGCGCGTACATTGCTGAATGAACAGGCAACCAAGTTGATTGCTGACTTAAAATCAGGTGCCAAATTTGATGAATTAAGTAAAGCCAATGCGGTCGAGTTGAAGCAAGTAAAAGCAGCAACCAGGAGTAGTGCAGATGTAGATAGTGATGTGTTGCGCTACGCGTTCAGCATGAGCAAGCCGCAAGTGGGTACTGTCAGTTACGGTAGTGTTATGACAGGTACTGGTGATATTGCTATTGTAGCTGTGGAAGCGGTAACTCCTGGTAATTTCGACAAGGTCACACCCGAGCAAAAAACTGCAATTGTCGCTCAATTGGGGACTATCTATGGGCGTAATGACTTCGCCAGCTACCAAAAATTCTTGAAGGATGCGGCAGAGATTGAATAAAAATTTTTAATCCAATAAAAAAGCCAGGTTTCTAACCTGGCTTTTTTGTTGCCTGGATCTTACCAAATCTTAATGCGCACCTTTTGATCCCGATACATTCCGTCTCCGGGTTTAACATCAAATGCTTCATAGAACTCCGGCATGTTGGATAAAGGGCCCAGTACGCGATACATCCCGGGTGAGTGTGGGCCAGTAATAACTTGCTGGCGCAAGGCTTCATCGCGGTATTTGATTCTCCACACTTGTGCCCACCCCAAAAAGAAACGTTGCTCGGGAGTAAAACCATCTATTGTGTGGGAAAATTTTGCTGAGGAATTTTTATAGGCTCGATACGCGAGAGTTACTCCTCCCAGGTCTGCAATGTTTTCTCCCAGACCTAACGCACCTTGCAGATGAAGGTCATCAATTGGGTTGAAAGCACTGTATTGATCAATCATTAGTTGGGCGCGAGCTTTAAATTGTTTTGCGTCTTCCTCTGTCCACCAATCACGCAGGTTGCCATCGCCGTCGGAGTGTCTTCCCTGGTCATCAAATCCGTGCGTGAATTCGTGACCGATTACCGCACCAATTGCCCCGTAATTGACGGCGTCATCAGCATTAACATTAAAGAATGGCGGCTGCAGAATGGCGGCGGGGAATACTGTTTCATTCATGCTGGAGTTGTAATAAGCATTCACCGTTTGTGGTGTCATGTTCCATTCGGTTCGATCCACTGGCTTGCCCAGGCGGCCAATTGCGCGCCGATATTCGCAAATATCCGTGC
>JAGKXD010000154.1 GCA_021151525.1 Cellvibrionaceae bacterium | reverse complement strand
ATGACCTACAACACAGCGTTTTACACCAATGGCTCTTGCGGTGGCGGTGGCAACAGCGAATTAATGCATTGCAATGGCGTTATTGGTTTTGGTTCAACGACCGATTGCTTCAGCGGCAATTGTGGTGGCTCAACCAGTAGTATCGGCACAACCAGCAGCGCATTAGCATCAAGCAGCCTGCGCAGCAGCGCGATTACGTCCAGCAGCCTGCCCGCCAGCAGCGCATCCAACTCCAGCAGTGGCGGCCAGTGCCAGTGCAACTGGTACGGCACCCTCTATCCAAGCTGTATAACCACCCAAAGTGGTTGGGGATGGGAAAATAACAGAAGTTGTATCAGCAATAGCACCTGCATGAGTCAGCCAACGAACCAAGGTGGACTTGTCTGCACCGCAAGCAGTGTAGAGCGCAGCTCATCCAGCAGCCTGAGCAGTTCGCGCCCATCGTCCAGCGCAATAAGCTCATCAGTCGCCACCAGTTCATCCAGCTCTTTGCGCTTATCGAGCTCAAGTATGTCCAGCTCAAGCATATCCAGTTCAAGAATGTCCAGCAGCTCAAGCGCAACGGAAAAGTTGGTGTATGCCGTGAATGCAGGCAATTCTTCAGCAGCGACGTTAAATGGAATTATTTACCAGGGGGATCGTTTTGCATCCGGTGGTACAACACAAACGGTCACTGCCGACATCGCCGGTACTACACAGGATGCGCTCTATCAATCCGAACGCTACGGCACTTACAGTTATGAAATTCCGGTCAGTAATGCAACCTACAGTCTGGTATTGCATTTTGCCGAGCTCTATCACAACGCCGCCGGTGCGCGCTCATTTGACCTTAGCGTTGAAGGCCAGCAAATTCTTTCCGATTTCGATTTGTACAGCTTGGTGGGACGCAATACCGCTTACGACCAACGCGTAAATAATATTGCTGTGAACGATGGCAAACTCACTATCAGCCTCACCACAAAAATTGATAACGGCACACTCAGTGGATTTGCCATTTATTCCAGCAACGGTGGCGTATTCACCGGCACCGAAGAACCCGAGTGCAGCGCAGCAGATCGCCAAACACCCAGCGCCATTGATTACAACCGCGCGGTCACACGCCAGGAACAAAAGAATCCACCGTCCGGCGCCTTTGGTTATGCCATCGAACATGCGACACAAACACTACCCAACCACACGATTTATCGCCCGGATTTAAGCCGCGCGAATAATATTCCAATCGTTGTGTGGGGCAATGGTGCCTGTTCAAATGTGGGCACTGAGCAAGCAGATTTCCTTTTGCAAATTGCTTCTAATGGCTATTTGGTAATTGCTAACGGTGGCCCATTTGGTTCCGGCTCCAATGATCAACACGAAACGGAATTGGTAAAAGCCATTGATTGGGCGGTTAAAGAAAATGGCCGCAAATGCAGCCAATTTTACGGAAAACTGAATGTCGAAAAAATTGCAACTATGGGCTGGTCGTGTGGCGGTGGCATGGCGCACTTCGCAGCGGTAGATCCCCGCGTGGACACCGCCGTCGCATTGAACAGCGGCTTGGGAATCTATGGCGACCGATTTAATTATTACCCACGTTTCCATTCACCAATCGCTATCTTCAATGGTGATTCGCGCGATGTTGCTTACAACCCCGGCTTACAGGAATACAGTGAAGTGAACAATGTTCCTGTCTATCACGCCAACTACCCGCAGGGCCATGGTGATGCCTACTTTCAGGATAATGGTGGTGAGTTCGGCATAGTCGCGGTGGGCTGGTTAAATTGGATGCTCAAGGATGATTTAACCAATTCTGGCAAGGGCATGTTCATCGGCACCAACTGCCGTTTGTGTCGCTCGCCCTGGGTAACCAAGCACAAAGGTTTTTAAGGAAAGCCAGCAAAGGTTTTTAAGGAGAGCCAGCCAAAAAAAATTCCCACTGCACAGCGGTGGGAATTTTTTTATTTCACTGCATGGATTTCACTTACAGCAATAAGGTTTTTTCCAACGCATTGGCGGCTGCCACACCCGAGCAATAGGCCGCTTCGATGCGCCCATCGCCCAACCAATCCCCGGCCAATGCCAACCCGATTTCCGGCCAGGCCGCTTTGTTGGTCGCCGGTTGGACCAGCGCACGCGCATAACGCCAGCGATGAAAATAACGCGCAAACACGCGGGGAATTTTTTCGCCCGGCAGCCAATGGGTTAACAAGCGATTAAATTCTTGCAGCAGCGCCGTTTCTATTATTGCTGGTGCAGCATCAATATTTTCCGCAGACCAAATCGGATTGGCATGCAGCAAAAAATGATTTCCCTCCGCACGACCGGGCTTGCGATTATTGTGCGCAACCCAACTGAGCAAACCATCGTTCACAAACGCCGCCGCAAAGGGCAACCCGAGTGATTGTTCCGCTTGCACCATCAGCGCCAGGCAAGGCTCCATCACGACGCTGTTCGCCACGGCGTGCACCTCGCTACCCGGTGGCAAAAGCGCGCGTGCCTGGGGTGCCGGTAGCGCGATAACCAGTTGCTGGGCACACCAGACTGAGCCAGCCGCTTCGATAATCCACTCGTCAGTGCGACGAAACACGCGCGTTACCAGCGCGCTGTAAACAATGTGCAGCGTCTCCGCCAAATCCAGCAGCGGCGCTTTCATACGTGGTATTCCCACGAAGCGCTCGCGGGAGCGGCTCGCGCTGAGTTGTTGTCCGTCCCAAACGGCAATGGGCGATTTCCACCGCGCAACCGAGCCCTGCTCTACCCAGCGCTGAACCTGCGCACGAAATTCTGGCGAACGCGCGGTAAAATATTGCGCGCCGTGATCCCAGCAACCTTCCGGCTTGTCTCTGGTCGCCATGCGCCCACCGGGATTGTAGGATTTTTCCAGTACACAGACTCGGCGTCCCAATGCCTGCAAACGCGCTGCCGCCGTTATGCCTGCCATGCCAGCACCAATAACCACTACATCGAATTCGTTAATGGGTTTCAAAAGAAATTTCTCCGCGTAGTGAATTTGCTTCAACCAATTGATCGAACCAATCATCCAAGCCCTGGGCAGTCGCCAATCCCAAGAGTACCCCTAAGACAGCGCCACGGTGACAATTATCCCCGCCCAGGTTGGCATTCGCGATCAGGGCGCGACGCGGGTCCTCAAGGTATTTCCACGCGAGATAAAGCACGCTGGGCCATGAATCTTCGATATAACAAGCGCGCGAAAACAGCTTGCCGATTACCTGGTTATCCCATTCATGCTTTTGCACAATCTGCGCCAGATCCACTCCGGCGGTTTTCTTCGCGACAGCCGTAATCATCGGGCGCGCATCCTGGATACTTGCCGTTGGCGACGCCTCGCGAAACAGCAGCGCATCGATTAAGGCAACGTATACATCGCAAATGGTGGCGAGGTGCTTATCGGGATGGGTAAGAAATAAATGGGTGCGACACACCTCTTGCACGCGTTTTAGCGAACGCTCGTAAAATAATTCCGCGATGGCAATGGGGGCAATCATGACCAAGCCACCAATGGATGCGGTGTCGTGAGTCGCTGCGCCGCATTTGTGCGCAGGCCTGCCATTCACCAGGTTGGCAAAGAAGCCGCGATGAAAGGATTCGGCGTAAGTATCCGGATGCTGGGGTTCATCAGCGGTCATAAACGCAATGTAATTGCGCAGGAAACTATCGCGTTCATAACGCCCGCCGTGCTGTTTAAGGCAGCGCAGTACCAGGCGCATGCAATGCAAGTTCAAGGTATTTTCCCCGGCGCGCATCCCGCGGTGATAGTGCTGGTTGGCAATGCCCCAATACTGGCGTTTGCCTTTCAAAATAACATCGCCCACCACTTGCGGTTCACTGCCAGTGCCTTGCTTACCACGGCCACCGGCATTGGTTGAGTGCAAACTCATAATCGATGACGGATGGAAAGCCGGCGCCGCGGCAAACCCTTCAATGCCATCGGGAAAAACCTGGTAAATATCCAGCGGGTTATAAAACCAATGCACAGGCATCGCCAAGGCATCAGCAATAAAACCCAGTTGCAACGCCGCCGTGGCGCGCCCCCTTATTAACGAATTCTGCATCTCATTCTCACCGGATCATCTACTGTCAGCGCAATTAGGTCATCAAAAGACAATTCGAATTTGCGCTGCATTGGGATCACCCGGGGCGTGAATATCAAGCAAAGCAAAGGCGCAGGAATATCGATGAAAACGGTGATGAAAAAGTGTTACAAGAGCTTGGCCGCGCAAGGTAAGCACAAGAGAGTGCACTTACAGCCTGCATGCAAATAATTGCGAGTGGCAAGCAAACTACATTTGCGTTGCGGGGATTGGTTTTTTATCGAAGTTGCTTGTTAGGTTGGCATTTCGATGCAAATAAACTTGTGCTTAGGGTAAATTTCTTTTGCGAGCACAGTTAACGAAGTTAACATTTTCGGGCAGCTCTCTATAAATTCTAAGACGTTCTCTTCCGCCTGCATGACGCTTTGCAGAGATGCATTAAAAACTCGAACGCCCAATAGAGCCTCCATTTCCGCAACAGTAAGGCTTTTTTCGTGTAGTTTATTTTTTTCTGCCAAAATTTGAAATTCATTAACATGAAACTCATTTCTTATTTTTATAGACTCCATTGTTTGATAAAACCGTTCTTGTTCAATGGATAGATCAAAAATGATGTTAGGATTTTTTGAGCTTAGCAAAAACTCCAGATCATTAAAGTTATGAGTGAGATCACTATATGGTGGAGGCTTAAACGCTGGCATATTGAATGCCTTTTCTATTACTGTACCGTAATTCCTGAAATCTTTGTTTACTTCTAAAACTGCATTGTATTGACGAATCAATATAAATAGTGCTCGATTAATGGCCTCCCTATGCTTTGACTCTAGCTGAATATTCTCCTTATATTGGTTCAATCGAAAAGCAAATGTAGCTCCAAAAAAAGTACCGAATAGCGACAATGCAGTTGTTGCAATATTAGATTGGTTAATAAAACCAAAATACAGGGACATTCCTATTATAAAAATAACAGCAAGGAATGTGGTTGCGTAAATTTTCTGCATCGATTCCTCTTCATTGCATAACGAGGCCGTAGAAAAACCCAATAACCTCTGAATTTAACCACAGCCAATTGATTAATAATTAACTGACCAACTCTTCCTAACGACTTACTTACTTGCAATCAATCTTTGTTAGCAGCTGTTCACCTTGAACTTTAGCCTTGCTACGCGCCCCCACCATTTACTCTCGGCACACCTTACAAACCGGCCGATTACCTGTTATGCATTTCTTTTCAGTAGTAGTTTAAGGATTGGCTTTGTATATTTCTCTACGGGGTCGCTACCATCCCTATGATCATACTCCCCTTCATCAAACGCACAATATATGGAATAACAAGGCTCAATTAGAGGAATATCTTTTTCCATTATGTAATTCAACATAGCTGACCATACTTTGTTCATCGCAAAATCAGCATCATCATATGATGTTTTTCCGTCTAAGAAAGAGCTAGCCAAATGAATTGAAATTTCATTAAATACATTTGATAGCTCAGAGCCAATGACCTCGCAGCAATTTTCGTAATCATCAGGGCTTTCAGTGTCCTGAACTATTTTATTGACTAGTTTTTCAATTCTCATTTTTTGCATAACGAATGATATGTCCCCCTCTTAACACGCAGCCACGAACCAGCATTAATTATCGATGATGTCACAACCACCAGAGTAGCTATTTCCATGAATCATAAAACAATCGGTGTTGATGTGGCGAAAACTTCTTTTAGTCTCGTCGGCATGCATCAACATAAAAATGGAGATGTTGCAGGTATCGATTTTTTGCCATAGCATTTTTTATGGACGATCGACAGACGCTACAGCAATTTAAGTAAAAAATGATGTGCAACAATATCAAAGCCGTTTTTAAGATAAAACTTATGCGCTCTGTGACGCACAACATTTGAATCCAGATGCACGCATTTGCAGTTTTCATTTTTTGCATAAGCAAAAATACCATTTAATAAACTTTCCCCATGACCTTTAGATCTTTGCTTTTCAGCTGTAATAAGATCATAGACATAGAGAGCTTTTCCCTCAGCTGCCAAATTTATGCATATTCTGAAACCACCAACGGAAACCACTTCACTTTCAATTTCAAGATAGCAAAGAACATAGCCTTCACTTTTCATTAATTTAATATCAGCCAGAAATGTTTTCTCTTCAATGTTCGGGCGCAACTCCTTCATTACACAATAGCAGGCCAAAATCTCATCATCAGATTCAGCAATTTTCACTATAGCCTTCCTTTTCACATAACGATGTCGTTGAAAAACCCATCAATCTAGGACGCTACGCGATCCCACCTATTTACTCTCGACACGCTTTACAAACCACTTGATAACTTTGTTAAGCTTTTTTGGCTTATTTTAACTTTTTTGGTTTCCCGCTACTTTCGAGCAAAATAAGCATTTCTTTTGCCACCAATGCAGCTGATGGAAGGAACATCGTTGAGACGATCCGATTGTCAATAATTACATCGCGCTTATCGGCAATGTTGTCCTTATTTATTATTAAAGCACCATTTTTCCGAAGTTGATCCTCGATGAGAAATGGCAGCAGTGTTCCCTGCTTAGCCCAATCCTTCTCCCGTTCTGTAGAGTTTGGAAATCCAGCAACACGCTTTCCTTGAACCAAAAAATTGCCATTTTTAAGTTTAACATTAGCAAAAGCGCCCGCTCCGTGGCCACAACTTCCAACAACCCCACCGCTTTCATAAATTTTCGCCATAATATCAAGGAGCTTTTGATTCGAAGCCACATCGAATAGCGTCCCGTATCCTCCACCTATAAAGACAGCAACATAGTCCTTTGAGTTAACTTGATTCGGATTCAGTGAGCTATTGGCGCGATCAAGAAATCCTTCGTATTTTATTGTGTAACTGCTAATACCAATGGGATCCATCGAGAAGGGCACTACACCTCCGGCCGGAGAAGCAAAATCAACAGCGTAGCCATGAGAAACGAAAATATGATACGGAGGTGCGTACTCCCACAGATTATTTCTGGCGTCATGCTTTTCAAGATCACCCATGTCCTCGAGATTTGAAGCAATAATTAAAATTCTTTTGGCTTCACTTGCAGCAGCGGGCAGAACAAAGCTAATTAAAATAATTCCAAGCAGTTTAATTAATTGTTTCATATTCACTCCATTGTTTTTACATTAGCTTAATAGTTTATTAAACAATTCAAAC
>JAGKXD010000056.1 GCA_021151525.1 Cellvibrionaceae bacterium | reverse complement strand
GCCCTGGCCCCAGTCTTTGTCGCTATTGCCGGCACCACCGCCAGCTTCTCGGTAGTGGACTCCATGCAGATCATCGGCCCCGACATGAGCCGCGCCCGCATCCGCCACGCGATTAACGCCTTGGGCGGCTTTGGCAAAAACAAGCAAAAAGACTTGGAAAAAATCTTCGACAAACTGGGCGCAGCCCCACAAGAACCCGCCGCACAATAAAGAAGGAGAGCGCAACACTGCCAGTGTTGCGCTCAAGCGATGCGTAGGTTTTAACTAACTGGTTGATTTACATACAAAATCGGCGCGCAAGGCGGAGTAAAAATTGCTTGACACTCCCCCAACTGCTGCATAGAATGCGCGCCACTTACGACACAGTCGTATCCCGTTTTTTGGGGCTATAGCTCAGCTGGGAGAGCGCAACACTGGCAGTGTTGAGGTCAGCGGTTCGATCCCGCTTAGCTCCACCAAATAAACAAAAAGGCCGATATCGAAAGATATCGGCCTTTTTGTTTATTTGCGTTTTGTTAATGGGATCGTTCTTGGTCTCGGTTCACAAAACGGCAGGACAGTCGTTTTGCACAGCGAAGCTGCCCGCAGGGCGAGGCACATGGATGTGCCGAGTGCATCCCGCGCTCGGGATGGTATAAGCTAAGCCCATGATTGGCTGGGTTTGGGGCGAGGCACGAGTAGCTCCACCAAATTAAAAACCCGCTTATCGCAAGATCAGCGGTTTTTGTTGTTGTTTGAAAGTAAGCTGTGCGACGTTGCCCAACGAATTCGTGCGACGATTCCAATTAATTAAATCTTTTCTGGTTTTTCGCTTGGAAAAATCGCAAGCCCGTATTAAATTCAAAAGCCACCGTCGCAACCCACTTATGTACCTAAAATTATAAGTTATAGTGTGTAATTGGTTTTCGGTCGCCCAATTCGTACGATAGTAGATGGTTGTCAACTGAACGATACTAGTGCGGCCCACTTTTTTCTTGCTTAGTGTTCTTTTCCAGCCAAATAAATATTCGAAGGAATTCAGGATGAAAAAACTTCCAGTTGCTGCAAAAAAAGATTTTATAAAGTCCATTTCTTCTGCCAAGCCAATTGATGCTTTGGCAGAGTTGATATGGAATGGTTTTGACGCAGGCTCTAATCGCGTTCAGGTTTTTCTTGATATGAATGAGCTTAATGCTATCGAGCATATTCGTGTTCGCGATTTTGGTTACGGGATAGATCCAGCAAAAGTAGAGGATTTTTTTGGCAATTTGGGGGAGTCGTGGAAAAAATTAAAGGCACGTGATAATGGCCGTGCTTTACACGGTAAAAATGGAAAAGGACGATTTAAAGCTTTTGCATTGGGTGAGCGCGTTGATTGGAATACTACGCATCAAAACATTCAAGGACAGATTGCAAGCTACACAATTTCTGGCAACGTAAATGCAATAGATAGCTTCGAGGCTAGTGAGCCAGTGTTTATACCTGATGCCATACTAGGTACAGAAGTACTCATTAGTAACATTGAGACTGATTTTCGCTCTTTGAAAAGCGACAGCTCTGAGACCGCTCTAGCAAAGTTGTTTGCTCCCTATCTAACTGAATATCCAAATGTTAGTTTGGAACTCAATGGTCAAAAAATTGATCCAGGCGCAGCTCAAGTCCACCGAGCCGATTATCATCTTGGAGATGTTGAACTTTCACCTGGTCATCGCGTACCAGTCTCGATAACTATCATTGAATGGAATATAAAAACTGAAAGAGAAATGCATCTTTGTGATGCAGATGGTGTTTCGCTTCATGTTCTTCCGGCAGGAAAAGTGCGAGCCCCAGGATTTAATTTTACTGCCTATGTGAAATCCGATCACTTTCGAGAATTGGATAAAAATAACAATCTTATTCTTGAAGAATTGGATGGTGACATTAAGAAAATTTTAGCAGTAGCAAAGGGTAAAATTAAGCAGCATTTTCGGTTGCGTGTTCTAGAGGATCAAGGAAAAGTTATCGAACGTTGGAAAGAGGAAGATATTTATCCTTATGAGGATAAATTGACCTTGGATCCAGTTGAGTTAGCTGAGCGTCAAGTATTTGATATTTTAGCTGTGAATGTTCAAAGCTATTTACCTTCATTTGAGAATATTGATCAAAAAGCTAAGAAGTTTACATTTCGGTTGCTGTCTCAAGCAGTAAAAGATAATCCTGATTCTGTTCAGGTTATTTTAAGTGAAGTATTGGGGTTGAAAAAGCAGCAGCAGGATGAACTTGCTGAATTGCTTACCCGAACTTCATTGTCATCTATTATTAGTTCTGCAAAAGTGGTCTCTGATAGATTAAATTTTCTGATTGGATTGGAAAATTTACTCTTTGACAAAGAAACCAAAAACAAGCTTTTGGAGCGCGATCAGCTCCATAAGATTCTAGAAAGAGAGGCTTGGCTTTTTAAGGAGGATTTTTCTTTAGCTGGATCAGAAGAGACTCTTGAGGAGGTGCTTAAAAAACATATTGAAAAACTGGGAAAGAGAGCTGATGAAGTAGATGATGTTGAATCGTTGGATACAGATAGTTTGCGCATAGATTTAATGTTGCAGAAAGCCATTCAACCACGTCCAGGCGAGTTTGATTACTTGGTTGTTGAATTAAAACGACCATCCAAAAAAATTGACTCCGATGTACTTACTCAAATAAAAAAATACGCAATGGCTGTTTCGGGTGACGAGCGTTTTCGTGGTGTGAAAATTCGCTGGACATTTATTGCTATTTCAAATGACTTGGATGAGTTCGCTGAGCGTGAGGCAAATCAGAAAAATCGACCAGCCGGGTTAGTTTGGGATGATGAAAATATTACAGTTTGGGCTAAGTCTTGGGCAGAGGTCATTAATGATGCAAGAACAAAACTAAGCTTCTTTAATACGCAGTTGGCTTATGCTGCAGATCGTGATAGCGCAAAAGAGTATTTACAAAAAACACATTTGCACTTTATTCCTGACTCTTATCAGTTAGAAGAAACTGAAGAGGATTTGGAGCAATTAGGATGATGTGTGGACTAAAAAAACAAGGAGACTAGCATATGCGAAAATATTATTTTTCAATAAAAGGCGGCTAGAAGCTGCCTTACGTTACTTATTAACGATCCCCCCTAGCCCGAAACAAAAAAATCTCCCAACCCCGCACTTGCCTGCGCAGGCAATTCCACCTCTTGAGTAATTTTCTCACAAAGTAATTGCAGTAAAACAATCTGCTCTTGCAGTTGAGTGGTTTGTTCTTCTTGTGTTTGCTGTTGAATGTCGTAGCCGATGCCTTTCAGCTAGTTGTCATCAGGATAATTTTTTTAGTTAATAGATTGCTATGCCTTTCCTTTAAAGGTATTGGTTATAAAAATCAGAAGTGCTTTAATGAAGGTGATTGTTCCGACATAATTTTCTGGACTTTTGGCGGGCAAATCATTGTGGTGATTGATTGAATTTATACCTTCATGGAGATTTTTTAATGATTAGAAATAAATTTTCAATTTTTAAGCTGGTCTTATTGTTTTGTGCCTTCTCATGCTCACTAATGTCATACGCGGGGCCAAATCCGGTAAATGGAATTGGGATCTCATACGATGTGTATGATTTTGGGACATACACAAGTAAGAAGCCTTTGGCTTATTTATCTTATAATGATCCGGGGAATAATAATTGGTACGTGCCAGCACATAATTTTAAAAACCCTGTTTATTTGTATCACCTAAATCCGAATTTAGTTCAACAACAGATGCTCAATATGAGAGCTTCCGGTGTTGATGTTTTGGTGCTACACATGACAATGTCAGATTTGGCCTCCTGCGAATCGAACGCATGTTACAACCCCTTTTTAGATGGGACTTGGGGTTATGTAACAGATGTAAGCCAGCAAGCTTTAAGACCTCAGCAAAAGCAGAATTTGATTGACATTCTTAACTACGCTGTACAAGTAGGTTTTAGAAAAGTCTTTTTGAGGTTCAATGGTGATGCTTCTACTCGAACTGCATGGGATGAAGTTGCATACCAAAAAGAGTGGAACTTTATTGTTAATACGCGCAATTCTGCTACCAATGTATTAAAAAACACTGCAACGCGTCTTATGATTGATTTGGGTGGCGAACAAATGGGTTTGTTTTGCTCTGAGGGGCCTTGCCCAATAGTTAAAAAATATGTTGAACGTTTGTGGTCTGACTATACATACACATTTGGAACATCCGATACAGTGGGGTTTTCACCAATCGCATGTCCTCATATTGTTGCTGAAGGAATTAAATGGTATGGGGCACTTAAGCCCAATGAGTATGCTTTTAGCAATTATGGAGGATGTCCTAACCAAGCAGACGCAGGAAGTGCACTTGTTGCATCATGGAAAGCGTTGGGAGCAAGTGAGGCAGCTAAACCCATTTCCATTATTGAAACGGGATTCAATTTGCAGGCCAATGCTCAGTCCTGGGCTACTGCTCTTAGTGCAAACCCTGGATTACGAGTGGCTGATGTAATTTCGTGGTTAACGATCGGCGCAACTTGTACAGGTTGTGATGGACATTTTAGTGATGCTGCTGTAGCCGCTTTGGCAACTACAAATATGGCTTCTAATTATGTAACGCTAGCGAATAAAGCAGGCGTTGATAATCTAAAACCTGCTGTGCTCAATATCGATGGATCAAATTGTACATCCACTTTAGCCGCACAATTTTCTACCTGCGCAAAGATTAATGTCGCTTCAGCTGGAGCTAATAGTCTCTGGCAGGTATGGGTGGTGCTAAATAATCAACCTCGCAATTTGTTCAGTTGCGGATCTGCTGCTGCTGTTCTCAGCGCAGGTTGGATGGCTAAAACATACTATAGTTATAAATTTGAATATTATAAGGTGAGTTCTTGTAGTGCGACTCCCCCGTTAGGCACTGCAATAGCGTCATCTTATATTTCATTTAGGTAAGGAGCGTTGATAATGGTCGCTAGTTAGTCTTTCAAATTTGAAAGACTAATGTGTGGTTAAATAGCACTGCTTTTTAAAAGTAGGGCGGCTCAAAAAGCCGCCTTACTTTTATCTAATCTACCTCTCCAAGATCCCCTTAACCCGAAATAACAAATCCCCCAACACCGCAATTGCCTGCGCAGGCAATTCCACGTCTTGAGTAATTTTCTCGCAAAGTGATTGCAGTAAAACAATCTGCTCTGCAGTTGAGTGGTTTGCTCATTTTTTATTTGCTTTTGAATGGCGTAGTCGATGCTTTCCAGATATCCACCCTCAGGTGAATGGATTTCTACGCAGCTTTGTTGGTGATAGGTCTATGGGGTGGGGTTGGCTGTAATAGCTGATGGGGTTGAAGGTTCCCAAAAAGGGACTTATCATACCCAAATTGGGACTTTTGAGTTTTGTTGCTATGAATACCCTAAAAACCCTAGGTTTGGGCGACGCCCTTTTCAGTAAAACCCAGCAAAAAGTGCTGGGTTTGTTATTTACCAAACCTGACCAGAGTTTCTTTGCCAATGAGATTGTACGCTGGGCTGGACTTGGTAAAGGTACGGTAATGCGTGAACTGGAAAAGTTGCATGCTGCTGGTTTAATTAGTCGTGTTCAAATTGGCAACCAAAGCCATTACCAGGCAGATCCGAGCTGCCCTATTTACGCCGATCTAGCGGCCATAGTTCGCAAAACCTTTGGTATTGGCGATACGCTCAAGGTTGCATTGGCGCCGTTGGCATCGCAGATAACACAGGGGTTTATTTATGGTTCTATTGCGAAAGGTGAGGCTACTGCAAGTAGCGACATAGACCTGATGTTAGTAGGCGATGACTTAAGTTATACCCTGGTTATGGAATTGCTCGTGCCAGCTGAAGAAATACTGGGGCGAACCATAAATCCAACGCTTTATACTGTGCAAGATTTTAAGGCCAAGCTTAAGGCCGGAAACCATTTCTTGCAGCGAGTGATGGAGCAGGCTCGTATTCCGCTATGGGATGAAAGTATTGCATAAGGTTTAAATAAAAAATGAAAGGAGGCATGCATGATTGAACAACTGGAAAATTTAGTTCGCACGGGAGGCTTAAAGGCCGAACCACTCGATGCCAATGAATCGGCTGGCTTATTGCGCAGTGCGGTTGACCGTCTGAAAGATGCCCACAATTCCGCATTAAGTTTTGCTAGTCGTTTTGATTTAGCTTACAACTCTGCGCATGCACTCGCGTTATATGCTTTGCGCCAAAAGGGGTATCGATCAGATAAACGCTATCTGGTATTTCAGTGCTTGGCACATACTGTGACTGTAAGCAAAACCCAAGTGCGCATTTTTGCGCTCTGCCATGAACGTAGAGATCTGGCTGAGTATGAAGGCTATCTGGATATTGATGAAAAACTTCTCGCGGAGTTATTGCAGGCAACTGATGCGTTGTTAGAAAAAATAAGTGAATAAAGTGAGAGTAAAGAGGCGGCCAAAAAGCCGCCTCAATTTCATCAATTCTGCTTATCAATAATCCCCCTAACCCGAAACAACAAATCCCCCAATCCTGCAATTGCCTGTGCAGGCAATTCCACCTCTTGAGTAATTTTCTCGCAAAGTGATTGCAGCAAAACAATCTGCTCTTGCAGTTGAGTGGTTTGCTCTTCTTGTGTTTGCTTTTGAATTTCGTAGCCGATGATTTCCAGATATTCACCTTCAGGTGAGTGGATTTCTATGCAGCTTTGTTGGTAGTAGTTGTATTGGAAGGGGGCGAGTTTGATCACGCATTGGGATTTGGTGGCGGGCACCAGGTGGGTAATATTATCCATAACACAGCATCACAGTCTTGATTGGGAAGCCGCCACTATGAGTTGAGAATCATGGGCGCGGACTGAACAAGGTTCTCAACACCGGTCAAGACTACTCCGGCCAGCCCGAAGGCGGCCCCGCTCAGCCTCCATAACGTAGGCGTAGCTGTGCGAGGAGACAGAGCTGCGCAGGAACACGCGCCTTGTGCCGATTTAGAGGATGGGTTGAGAATTCCGGCAGCGGATTTTGCCGCTGCGCGGGCAGGTTAGTAGAAGGTTTTTTTTTTACTGTCAATCTGGAATCAGGTGGTGCGTCTGGCGGCATTGGTTATAATCCAGACTATTTGTCTTCTTGGGTAATTCAAAATATGAGAGCAATTTTAACGCTGCTGCTGTTTGCTGTCCTGTTTAACGCTTCTGCATTTGCCGCCGAATTCGGAAAGTACAATAAAGAGGCTATTCCTGTTTCAATGCATTACCTATTGTCTAACCCTGAAAAACTTAATGGCAAAATAGTACGTGTTATTGGTGTTGTGAATTTAGAGTTCGAGTCGAATGTGATTTTCGTCGATAGTGAAAGCTTTGATTACTACAATCCACAAAGTGGTTTTTGGGTAGATGTAAATCAAAAAGCGTTGGGAATCACTGAGGAGACGGCGTTGGCTTTAAGGGGGGAGATGGTTGTGGTTGAGGGGATATTTTATGGCCATGCTCCCCATATGGACCGCTGTGTTGAAAGGAACAAAAAGTCTGGTACCAATTCATGTATTACTATCGGCACAGATTACGCCGGCAGAATTGAAAAAGTGAATTACTTGTCAACGCGGGTGAAGATGAACTGAGCTTTAAGTTGAACTGCAATACTCAACAATTTTAAAAAGCCCTCAAATATCACGAGTCAGCTCTACTAACATGCAACTGCATATTCAATGCTTTCAGCACTTTAAGAATTGTTGCAAAGCTGGGATTGCCTTCACCGGATAAAGCTTTATAAAGACTCTCGCGGCCCAAGTCGCAATCTTTAGCTAATTGGGTCATGCCTCTGGCTTTGGCGACATTGCCTAATGCTTTGGCGATAAACGCGGCATCATCGCCAGCTTCTTCAAAACAAGCTTCTAAATAAAGGGCAATGTCTTCTTCAGATTTTAAATGTTCGGCGGAGTCCCATTTGCGTAATTTTGATGTGGCCATGTCATAACCCCAATTCGTTTGCTAAGGTGATAGCAGTTTTAATATCTTTGGGTTGTGTGGATTTGTCGCCACCAACCAGTAGTACAACAATCTCTAATCCAGATCGTTTGAAATAAACTCTGTAGCCTGCTCCGTAATGGATGCGCAGTTCAGAAACTCCACTACCTACAGACTGACAATCACCAAAGTTGCCATCTTCCATTCGGTCGATTCTGACTTGCACCAGACTTTTGGCTTTGCGATCCCGGAGGCTGTTAAGCCAAGTATCGAATTGTTCTGTGGTGAGGATGTTATACATGCTGAGTGTATCCTAAAATATACATAAATCAATCCTTGATTAAGCAGCAGGGGGGATGGTGCATTTAATGGTTGGTGAATTCGACAGCAGATTTTGCCGTTGCGCAGGCAGGTTATTGGAAGGGATTATTACTGTCAAATAATGAGTTGATTGTTGTCACTCAAGGTAGTTTGGCTTTAATAATTTATTGATGAATATGTTGTTAGCTGTCCTGTGTCCATGGACACAGGACAGCTGGATGGTTCTAACTTACATAGTAATCATTTGCGAAAAAGCAGCCGCTAATACAGATTACCCATCCGCATACTCCTAGCCTGTCTATATAATGCCGCCCTCCATACCCCAACACCCAAACCCTCACAACAAAAATAACCTAGCGAGCTTCCATGCAAACCGCCAATACCCCGTTCCGCGTTCTTTTTGCCAGCCTGATCGGCACCACCATTGAATTTTTCGATTTTTATATTTATGCCACCGCTGCTGTGCTGGTATTTCCCACGCTATTTTTTCCGGCGGGTGATGCAACCACGGCGACTTTGCAATCGCTGGCGACCTTTGCCCTGGCGTTTTTTGCGCGACCTTTGGGATCGGCGTTGTTTGGGCATTATGGGGATCGGATCGGGCGCAAGGCGACCCTGGTGGCGGCGTTGATGACCATGGGTGTGTCCACTGTGTGCATTGGCTTGTTGCCGACTTATGAAACCATCGGCATAGCCGCGACGATTTTGTTATGCCTTTGTCGCTTTGGTCAGGGCATAGGTTTGGGTGGTGAGTGGGGTGGGGCGGTGTTGTTGGCGATTGAGAATGCGCCGGAGAAGAAGCGTGCTTGGTATGGCATGTTTCCGCAGTTGGGAGCGCCCATTGGTTTTTTCTGCTCCACCGGTGTGTTTTTGTTGTTAACGCATAATTTAAATGATGCAGATTTTTTCAGCTGGGGCTGGCGCATTCCATTTGTGGCGAGTGCGCTACTGGTGATTGTCGGTTTGTATGTGCGCTTGAGCCTGGAAGAAACACCTGCCTTTAAAGAGGCGATCAAAACGGAAAAGCGTGTGCCTGTGCCCATGCTGACGGTATGTACGCAGCACACAGGCGTGATGTTTCTGGGCGCATTTTTGGCGATAGCCGCCTTTGTTGTGTTTTATCTCACCACGGTATTTTCGTTGGGTTGGGGAACCAGCAAATTGGGTTATGCCCGCGAGGAGTTTTTAATCCTGCAATTGTATGCCGTGTTTGCACTCGCGCTTACCATTTGTTTGTCGGCACATATTGCCGACCGGATCGGGTGCCGTGCGATGTTAATGCTTTCTGGCGTAGCGGTTTTATTATTTGGTTTGTGTTTTTCAACCCTGCTAAATTCCGGGTCGGGCATAGGGGTGTTAATTACCCTGGCGATAGGCTTTGGGGTGATGGGGTTAACCTATGGCCCACTCGGCACAGCGCTTGCTGAAATTTACCCGACGGAAGTGCGTTACACTGGCGCATCGCTCAGTTTTAATCTGGCGGGGATTATCGGTGCGTCCTTAACCCCGGCCATTGCGAGTTGGCTGGGCACACACTATGGCCTACCGTTTGTTGGTTATTATATTTCGGTCGCCGGGTTATTAACGTTAGTTGCCGCGTTTGCTTTGTCCAATGCATTAAATAAACAGGCATTGAGTAAAAAGGCATTACCTGAATAGGCGCTGTTTGTGGCACAAGTTTGGTGCAGGCTAATGTTGCTCTGTTACCACCATAATCATAAATAACGAGATAAGCAGTTATGGAAAAATTCGAGGCGCGGCAGTTTACCGCCCGTTACAACACAATCATGCTGTACACGTTTTTTGCTGTGCTGCTGGTGTCGGCATTGCTGATTGCTATTCAAACCATCAGTGAAGACAAGCATGAAAAGGCCCAGCTGATTGACCAGTTCAAAACGGAATCAGTGGCGATAGATAACCTGTTGGTTCGCGTGACTGTGCTGTTGGATATGATGCAAACCAACGCCCAGGATTTTTTCCAGGATCCGCGCATTTCATCCAGCAGCTATTTGAAAAACCTGGCGGTAACGGCAGCGGGCGGCTATGGGCTGGATAATATTCCCGCGCCATATACAACTCTGGATACCGGCAATTTAACCGGTGAAGGCGATATAGCACGCTTTAACCGCGATGTGAAAAGTGAAGGTTCGACAAGCTTTAATCTGGATTTAAAAAACGAAATTGAAATGGCGTTCAGCCTGAATAGTTCTTTTAAATCCACCCGCGATAGCGTTCCCAATGCCGCCTGGGTGTACTACACCTCAAAAAATAAATTCATCAATATTTATCCCTGGGTACCTTCTTCTGAGTTTCGCTTTACCGAAAAATTGTATCAAAAAGAATTTTTTACCCTGGGTGTTCCAGAGGTTAACCCGGATAAAGGCACCTTCTGGACATCGGTATATCTGGATGAAGCGGGCAAGGGAATAATGGTTACTGCTGCCAAACCTGTCTATCGCCAGCAGGAATTCCTGGGCACTGTTGCGCTGGATTTTACCTTGGAAGAACTGGGTAATTACGTAAAAGAATTTCGGCCCGGGTTGGGGGCGCTGGCAATTGTAAACGCAAGCGGCCAGTTGCTAGCACATTCCAGTTTAAAACTCACTGATTCCTCCCAATTTAACGATACCCTGCCAGAAGGCGTTGTGGCAGCTGATATTAATGCCGCCTGCCTTGACCTGAAATTGGTACAACTCAGCCAGGGCTACCAATACATTTGCTACCAACTAAAAAATGCGCCCTGGCAAGTGATTTATATTGAAAAGAAACCGCTGTTTATCACGCGCATTTTTTCGTCTATCGGCATAGTGTTTATTGTTTTGTTGGCCTCATTAGGCATTTTGTTGTATGCGATTAAAAAAATTACCTATCGCGAATTTATTTATCCAGCGGCATCGCTCGTGCGCCATATTTCAAAACAGGGTGAAGATAAAAGCGCCCCCAATCATTTAATTCCGGCAGCCTGGAAGCCGTGGTTCTTTAGAATCAGTGAAACCTTCCAGCAGAACCGCAACCTGATTAATGAAATCAAGCAAAAGAATACCGAATTAACCGATCTCAATATTGCGCTTGAGCGTTACATGCCCAAATTTATTCTGGTGGTGAGTGTAGAGCCAGGTTGCGGTGCTACCACTATTGGGAATTATTTTGCGGCGAATCTGGTAAAAGCGGGCAGCGATAAAAAAACTGTATACATGGAATATCCTGATCAGCATCACATGAGTAGCCGTTTTGGTTTTGATGAGGGAACTCGTCTGTATAAACACGCCAATGGTTTTGATATCTGGAATGATTTTGATTTGGGTGATGTCCCGCAAGAAGCAGAGTCCTCGCTGTTGATGACCAAGATTCTCAACCAATATGCCAATATTGTAATGCAGACTGCCATTACCGGAGATGTTGACAAGTTTATTGATATTTATCTTGAGCCTTTGTTTCGCTACACCAAGGCGATTGTCGTTATGGTACCCAATAGTGACACTGCGGGTGAAAAAACGGCGACCGTGGTTAAAAGTATCCAGCGTCATGTGCGTCAGGATCAAACCACGCTCTATACTATTCTGGATCGGGTCAATGAGAATTTGGAACTTAACGCCAACCTGGATTTTGAAATCCCCTATATTGGGAATTTGCCCGTTGTTAGTGGTACTGCATTTACCATTCCAGAGCCTGCCACAAAAGTGATTAATGAAATTGTGGAGCGAATTGAACGGGTGCATCAAATCTGCATATTTATTCCGACTACAATCAATATCGATCAGCCGTTTGATTCCACCCTCTACGTTAACCGTACTATGGTTTTTCTGGGCGAAAAATTTGGTGGTGCTACCTCATCGCAAGCAAAGGGTGTATGGAATAGCGATAGCTCGGGTATAGTCAACGAGGTGGTGCATCTGGTGGTTTCCTACACCACGGAAGATGACCTGAATCGCTTTGCCAACGAAGTAATTGACTATATAAAAGTACTGAAAACGGAGTTGCAGCAGGATGCCATGGCACTGGAAATCAACAAAAAAATGATACTGGTATAAAACATGCGGATTCACACACACATTATTGGGAAGTTTATTGCTTGTGTTTTGTTGCTGCTGGCGTTTGCGGCTCGTGCGGAAGAAATCGTTTACGAGGGTAAAAACCGTATTGAAATCCCGGTCGGGGTTTATGTAACTTCATTGTATGCGCTGGATATCCCGGATAAAAAATTCACCATCTCTGCCTGGATCTGGTCCACCTATGATCCAAAACTCCTGCCCGAGGACTACAAGTTTTACAACAAAATCGAAATTACCAATGCGCGCAGCTGGTCCATTATTGATACCGAAAATTTCACTATCCAAAATGATGATGGCACCATCCACACCATGACCAAGTTTGTGGCTGATATCAATCAGGATTGGGACATAAAATATTTTCCATTTGATCAGCAAAATGTAACCATCAATATTGAAAGCGTTGAACTGGACTCCGCCAAAATAAAATTTGTTCCCGATATGAAAAACAGCCTGCTCAGCGATAATTTAACCCTTTCAGGCTGGAGTCTAATGCCTATTGAAATTCGTGCGTTTGATTATAAGTACCCCACGAATTTCGGCATACAAAGTGGTGCTAAAGGCATATATCCAAGAATGTCGATTGTTATTCCTATTGAGCGCCACGGTAACCGGATTTTCTGGACTTACTTTTTAGGCTTTTTCGTCGCTTACGTGATTATCTCACTGTTGTATTTCTTTAACGAAACCATGTTTGAAAGCCGGGTGGGGCTGATTATGTCCGCGCTCTTTGCCTGCGTGGGTAACAAATACACGGTGGATTTATCCTTGCCATCAACCGATGTATTTACATTGTCGGATTTGATTCAGGTAGCTTCCTTTGTGATTGTCGGCATTGGCTTGTTCAGCAGTGTGATGGTGGTGCTATTAACCAAGAAAGGTCTCCAGCAACTAGCGTACCGAATAGACCTTGTCGTCACCTGGGCAGTGATTATCGCCTATCCCTCGGTTATTTATTACGGCGTGTTGATGGCGCCGCAGTAGCCTGGGGCTGTTTGATCAGCCCCATAACTGAATTCCCTGCACAGCTAAAAACAACACCCAGGAAATCCCCAATAATATCCATGGCAGTGCGGATGAGTTTGTTGCTACCGCGTCTACTTCCTCTGAATTTGTATCGCTGTTTTGTTGTTGCGCTAATTGATTGGCCAGTTGCTTAACTTTTTTTGTGCGCTTATCCAACTCGCGGGATTTTTCACTTTGCTGGCGTAAGAACATTTCCATCCCGCGTTGGATACCGTTGGCAATGGCTTTGGTTTCCACTGGCGTTTGGCCTTCGGTTTTAATCGTGTTTACGATCTTTAACGCCTCGGCGCGCAGATCGCGTGCGTCTTTTCGTTGTTTGCTTTTAGTGGTTTGTGCTGCCTGGGTCATAAATAGGATCCGGTGTTTTTGAGTTTGCCATTAAACAAAAATTTGCATTTCATCGCCAATTTTTTTTGCGCATTTCCATCAGCTTGATGGCGGTGGCATGTTGTTTGTCTTCCTCGGTTTGCGGCACCCAGGTTGGAACTTGTACCGGTTGGCCGGATTTATCAACGGCAACCATGATGACTATGCAGTGAGGGTTAGCCGGCGGTTCAGCGATTTTGGATCGCAGGCGTTTACTTCAATCGCGATATGTATGGAAGAGGTGCCGGTGTAGATAATTTTGGCCGCAACCTCCACCAGATTGCCCACATGGATCGGCGATACAAACCGAATTCCACCCGCATAGGCCGTTACGCAGTAGCGGCTGCTCCAGCCCGCAGCACAGGCGTAGGCTGCCAGGCCAATCCACTTCATTACTGCTCCACCGTGAACTTTTCCTCCGAAGTTAATGTCTTGCGGCTCGGCCAGGAAGCGTAAAGTGATGTCTCTTCGCGGATTGCTCATAGTGCGCCTCATGATGAGTAGATAACCTGTTATAGCCGATAACACTTAGCTGATACATTCTCTGTTTTGCAGAGTAGCTACCGTCCTTGAATATTGTTCTGTTGTTTTGATTCACAGCTATTAAATAGCAATTACCTTTTGATTAAATATTCTTTCAGAAAACTGCTTAATTCCAAAGTGTTTTTACGCGACTTTCATTTTTTACGCGCCCAAAAATATTTTCATACTAGGCTTTTAGTGATGGCTAAAAAGTTCCCAACCTCACTTTAATTTTTTAGAGTGAGTAGATGTCTTTTTACTTAAAAATTATCCTAAGTGTGTTGAAAATTTACAATGCAACGGCGAATTTTTTGGTAGGGATTAGCAAAACATTTAAATGTTGAGGTAATAAAATGGACATTTCATTTCATGCAGTTTATCGAATGATTAAAGTCTTTCTGTTTACTGCTGCAATTTTTTTGATGGGAGTGTCGAAAATTTTTGCATTTGAACTGGTTTATTCAGTGCGTTCTGATAGGGCGGGTGCACAAACATTGAATACAGCGGTGGTAAAAGGAAATATTGCAGTATTTGTTGATATTAATCCCGGTATAAAGAGTGTCCAGTTTTTTATTGACAATAAATTGCAACTAACAGAAAAGCTTGCCCCTTGGGATATGGCCGGAACGGCAACTAACGGAGGATCAAAACTTTACAATACACAATTATTGTCAGAGGGGGAGCACTCGTTTACTGCGCAGTTGGTGTTAACCGATGATCGGACAATTTTGTTAAGTGCGCAGGTTACGGTCGATAACCTAACACCAATATTACAAGCATCGCCGCTCGCGTTTAATGAGTCGGTAAGGGGCGCAACGCAGATCAATCGCACCTTGAATATACAGTTATCCGGGAGTACCCAAGCAATTGAATTATCCAGTAATCAGCCCTGGTTAAGTCTTTCTCCAGCAACTGGCGTGTCGCCACTGACTGCTGGTGTTACCTTGAGCAGTAGTGGTTTGATTCCCGGGTCTTACTCAGCTGAAATTATCGCAACCAGTCCGGGTGCACCAACATTAAAAATTCCCGTCACTTTCACTGTAGGCCCTGACGCAAGCAGCTATAAGCTGATGGTTTCTGCGAACGCGAATCGTGGTTCGCCTGTAGCGCTAGAGGGACAACAACTTAGTGCGGCAGCGTATATTTTTTTGTTGCCTGAAAATGATGTAAAGCAAGTGCGATTTTTTTTGGATAATCCCGCTATGTTGGGGAGTCCGACACGTATCGAGGCTGGTGCTCCATTTGATTTGATGGGGTCGGCCAGTAACGGCAACGCGATACCTTTGTCTGTAGTGGGGCTTGCGCTCGGTGCGCATAATCTGACTGCCGAAATCACCTACCTCGACAATAGCCTGGCAATAGTTTCCAGTCATTTTGATATCGTAGATGCTCCCTTATTGGCTACGCCGCCGAGTTTGAATTTTACTATTGCCAAACCCGCAACTCAGTCGTCGTCGACACTATCGCTGGCAGCGGGTACTGCCGTACAGAATTTTTCAGTAAGCGCGACCCAACCCTGGGTGCATCTCACTGCGGATACAGGAACAACGCCAGCCTCGTTAACGGTTAATGTAGACGTTGCTGGCTTGGCTACCGGGGTTCATACGGCAGACATTCTTGTAACAGGTAGTCGCTCGTTGGTAATTCCTGTTAGCTTGTCGTATACCGAGGCGAGCAGTTCATCAGGGTTTGAATTAAAGGTAAGTTCGCTCGCTAATCGCAATAACGCAGTGCCGCTGGAGGGAGCGGTATTAAAGTCCAATGCTTATATCCATGTTAAGCCGGAGCAAAATATAAGCCGGGTAGAATTTTTTCTTGATCGGCTACCGGGTGGTACGCCGGATAAAACAGAAGGCCTTTTGCCATTTGATTTTGCTGGTACCGCGACTAACGGATCGGCGCTGCCTTTTGATACAACCGCGCGTGCAGATGGCAGCCATGTTATTTACGCGCTAATCACCAAAGCCGATGCAACCACGGCCGTGTTGAGCGGGCAATTTAGAATTACCAACCAGCTCACCACTCCTGAATTCGCGGTTACGCCCGCACAAGTGTCTTCCACAGTAGATATAGGCAGCCCTCCAGTAGATGTAAATTTGCTGTTGGGGTTGAACGCTTATGCAGATGGAATGAGTCCGGATTATTTAATTTCCAGTAATGTCCCCTGGGCTAGCGCTTCGCCAGCTACGGGAACCGCACCAGAAAGTTTAGCGGTTAGATTGGATCCGGCAGGTTTGTCTTCCGGGAAATACACAGGTGCTTTGACAATTACCAGCAGTATCCTGGAATCAACCGTGGTGCCTTTATCGATGGTTGTTGACGGTGGCGATAGTGATGCTTGCGCTCCGGTAATTTGTTCAGAGATTCGGGTTACCTTGCCGTATGTGTTGGACTTTAACGCCGATGCGGGACACTTGAATGATAAATCGGGTAAGGGAACAGGTTTTACTTATGTAATGCCTTCCACCAACACTGCCGCCTATGTTCCGCTCAATATAGAGACTTCCTTTGGTGATGGTTTGCTGCGGCTTAATACGACTAATGGAATCATGCACCTTGCGAACAATAATCAGGTCAATGCGGTTGGGGTCGGATTTGCGGGGCCTAATCAAATAGCAAAAATTTCCACGCTGCTAGTTAATCCCCCAACGGGTACAGGTAAGTATGAGCAAGCTGGCTTATGGTTCGGTACGGATGAAAATAATTATATAAAAATTGTGTATTCATCCTACCCAACCAATCCGGTAATCGAGGTGCTGTATGAGCGTAATGGTGTAGCGGTGAAGTCCACTACAAAAACGGTAGGCAATTTGAGCAGTAGTAAACTGTTGTTGGAATTGATTGCAAATCCTTCAACGGGAATGGTGATTGCAGCTTTCACCGTGAATGGTGGTGCGCGCACTCAGGTGGCTAACTATGCGGTAGAACCGGAGATGTTTAGCTTTGACGCGGCAGGTATAGATCCGGTCATCGGTACGCGTAGTTTTGCTGGCGTGATGACCACGCATCGAAATGCTGCCGCACCGATAACTTATGCGTTTGATTACTTTCGCATTGAGGCAGTTGAATCTGGATCGGCTGATTTACCGATTCAGTTCTCCCGCGTTTCTCATCCGGTTGCCTTTCCCACCAGCATGGCCTGGGCTCCTGATGGTAAGCTTTATGTCACAGAACTATTTGGCACAATTCACGCATTGACTTATGACTCGAATTTAAATGTTATTGAAGATCAGATTATTAATAGTCTTGTTAATGCTTTGGGGGCAAGATTAACGCTGGGTATTACCGTACGACAGGACGATTTACTCGATAACACAAAATATTCCTTGTGGCTTAGCTCATCAAGCCCTTCGATTGATTCAGGTGTGGCTAACTCTAGTAATATCACCCGGCTGTCCGGTCCGGGCTTTAATCAAGTGCAACAAATAATTACCGGTTTACCACGCGCTATTGCTAATCATGCAGTAAATAGCTTGCACTTTGGTCCCGATAATCGCTTATACATGTCGATCGGAGGCAACACCGGAGGCGGTGCGCCTGTGGCCGTGCCGACAGAATTTGGAGATAGGGAAGAGCAACCTTTGTCTTCAGCTATTGTCGTGGCAGATGTGTTTGCAGAAAATTTTGACGGTAGTTGTGCAAATAACGCTGATATTTATGGGCCAGCACCCTGTGATGTTGCAACTTATGCTACTGGGCTGCGCAATAGCTATGATTTTGTATTCCACTCTAATGGATCTATGTATGCGACAGATAACGGGCTTGGAGTAATTGGTGCGTTTCCTCCCTCTCCGACGCCAAGTTGTCGAGGGGTATCCAATCCTGCGTTGGTTGCTGAGGGTGGAAATAATCCAGGGGCGCAAGTGGATTTGTTGCTACGTATTTTGCCAGGTAAATATTTTGGTCATCCGAATCCTTCACGTGCGGAATGTGTATTTAAAAATGGAAGTGTTCAAGGTGTAGCTCCTTTGGCAAATTATCAGCCGCCATTACTTGAGTTAAGCAAAAACGCTTCAGCGGATGGAATTACCGAATATAAGACCTCGGGTGTCTGTCCGGCGCTAGATCATAATTTGTTACTGGTACGCTATTCGCTCGGGGATGATATTATCAAAGTTCAGTTATCCGCCGATGGCTTGACAGTTGTATCGCAAAATGTATTGGTCGGCGGGTTTAATGATCCATTATTTGTGACAGAACATAATGGCAATTTATTTGTGGCAGAAATGGGAGGGGGAAAAATAACTGCTCTGAAACCTGCTACAAGTTCGTGTTTATAATTATGACTGGTGATTTCATGAGGGGGTGAGTATTTGGCTCCCCCTTTTTTTTCAGTTACGTCTGGAATTATTTTTGTGCTTGTTTAGTCATAAATTTGTTTCTTTTTCCATTTCGCATTTTCCTCATCAAACTGCTTCCATTCTTTATTGCTGTCCGGCGTAGCAGTTTTTCCTGTTGTCGTTTCTGCATCTGTTGTGGGAGGTTTTTCGCTAGTGCTGTCGATTTTTTCCTGTAGCTTGGCGACAACCCCATCCAATTGTGCAATTTGTTTATCAAATGTGTGGCTGGCATTTTCGGCCGCCAGTGCTTTGCGCCCTAGCGAATAAAAATGGATTGCCAGCTTTAGTTTGCCCGCTTGTTGCGCTTGGCGCGCGTTGAATACATGACCATCCACACTCATTTGCAGCAGCATACGATTAATTTGATCTGTGTAAGCGTCAGTTTGTACTTGATTAATTTGCTTAAGTGCTGATTGTTGCATAACAAATTTATAGAGCTCTTGCAGGAGTCCATGGGCCTCTTTGATTTGCTGGGGGCTATCCAGGCGCACGCGCATTTGTTGAGTGTTTTCTTTTATAGAGGATAAGAGGTTGGAGTAGAGCGTCAGTTGCTCGCTGTGGGTGTGATCCCTAGGCTCTAGTACAGTCAATTGTTCACAACATTCAATCAGGGCGCGATAGAGTAGTGCAGTCAGGTCATTGGATAGAAAACCAGCAGGAAAGCCAGTTGCCAGATCGCGGAAAGAATTGCGTCTCGCGCGCAAGGCAGTGACGAGGCGTTGTCGCTGGACTTTGCGTTTTTCGATCGAATGAGAGAGAAATAAGTAGCCTGCCAGAAGGATAAGCATCAGAAAAATAGCGGCGATAACATAGGCAGACATGGTGTTTTATAAGCCTTTTCGGTTAAACAACGGGCGAATTATTGCTTTAATTATAGCACCGAAAAAAATGGCGTCAGAATTTGTGCGGTATAGGAGTAGGACGCGTGCTAAGTGCTTGTTTCCATTCCGATAAAAAAAGAATTAAAAGTGTTGACACTGAGGGGATCGATCCCTAGAATGCGCCCCACTTCTGACGCAGACGTCAACTTGAAAAAGTTAGCTAAAGGTCAAAAGGTCCGGGGTCCCCTTCGTCTAGTGGCCTAGGACACCGCCCTTTCACGGCGGTAACAGGGGTTCGAGTCCCCTAGGGGACGCCACAAAGCGGGAATAGCTCAGTTGGTAGAGCATAACCTTGCCAAGGTTAGGGTCGCGAGTTCGAGTCTCGTTTCCCGCTCCAACTTCTCCTTGAGAAGTTAGTATTTAGGTTAAAAGCAGTACCTTAGTGAAGCGAGTTTTATTGTTGTCACACTAGGCAGCAGTCAAAATGTCCCCTTCGTCTAGTGGCCTAGGACACCGCCCTTTCACGGCGGTAACAGGGGTTCGAGTCCCCTAGGGGACGCCACATATAGCGGGAATAGCTCAGTTGGTAGAGCATAACCTTGCCAAGGTTAGGGTCGCGAGTTCGAGTCTCGTTTCCCGCTCCAATCTAAAAATTCATTATCGAATTAAAGCTTCACTATCAAATTTTCTGATTAAAGTATTACAAAAATCTGTATGGGTTTTGTGTATGCTTTACTCTATCCTTCTTGCTTTTTTCATGTTTGCTCAATTGCAATTAACTTCTATTGATTTCGGCGAGGGGCTATGACTCCGGCAGACTCTATTCCTGCACTTTCCATCCGGGATTTGCGCAAAACCTACAGTGAAAAATTTGAGGCCTTAAAAGGTATTAGCTTGGATGTGATGCCGGGTGATTTTTTTGCCATGCTTGGGCCAAATGGCGCTGGCAAATCCACGACCATTGGCATTATCAGCTCACTGGTACGAAAAACGTCGGGTAGCGTGGAGGTGTTTGGTAGAAATATCGATACCGATTTTTCTGGCGCCAAAAAATCCTTGGGCGTTGTTCCGCAAGAATTTAATTTCAGTATGTTTGAAAAGGTGGAAGACATAGTTTTGCAGCAGGCGGGCTACTATGGTTTGGTGCGCAAGCAAGCGCTGGTACAGACTGAAAAATATTTGAAGCAACTGAGTTTATGGGATAAGCGTCAAACACCGGCGCGTATGTTGTCGGGCGGTATGAAGCGGCGGCTGATGATTGCCCGCGCATTGGTGCATGAGCCAAAATTGTTAATTCTGGATGAGCCTACAGCTGGGGTTGATATTGAGTTGCGTCGCTCGATGTGGGATTTCCTGCGCGAAATAAATGCGGCGGGCACCACTATTATACTGACTACACATTATTTGGAGGAGGCGGAAAGTCTGTGTCGAAACATTGCGATTATTGATCGCGGGACTATTGTGCAAAACACCAGTATTAAAAATTTGTTGCAACAGTTGAATAAAGAGGTTTTTATCTTTGATATTAAAGGCAGCTTGCAGGGGCTGCCAGTGCTAAATGGTCATCAGGTGGCGCAGATTGACGAGCATTCATTTGAAATTGAAGTGGAGAAGGGGCAATCACTTAATGGCGTGTTTGCGCAGTTGAGTGCCCAACAAATAGAAATTGTCAGTATGCGCAATAAGGCGAACCGTCTGGAAGAGTTGTTTGTTGCTATGGTTAATGCCAATAAAAATGAGGTTCAGCCATGAATGCTAGTGAACAGTGGATTGCCTTCCTGACTATTTTGCGCAAAGAGATCAAGCGATTTACTCGTATCTGGATTCAAACACTCTTGCCGCCTGCAATTACAATGATTTTATATTTTGTGATATTTGGTAAATTAATTGGCAGCCGTATAGGTGATATGGGTGGGTTTAGCTATATCGAATTTGTTGCACCCGGCTTGATTATGATGGCGGTAATCACCAATGCCTACGCCAATGTATCCTCATCTTTTTTTAGCGCAAAATTTCAGCGCAGTGTGGAGGAGCTGTTGGTATCGCCCACGCCCAACTACATTATTTTACTGGGTTATGTGATGGGGGGAGTGGCGCGTGGCGTTGCGGTGGGGTTGATAGTGACGGCAATGTCATTATTTTTTACTGACCTGCATATCCATCATTGGTTTACTACCTTGTTTATTGTGTTTATGACCTCTGTATTGTTTTCTATTGCTGGTTTTATCAATGCTATTTATGCCAATACATTTGATGATGTTTCAATTATCCCCACGTTTGTTCTGACTCCGTTAACTTATTTTGGTGGTGTGTTTTATTCGATTCATTTGTTGCCGGAGTTTTGGCAGCAGGTGTCTGTACTTAATCCGATTCTGCATATGGTGAATGCGTTTCGTTATGGCATGTTGGGGATTAGTGATTTGCATATAGGCATGGCGCTGGTTGGGTTAACGGCATTTGTGGCAATTCTTTTTGTGATTGCCATGCATTTATTAAAAACCGGGAAGCGTTTGCGCGCTTGATGTAGGGGAATAGTGATGAGCCATAATCCGCTAGGGCAGCAAACAGAATACATTTCCGAGTATGCTCCGCAGTTGTTGTTTTCTATTGCGCGAGCGGAATCGCGCAAGCAGCTGGGTATTGATGGTGACTTGCCGTTCGTTGGGGTTGATGTTTGGACTGGTTATGAATTGTCGTGGTTGAATGAATGCGGAAAGCCAATTGTTGCGGTGGCTGAATTCAGGATTCCCTGTGATAGCGAATGTATTATTGAGTCCAAATCATTCAAGTTGTATCTCAATTCATTGAACCAAACTCGCTTTAAGAGTATAGATGAGGTGCGTGTAATACTGGAGCGAGATTTATCTCAAGCAGCTAAAGCGCCTGTGAGTGTAAAGATCTTTCCTGTGTGTAACGGTAATTATTTGGCTGAAATTGCACAGCCCTTTGCAATTAATTTGGATGATTTGGATGTGATTGTGGATACTTACCATCCTGCACCTGATTTATTAACAGTGTCTGCTGAGTTAGTCGATGAAACTTTAGTTAGTCATTTGCTCAAAACCAATTGTCCCGTCACTGGTCAGCCTGATTGGGCGAGTGTTTTTATTCGCTATAGTGGCAATAAAATTGTGCAAGAGAATTTGTTACGCTACTTGATTTCATTTCGCGAGCATCAAGATTTTCATGAGCATTGCGTGGAGCGTATTTTTTGTGATTTAAAGCGGGTGTGCAAGCCGCGAAGTTTAAGTGTTTATGCGCGCTACACTCGTAGGGGGGGATTGGATATTAATCCGTTCCGTTCAACCGACTCCCAAGCAGTGCCAGATACTATTCGCTTGGTTCGGCAATAATTTGCAGATGAAGAAAGTGATTGTTTGCAGATCAAACAATCACTTTGTCTTTCAAACGGGCTGCCGCTTTTTCCAGTGCCTCTATTACTTTTTGTTTATCATAGTTACGCACTTTGTCCATATCCAAGTACATGGAAAATCCTTCAGCGCGATCTTCAAAGTAAGTCTGATTCTTGCCCATTTCCTTGCGCAAATCGGCAACTTGATACACCTTGATCGGCATCGAAAAGCCTTTTACTTGAATTTCACCTTTGTCACGGCACATAACGGTATCTTTTACCAATGACCAGGTTTCATGGGAGATGAGAATTTCATCGGGTTCTGCAGCAGATTCCAGACGGCTTGCCAAATTTACTTGCGTGCCCAATACAGTGTAGTCCAGATGGTTTGATGTACCGAATGTGCCCACAGTGCAATAGCCGGTATTTACACCCATGCGCACTTGTAATGGTTTCTTTATGCCTTGGTTGAACCATTCCTGTTGCATGGACTTAATGCGTTTTTTCATGGCGATGGACATGGCAACGCAACGGGTTGCGTCATCTTTTACGCCTTTACTGGCGCTATCACCAAATAACACCATTATTCCATCGCCCATAAACTTGTCGATGGTGCCGCCGTAATGAATCACAATTTTGGACATTTCTGTCAGGTAGTGATTTAGCAATTCAGTCAGTGCTTCCGCTTCAATTTCTTCGGCAAGTTGACTGAAGTCTTTTATGTCAGAGAAAAAAACACTGATGCGTTTGCGCTCAGCTTGCAAGTGTTTGTCATCTCCGCGATTGATGGCTTGCCACACAGGCGGGGGCAGGTAGCGCGATAATTTATAGGCGCGGATTTTGTGCCACTTCTGTTCGTTTTCGAGTTGCTTTTGGCTGAGTACCAACTTGTGAAAACGTTGGTGCATGTAAATGGCGTACACCAGAAAGTAGGTGGCTACCCCAATCAGACTGGCGCCGCTAATTTCAATATTGCTGGATAACATTAATTGGGGGCTATGAATAAACAAGCTTAAAACTACACCAACAGCGAAAGCGCTGTTGTCTTCGAGTAGCTTTCTAATGCCTCCGCTAATAAGGGCGTTGAACTGGATCATGGTCAGAAACATGACACAGGGCAAGATACTAAAATCTGTTAGGCTTAACACTATCCCGATGAGAACGGCATCAACATGTGAAAGCCAACGGCTGATATTGGCCATCAGTTCGGGGATTTGCTTGCGGGTAAAGTGGTAGGTGCCGTAAGCGTATGAAAGCAGGAAAACTATCATTCCCATATGAATTGGGCTTGGGTTATCCCAGTTAATAAATGATGCGAGGGTGCCAGAGGCTGCAAAGCAAATAAGGGCTCGGAAATAGTATTGCTGGATGGGAGATTCAGTTTGAAGCTGGTGGGATTCCGTCTTACTGTTCATTCTTTAAGTGCCTTATTGTTATATCAGCAGTAAGTCCATAGTCAAAAGTCATATGCCAGCTCCGTGTATGAGCGGTGAATTAAACGTTTTTTTTTAATAAATGTCTACTTGTTAACGGAATCCGCGCAGGTTTGTCGCTTGTCTTATTATTTAAATTTTAATTCCAGGTATTTTTCCTCTAATTCGGCATATTGCTTGCGCAGTTCAGTGAATTCGGCTTGTAGTAGCGCAGTATTTCCTCCAGTGGACTCAGTATTGGGGGAGACCTCGTCCAGATTGTGTTTCAGTTCGTCATTTTCCTTTTCCAGCTCTTCAATATTGATCAGCAGGTCTTTGCTCTCCTTGGTGAAGTCATGCAGGGTTTGTTTTATGCGTTGGTTTTCTTCCTCCAGGTGGTGATCGCTATCCAGTTGTTGCTCCTGCTCAGCTATCTTTTCGTTGGCTTTGGTAAGCTCTTCTTCCAATAGTTGCACACAGGTATCTGACTCCTGAACAAAGCGTATTTGGCGTTGTAATTGTTGCTCTAACTCCTTGATCACCAAGTCTTTTTCTTCGGCGGTGGCGGCCTCCTCCAGTTTGCGCTGCAGATTGCTGATTACCCGGTACTGATCTGCTGCCACATTGCGCAACTTCATAATTTCTTCAGCGGCGCGAGGATCTTGGCGAATTATGTTGATGGTTTTGTTTTCTTGCGGGACCCCGTTGATGGCTCCGCTAGTGGCGTAAATGTATTGGTTGATATCATTGAAGCTGTCGTTGTAACGGCCCAGCAACAACTCATAGCGCTCTCGATCTGGTACGTCATCTGCCATGGCATAAAGTTCGTTGTAATACCCCTGGGCATTGGCTTGAGCTTCGTTCCAGCGCTTCTCCAAATCAAAAAAGAGCTTTTTAAACTTCTCCAGATTTTCGACGCGCTTTTTATAGGTTTCCAATTCGTCACTATCGGTATCATTGGGCGCGGCTTCTAGTGAGGATTGGAGCAGCGGCTCCAGGGTTTGCTTGAAGGTATCCCAATAACCTTCGCTGCCCTGAACTGTGGTGGTGCCTAATTCTTCTGCGCGCAAAAAGGCGTAGCGCAAGGCGACAATCCGTTGGTTGATTGGGACATCCAGTGGTTGTATACCGGCGATGTCACTGCGCGGAGCCAGAAAACTAAAGCGATCTTGGGTTATGTCCAATTGCTCGTAGATAAACTGTTTATATGTTTTTGCTGGGGGCAGCTCGGGTGACTGGGTGTTTTTAATTGTGTCTATCAGTTCTTTGAGTTTGCTTTGTTGGCGTTTGATTAACTTCTTTTGTTTAAAGGAAAAATAAAGCAGCGCAAAGGTTGCAATCAGCAACGCCAAATAAATTTCTATGGCTACCACGAGCACAAGGGTAGGTACTTGCATATTATTAGGGGCCGGGAGGTCGGTTGGTGGGCTGCTATCGCTGCCCTATACCGGAAAGTATGGTACAGGTTTGCCTAAGATTCGACTTTGGCACCAGCAAATAGCCCGTAAGTGGCTGATTCGATGAAATTATCTTGAGGTTTTTGCATTATGGATGCACTTGTTGCCTTGCATCAGCGAGTTTCAATTACCAAATTAACCGCACCAGCTCCAGGTAAAGAGCAATTACATCAGTTATTTAAAGCAGCATTGCGTGCGGCGGATCACGGCAATATGCGCCCCTGGCGCTTTTTAGTAATTGAGGGAAATAGCTTGAAAAAACTGGGTGAGTTGTTTGCGCAGATTGCTGCAAGCAGCAGACCGGAAATTACCCAGGCTGAACTGGAGCGATTTAGATCTATGCCGATGCGTGCCCCGATGATTATTGCCTGTATTGCCAAATGTCAGGAAAACCCCAAAGTTCCACGCATAGAGCAAATCATTTCGGCGGGTGCTGCTACTCAAAACCTGATAAATGCGGCCTTTGCGTTAGGGTTGGGAGCTGTATGGCGAACGGGGGATATGGCCTATAACCCCCAGGTCAAAAAAGCATTGGGTGTGGAGTCCAATGAAGAGTTAATTGGCTATGTATATATAGGAACTCCATCAGTGCCTGTACATTTACCGCGCGAACAAAATCCGAATGAATTTTTTAGCTATTGGTCGCAGGAATAAGATTGCGTTTGTGTGTTTGCTTGTGTACATTAGCGCGCCTTCGCAGGGGTAGCCAAAATCGCTCTTGCAAAGAAAACGGTGAGATGTCCGAGTGGCCGAAGGAGCACGCCTGGAAAGTGTGTATACCGCAAGGTATCGAGGGTTCGACTCCCTCTCTCACCGCCAGTTTACAACGCAAGTACAAGTCGCGCATGGCAGCACTGAATGCTGTTTGTACAACTTGATCGAAATTTGTAGATTGTTGATTTATAAAGCATTAATTTGAAAGTTTCACAAAAGAAAATCAAATAAATGCTTGACTCACAAAGACTCGATCAATAGAATGCGCGCCTCAACAACGCACTCGTAGCTCAGCTGGATAGAGTACTCGGCTACGAACCGAGCGGTCGGAGGTTCGAATCCTCCCGAGTGCGCCATATTAAAAAGCCTGTCAGAAATGACGGGCTTTTTTCATTTCTGCTGTTAAATTTTCGTTATTAGTCTTCCATTTTTGACGCCTGCAATTGCGATAAGCCAAAGCTTTGCTATACCCAATCTCAGGTGAGGGATTTGGGTTTGGATGTCGGCCTTGCCGTTTGACCATACAAGAAGCAAGCGAGGGTATTGTGGAGCTTAAAAATTTAATCGATAACGCGCAGAAGTTGCCGAATATTCCTAAAGTGGTGCAGGAGTTAATCGAAAGCTT
>JAGKXD010000055.1 GCA_021151525.1 Cellvibrionaceae bacterium | reverse complement strand
GCAGCGATTAAGCTGCTAAAGCGTAAGAATCGTCGTTTGCGACTATTCAAGTACAGCTTTGGATTAACGTGATTGGCTGTCATCACGACATGCACCTTGAGCTTTGTTACCAGCGTCGAATCCATATCGGCCCCGTCGCCATTCCAAACAAAAGCTGGTTTGGCGAGAGGGGCTATTGTAGGGAAATATAGCCTGTGAGTCACGAGCATTTTTAGGCTAAAAAGTGCTCAGCTTATACGCTGAGGTATTTCTGCACCAAATCATCGTTCAAATCGGCGATAGGGCCTGTCGCAACTACGCTACCTTTTTCCATAATAAAAAAGTCATCGGCTACGCGGCGTGCGAAAGGTAATTTTTGTTCGACGAGCAAAACCGTTAAACCGAGCTCGCGATTGAGTTTGCGAATTACATCGCCAATGTCGCGCACAATATTGGGTTGAATACCTTCTGTGGGTTCATCCAGAATTAATAATTTTGGATCAAGCACTAAAGCGCGGCCTATGGCGAGTTGCTGTTGTTGTCCGCCCGATAAATCGCCACCGCGACGATGTTTCATTTCTTTTAACACGGGAAATAATTCGTAAATTTGTGCAGGAATGGATTTAGCTTTGTCTTTGCGCGCTCCGAGGGAGATTTTTAAATTCTCTTCAACGGTGAGTAGCGGAAAAATCTCGCGGCCTTGCGGAACAAAACCTATACCGGAACGCGCGCGGTTTTCGGTAGAAAATTTATTGATGGTTTCGCCGTTAAATTCTATAGCGCCATCACGCACGGGCAGAATACCGGTGATGCATTTTAATAAAGTTGTTTTGCCCACACCGTTGCGGCCAATTAAGCAACCACAAGTGCCTTCTTTAAGTTTGAGTGATAAGTCCCACAAAATATGGCTTTGGCCGTAGTATTGGTTGATGCTGATAATCTGTAGCACTGTGCTTACTCTCCTAAATAAACTTCAATCACTTTTGGATCATTTTGTACTTGATCCATAGTGCCCTCGGTTAATACCGAACCTTGGTGAAGAACAGTCACTTTGCGTGCAATGGAACGCACAAATTTCATATCGTGTTCAACCACAATCACGGAGTGTTTGCCGGCGAGTGACAATAAAAGTTCTGCAGTTTTTTCAGTTTCTTCTCCGGTCATACCTGCAACAGGTTCATCCACTAACAAAACGCGTGGGCTTTGCATTAACAGCATGCCAATTTCCAGCCATTGTTTTTGGCCGTGGGAGAGGGCACCTGCATTTCTGTGGCGCAATTCTTTTAAACCGATTTGGATTAGCACTTCATCAATGCGAAATTTTTGTTCTCTGGTGAGTGCTTTGGTGAGCGTCCACCACACGGCTTTGTTGGATGCGGTAGCAAGCTCTAAATTTTCGTAAACAGTTAGCGCTTCAAAAATAGTTGGCTTCTGGAATTTACGGCCAATTCCACCGCGTGCAATTTGGTGTTCAGATAATTCGAGCAAATTAATTTGTTGGCCGAAATAAACTGAGCCAGCATCGGGTTTGGTTTTGCCAGTGATCACATCCATCATGGTGGTTTTGCCTGCACCGTTGGGGCCGATAATGCAACGCAATTCACCATCATCAATATAAAGGTTGAGATTGTTTAACGCGCGAAATCCATCAAAACTGACTGTAATACCTTCCACATATAAAATAGTGCGCTTGCTGGTATCGAGTGGTTTGCCGAAGTTATCGACATCTCTACCAAAGCCAGTGGGGGCTGAACTAAAGTCTGGGTCTTTAACCGGTAGTGCTTGCTTTGCATGAGCGAGAATATTCATGTTCATTTTTGCTCCGCCAGAATTTTTGTATCGTCAGTGGTGGATTGCTTCTCTTCGGCAAGTGCTTCATGTGCTGATTCAGATTTTTTAGCGCGATTAAATAAACCTACCAAGCCTTTAGGCAAAACCAAGGTTACAACCACAAACAATGCACCCAAAGCGAATAACCATGTTTCAGGTGAGTAAGAGGTAAATAATGTTTTGCCGTAGTTAACGCTGAATGCACCGACGACTGCACCAAACAAGGTGCCGCGACCACCGGTTGCAACCCAGACTACTAATTCAATAGAGTTAAGTGGCGAAAATTCACCGGGGTTAATAATGCCCACTTGCGGAACATAAAGTGCGCCAGCGATACCGGCGAGCACGGACGAGAAAACAAAAATCCAGAGTTTGTATGATTCCACTTTGTAACCGCAAAAACGCGTGCGGCTTTCTGCATCGCGAATAGAAATCACAATGCGACCAAAACGTGAGGTTACTATGTAGCGGCAAGCAATGTACGCCAAAATTAATGCGATGCCTGATGATAAAAATAAGGCGATGCGTGTTGCATCTGCGGCAATAGGTTTCCCTAAAATATCTTTAAAGTCAGTTAAACCATTGTTGCCGCCAAAGCCCATTTCGTTGCGGAAAAAGGCGAGCATCAATGCATAAGTTAATGCTTGGGTGATAATTGAAAAATAAACGCCGGTAACGCGCGAACGAAAGGCTAGCCAACCGAAAACAAATGCGAGTAAACCGGGTACGAGCACAATCATTAGTAGGGTAAAGCCAAATGAATCGAAACCCTGCCAATACCACGGCAGATGATCCCAATTTAAAAATACCATGAAGTCAGGTAACTCAGCGTTGCCGTATTGACCACGTGCGCCTATTTGACGCATTAAATACATGCCCATGGCATAACCGCCAAGCGCAAAAAAAGCACCTTGCCCGAGCGATAAAATTCCGCAATAACCCCAAATTAAATCAACCGATAACGCGAGCAGGGCATAACATAAAAACTTACCGAGCAGAGTGACGGTGAAAGTTGAAACGTGCAGTGGCGATGAGCTTGGAACCGCTAGATTTAAAATAGGAATTAACACCATCATGGCTGCAATTAATGCCAGCACTATGGCGCCACCGCGATCATTTAATAGTAAGCGTTTTATTAGCATCTGTTTTTCTCAAACCGATAATGTCTTTGTATTTTTTCGTCATCCTCGCGTAGCGGGGATCCAGCTCTTGATTTTTCGGTAACTTTTAACAGCTGGATCTCCGCTGCGCGAAGATGACGATTCCCAAATAAATCTGACTTAGGCACGCTCAACGATTAATCCGCAGCCGCACGCCCTTTCTGTGGAAACATACCCTTGGGCTTTTTCTGAATAAATAAAATCAACAGCACAAGCACTAATACTTTGGCGAGTACTGCACCGGCATAAGGCTCTAAAAATTTATTGATAATGCCCAAGCCCATTGAGCCGACTAAGGTTCCCCACAAATTGCCTACGCCGCCAAATACAACCACCATAAATGAATCAATAATATAAGCCTGACCAAGGTTGGGACCTACGTTGGTTAATTGTGAGAGCGCGACGCCAGCGACACCTGCAATGCCAGAGCCTAAACCAAACGTCAGTGCATCAACCCAACTTGCGCGTACACCAACGGCGCGTGCCATGGTGCGGTTTTGCGATACGGCGCGAACTTTTAATCCGAGTGATGTTTTTTTCAAAATCAACTGCAGCAAAATAAAGATAAGAATGCCGAAAATTAAAATATATAAACGGTTGTAGGTGATGGATAACACCGGGTTGATGGTGAGCGAGCCGCTCATCCATTCAGGCAAGCTCACGGCGCGGTTGAGTGGAGTAAAAATGCTGCGTGCAGCTTGTTGCAAAATTAAACTCAAACCGAAGGTGGCGAGTAATGTTTCCAGAGGTCTGCCGTATAAGAAACGAATGACTCCACGTTCAATCGCAACACCAACCGCGCCAGCGACTAAAAATGCAGTGGGCACCGCCATTAACAAACTGTAAGCAATATGGTTGGGGAATATTTGTTGGATAACCCATGTGCAATAAGCGCCAATCATCATCAGCTCACCGTGCGCCATGTTGATTACGCCCATAACGCCAAAGGTAATGGCGAGGCCAATTGCAGATAGCAAAAGTACAGAGCCTAGGCTTAGACCGAAAAAAATATTTTCGGCCAAGCGGTAGTAGCTAATTGAGTTTTCGATAGATTTGAGCGCTGAGATGGCTGTATTTTTTACGGCTTCGCTTTCATCGCTAGTGGATGTTTCTGTTAGTGCGCTGCGCGCTTCTGGTTCTAGTGAGCCGCGTAGGTTATCTACCGCAAGCATACGTTTCTTTTCATCACTATCTTTTAGTTGATAAAGCGCAAGAGCAACCTTCATGGATGATTGAATAGATTTATTTTTTTCGCTTTGAACACGGGTAGATAATATGGCCTCGCTGTCTTCATCCAAACCATCGGCCAATAATCGTTTTACCGCTGTGAGGCGAACGCTTTCATCGTCACTACTAAGATTTAATTGAGCTAGGAGGCTGCGTAATTGATTGCGCAAGCTATTGTTGACCGGAATTTTTTTAAAGTTGCTGATGTCACTGCTAATAGCGCTTTGGGCTACAGCGTCAAAAAAGTTGCCGGTTTCATTTTTAATGGCGACTTTATTCAGTGTTGAGTCGGCGTATAAGGCGCCTTGTTCAAGTGCAGCAATAATTGTAGTGCTGCGCGGGTCTTTAAGTGCGGCAAGTTTTTTTACAGTTTCGCCGCGCTCAGACAAGCTACCTGTGGCTAATTGCAGAACTAGCCCGGCAAAGTCGGTAGGAGATTCAGCGGGTGGAGTATCTTCTGGTTGTGCAAAAGCCGATGTAGCTAGCACACAAAATAAAATTGCAGCCGTAAATAATTTAAAAGTGTGTGAAATAACAATCATCATGTTGTGCTCAAAATTTACGGGTATAAATGACTGAAACAAAAAACTCTAAAATATCCCTCCTCGCTTAAGCGAGGAGGGATCGCTATTACTTAGCTGCAGCACCTAAACATTTTTTGGTTTTGGTGTTGTAGTTACCGCACTTCAAGGTAATCCAGTCAGATTCCAAATCTTTACTGCCTTCAAGGTAATCAGACCATGCATCGCCCGGAACTAAAGGAGTAGAAGATACAGTTAGGAATTGGCCGTCTTCTTGAATCTCGCCAATTAATACGGGTTTGGTGATGTGGTGGTTTGGCAACATTTTACTTACGCCACCGGTCAGGTTTGGTTGCTCAAGGCCAACGATAGCTTCAGCCACTTTATTGGTGTCAGTAGTGCCAGCTTTTTGAACAGCTTTAACCCACATGTTGAAACCAATATAAGTTGCTTCCATTGGGTCGTTGGTTACGCGTTTTGGATTCTTGATGTAAGCTTTCCACTTGGCGATAAATTCTTTGTTCGCTGGTGCGTCGCTGCTCATGAAGTAGTTCCATGCTGCTAAGTGACCCACAAGTGGTTTAGTATCGAGACCAGAGAGCTCTTCCTCACCCACAGAGAAAGCAATAACAGGAATATCTGTTGCGCTTACTTTTTGGTTGCCTAATTCACGATAGAAAGGAACGTTAGCGTCGCCGTTGATAGTAGAAACCACTGCGGTTTTCTTACCGGCGCTACCGAAGCGTTTAATTTCCGCTACGATATTTTGCCAATCAGAATGACCGAAAGGTGTGTAGTTGATCATGATGTCTTCTTGTTTAACGCCTTTTGATTTCAAATAGGCTTCAAGAATTTTGTTGGTAGTGCGTGGGTAAACGTAGTCAGTACCTGCAAGAACCCAACGTTTTACCTTGCCTTCTTTCATCAAATAATCAACAGCAGGAATTGCTTGTTGGTTTGGAGCTGCACCTGTATAGAAAACGTTTTTAGAAGACTCTTCACCTTCGTATTGCACAGGGTAGAAGAGAATACCGTTTAATTCTTCTACAACCGGCAACACTGATTTGCGCGATACTGAAGTCCAGCAACCAAAAATTGCGGCAACTTTATCTTTCTCTAAAAGTTGACGAGTTTTTTCTGCAAAGAGTGGCCAGTTTGATGCTGGGTCTACTACAACGGGTTCCAGTTTCTTGCCGAGCAAACCGCCTTTTTTGTTTTGCTCTTCAATTAACATTAACACTGTGTCTTTCAGCGTGGTTTCTGAAATCGCCATGGTGCCTGAAAGCGAGTGCAATACGCCTACTTTAATAGTGTCAGCTGCCTGTGCACTAAAAGATGCGATAGTTAAGCCGGCGGCGATACCGAGTGCCCCGACATGTTTTGCTATTGATGTTAGCTTCATGGGTTAATCTCCGATTTGTTGCTCAGTAGGTTGCGATTACCTACATAACTTTACTTTTTGGGCGCTAGCAGCGTCGCTTGTGTGCTCGAATCCTCATTTATTGGCATAAACTCCGGTTCTGCGCGCGCAAGCTCCTTGCTATCATCCCTAAAATTAAACTTCTGTAGGCAACCTTATAGTTTGAGTTAAATTAATCACTCGATTGCTTCCGGTAACGCTGACGGTTTTAAAAAATATTTTTAATTCCGTCGTCTATTTGTTAGCAACAATGTCTTTCTTCCTTGTTCAGTTTTAACGCTGATTTGTTGCTATATTTCTAAACTACAAATTTAATCGTCTGCTTGCATGTTTTTGGCTTCATAAAGCATGTGCAAGGTAATTTTGCGAACTTCGGCTTTACTGGCTTCAATGTGCGTTTTTAAATAACTTTTTACATCTTCTGCGCGTCTTTCAATAATGGTGCGCAAAATTTTGGCGTGCTCGTCGTAGGTAGCCTCTATGCGCGGTTTCTGCGTAAAGTCTATGCGGCGAACAATGCGTAAGCGCTCGGTAATGTCGTGATGAATGCGCGCCATTTCCAAATTGCCGGTTGCTTCAATGAGTTGCTCATGAAAGCGTTCGTCAAGTGCGCAAACTGTTGGCCCATCTTCCAATCTATCTTCTGGTGGCACTAACCAAATTCGCTTCAAATCTTCCAAATTGGGTGCAGGTTCCATTTCACATAATTTTTTAACGGCGGCGAGTTCAAGCACTATTCTTACATCGTAAAGTTGTTCGAATTGATTGAAATCGAAAGGCTTTACTTGCCAACCGCTGCGAAATGAAACATCGACAAATCCTTCGCGCTGTAATCGAGTTAAAGCTTCGCGCACAGGTGTTCGGCTAGCTTCAACACGTTCTGCAATTTCGTTTTCGCTAAAACGGTCTCCCGGTAATAAACGAAAGGTAAAAATATCTTGTTTAATTTGCTGATAAATTCGCTCTGTCAAATTCAGGCGAGGTTCATCAGGTTTTTTCTTTTTTTCACTTTTAATTAATTTCATAACATCTTCCGAGTTTTGGGGGAATGTGCCCCCTTATAATGTGTATTACTTGCTCGTCTTCTTCGATGTCTGCTGTTAATGTTTAGTATGTTTTTTGTATTGGGGTACGCTAGGCTCACCACCAATCTAGGTTGTTTTGAATCAATCTTCTTCAAGCACTACCAATAAATCGCCGGCATTAACTTGCTTGCCCGGCGCGCAGTGAATGGAACTCACTTTTGCCGCGCGATCTGCGTAGACAGAAAATTCCATCTTCATGGCTTCAACAATTAATAGCGGTTGATCTGCTTCTACCATTTGTCCCGGTTCTACTAACAACTTCCAAATATTTCCGCTGATGTCTGCCGTGACTGGGTGCCCGTCAACATCAATTGGGCTGGCGTTGACTTTTACTTGAAGTGCAGCATCGACTTGGGCTTGTTCATCGGCTTGCCACAAAGCAACTTCGTTGGTGAAGGCGGCTTGTTGTTTTGCTTTGAACTCAGCAATGCTTTCGGCGTTGTCTTGCAAGAATTGTTCGTGCTCGGCCAAGCTAAAAAAGCTTTCTTCTATTTTTAATTTTAATTTTCCTTCTCGGAATGCTTCACGTTGAGCGGTGAGTTCTTCCTCGCTGACTTCGTAATAGCGCACGCGATCAAAAAATTTCAATAACCAAGGCTCGCCATTACCAAAATCAGAATTCTTTAAAAACTTATTCCAGATGGGTAGGGTACGGCCTACTAATTGGTAACCGCCGGGTGAATCCATTCCGTAAATACACATGTAAACGCCGCCGATACCAACAGTACCTTCGGCAGTGTATGTGCGTGCAGGGTTGTATTTGGACGTTAATAAACGGTGGCGAGGATCTACTGGAACTGCACAGGGCGCACCGAGATAAACATCACCCAAACCGAGCACCATGTAACTGGTCTCGAATAAAATTTCTTTGACTTGCGCAACTGAATCCAGTCCGTTAATACGACGCATAAATTCGGTATTGCTGGGCAGCCAAGGTGCTTTGTCACGCACAGATTGGCGGTAGCGGGAAACAGCATCCAGAGTTGCTGAATCTTCAAATGCCATGGGCATATGCACAATACGGCTGGGGACTTTTACATCGCGTGCATCACTGAGTGTTTCTTCAATTAGCAATAATTTGGCGATTAAATCTTTTTGGTGGATAACACGGCTGTCATAATTAATTTGCAGTGAGCGCACGCCGGGTGACAATTCAATCACACCATTAATTGGATTCGCTTTTAAGGCTTCCATTAATGCATAAACGCGTAAACGTAAACTGAGCTCTAAAATATTATCGCCGTATTCCAGCAGAATATATTTATCACCCGCTTGACGATAACTGACTAAAGGACGATTTTCTTTAGGTGGCAGCGCTGCAACTATGCATTCTGAAATCGTATTTTCAGGTTTTACTATCGCGGGTAATACAACTTCTGCAGCGGCTGTCAATGTTTCAATGGCTTTATCGGCGGCTAATTCCAGTGCGAGAGCTGCATCAAAACTTAAACGTTTGAAGCGAATTTTATCGCCCGGTTTTACTTGGCCAACTTTCCACAATTCTGCTTTTACGATGGTAACGGGGCAAACAAATCCGCCAAGGCTTGGGCCGTCTTTAGTGAGAATAACGGGCATGTCACCAGTGAAATTAATTGAGCCTACAGCGTATTCGGTATCGTGAATATTGGATGGATGTAATCCAGCCTCTCCACCGTCACTGCGCGTCCATGTTGGTTTGGGGCCATTCAAGCGAATGCCTAAACGATTGGAGTTGTAGTGCACTTCCCATGCGGTTGAAAAAAACATTTCAATAGCATCTTCAGTGAAAAAATCTGGTGCGCCATGTGGCCCATAGAGCACACCAATTTCCCACTCATGGCTTTCAGGATAGATTGGAATTAAACCCGCAGGTGCCGCAGCGGGAGAGAAAACAGGTGCAGGTGTTGTACAGGCTGCGATATTTGGATTGCTGATTGCCAGCATATCGGTTGCGCGCAAAGTGCGGCCTGCGTGGCCTCCGAATTGACCGAGTGCGAAAGTCGAACGGCTACCTAAATAAATTGGAACATCAAAACCGTTGCGCACAGCGAGATAACTTCTGCAGCCAGAATCGGCTTTGCCGACATCCAAAATTTGTCCGGCTTTTACGGGAACCGGTGCCCAGAATGGAATTAATTCGCCATCTAGTTTTGCTGCTGATGTTGCGCCTGTTAACGCGATAATTGCATCACTGTGGAAGCGCAATTTAGGGCCAATTAAAGTAATTTCTAATGCGGCTGCACTTTCATGATTACCTACAATACGATTCGCTAAACGGAATGCATAATCGTCCATTGGGCCTGACGGCGGAACACCCACGCTCCATAAACCGACGCGGCCGGGATAATCTTGTACGCTGGTGTATGTGCCGGGTTGAATAACTTCTACCACAGGCGCTTTGTATTCGAAACTTGCAAGTTTGTTAGTGGCAACATCGCCAATACCAAAAAAATCTGATGCAATAATTTGACGCAAGTAATCAAGGTTGGTCGCAATGCCAGCCATGCGTGTTTCGTTGAGTGCTGCTTGCATTTTTTTAATCGCATCAGCGCGATCAGTGCCATGCACAATAATTTTTGCGATCATGGGGTCGTAGTAGGGCGATACTTCTGTTCCGGTTGATACCCAAGTGTCGTTGCGTGATGAATTAGAAAACAAAACATCGGTTAATACACCGGGCGATGGTTGGAAATCGCGCACGGGATCTTCCGCGTATAAACGCACTTCTATGGCTGCACCTTTGGGTGTGATATCAATATCGAATGGTGGCGGCATTCCTGCTGCGGTTAAAATCATCCACTCAACCAAATCAACGCCAGTGCAGGCCTCGGTGATGGGGTGCTCAACTTGAAGACGAGTGTTTACTTCTAAAAAATAAAAAGCATCGCGCGCGGCATCGTAAATATACTCAACAGTTCCAGCAGAGCGATAGTTGACAGCTTCGCCCAAGCTTTGCGATGCGGCTAACAATTTATCGCGCGTTGCGGCAGGTAAATTGGGTGCGGGTGTTTCTTCAACTACTTTTTGGTTGCGGCGTTGCAGCGAGCAATCGCGTTCGCCAAGTGCTAATACATTGCCTAAACCATCGCCAAAAATTTGTACTTCAACGTGGCGGGCGTTATCGACAAAGCGCTCCAAAAATACACCACTATCACTAAAAAAATTTTGGCCCAAGCGCTTAACGCTTTCATAAGCATTAACTAATTCTTCTTCGCTGTTGCAACGTGTTAAGCCAATACCACCACCACCGGCAGTACTTTTTAGCATGACGGGGTAACCTAGTTTGGCTGCAGATGAAATTGCTTCTTCAATTGAATTTAATAAACCTGTACCGGGGGTTAGAGGCACGCCCGCTTTTTCTGCAATTTCTCGGGAGGTATGCTTTAAACCAAATTGACGCATTTGGTCTGGTGTGGGGCCGCAGAACGCAATACCTTCTGCTTCACATTGCTCAGCAAATTTAGCGTTTTCTGACAGGAAACCGTAACCTGGAATAATGGCTTGTGCACCGGTTTCGCGTGCCGCAGCGAGAATCCGGTCAGCCTGTAAATAGCTTTCTGCAGCGGTATTGCCACCTAAACAGACCGCTATATCACAAGCAGTTACGTGCGCTGAATTACGATCAGCATCAGAATAAACAGCCACTGATTTCACGCCCATTGTTTTTAGAGTTTTGGCGATTCTTACCGCGATTTCTCCGCGGTTTGCGATGAGTACTGTATGAAACATTTTCTTCTCCGACTCTATATTGTTTTCTGCTGAGCTTGTGTGAGTGCAGTTATTTCTGTAGTGATTTGATATAGGCGCGCCATCCGCCCATGTGCGTAATATCAGCCGCGCCTTCAACGGCGGCGCCTTCACAAATAAAACCTTTAACTTCGCGCCCATCTTTTAATGTCAGCGTGCCTATCCCGAGTGGCGCTGGGATGAGTGCGACAAAGCTGCCGAATGTATCCAGAGGCACATCCCAAAGTTCCACAATAATTTCTGCTCCTGATTCACCAGTTTTGCCGCGAATTAAACCGGGCTTTGGTGGAGTCGTATTTGGTAGAGCAAATAAGCGATAGGCATTTGATGTAAATGTGCTTTCCACAAAAATAGCTTTGCGTTCTTGCAATTGAATATTCAGTGGCATTCCAGTCAAGTGCGCGCCCACAACGGCAAGGCGAACATAATCAGCCGGAGCAGCAGTATTTGGAATAAATTCTGGAGTTGGTTTTTGGGTGTTGCCGAGTGGCAATTGAATAAAGTTTTGCCATTGCTTGCCAAAGGCGGCAAGTGCGGCGTCTTGCCAAGCAGGAGCAATTAAAGTGATGCCAAATGGCAAGCCATCGGCGCGCATCACAGCAGGTAATGCGAGTGCAGAGCAGTCGGCCAAATTCACAAAGTTCGTGTAGGTGCCGAGCTGGCTGTTGACGGCAATTGGGTCTGCATCAACGTCTGCTATTGTTGGGTGACGCGGGCTCGTGGGAACTAAAAGTGCATCCACGTCAGCCATTAATGTTTGAATTTCGCGAGCTAGATCTGCACGGCGATATTCACTTCGGTAGGCATCAGTTGCAGAAAAGTTTGTCGCTTTTTCGATGATGCTACGGACAACGGTATTCATGGCATCGGCCTGCTCCGCCATAAATTCAGAGACAGCCGCGTGACGCTCTGCGACCCATGCGCCGCCATAAAGCAGCTGCGCAAGCGAAAACATGGGTGTGAAATCAAGCTGGACTACTTCCGCTCCAAAAGCTTGTACTTGTGCGATCGCTTTTTCCCACGCGAGCTTGGCGCTCTCATCACCAAACCACTCCGGATTTAAGGGAACACCAAAACGTGGTTTAGGCGAAAAATAAGTGGGGGTTCTGGCTGCCTTACGCGAAAAACCGTCGGTTGCATCAAAAGCTTCAATAATGCCGGCAACGATTTCTGCATCGGCAACAGTGAGTGAAAAAATTGAAACGCAATCCAAGCTGCGGCAGGCTGGAACCACGCCGGTGGTACTGAATCTACCTTTGGTTGGTTTGAGTCCAACGATATTGTTAAATCCCGCTGGCACGCGCCCTGAACCAGCTGTATCTGTGCCTAAACTAAAGGGGACGAGCCCGCGAGCAACGGCGCTGCCTGAGCCTGAACTTGAGCCACCGGATACATAATCGGCCTTAAAAGAGTTGGGCACGGCGCCATACGGCGACCGAGTGCCCACAAGACCAGTAGCAAATTGATCGAGGTTGGTTTTGCCCATCACAATAGCGCCCGCGGCTTTCAGTCGCGCGATAGTGGTGGCATCTTTACTCGGAATATAGGTAAATGCAGGGCAGGCAGCAGTAGTGGGAATGCCTGCCACGTCGATGTTGTCTTTTACGGCGAAGGGAACGCCATAGAGCGGAAGATCGCTTGAACCCAGGGTATTGAGTTGTTCATCCAGTTCATCGACAGAGAGAATATAAATCCAAGCTGGATCATTAGCGTTCAATTGTGCGCGAAGGCTATGCAGAGCAGCGCGAACATTAATCGCTTGGCTACGATAGGCGCTAAGCCATTCGGAAATTGTCCAACCAAGAGTGCTTGTCATTATTGTTCCTGTCAAAATTACTGCGTTAAATCTTAAATACCATCTTGAATACAAGATTGCTTTTTTTAGATTTAGCAGTAACTATGCCAAGAAAAATTTAGTGCCGTAGATATGCGTGATACAATGCGTAAAACCAAAGTAAAACAATGAGTTAAGAGAAGAGTAAAACATCTTGGTTTTTAAAAAAAACAAGATCATAAATTGTTTGATGCGCTCATTTTGTGCGAGTAGTTTTTGAAAGAGATCTAAACTGGTGCGTCAAATTTCAGGTTTTTAAAAATTGAACTGCGAGCAAGGCTGTAGATATTTATGACAATGAATTGGAATCAACTTCTCTGCGCTGAACGTTTAGGCAAGAGAGTCGCTAAGCACGAGGAGGGGCGCTCCCCCTTTCACTCTGATCACGACAAAATTATTTTTTCGGGTGCATTTCGTCGGCTTGCTCGTAAAACGCAGGTGCATCCGCTTGCGACCAATGATCATATACACAACCGTATGACTCACAGTTTGGAAGTTGCCTGTGTTGGGCGCACGCTGGGTATTCGAGTTGGACAAGCCTTAAAAGATGCTGGCGATTTACCCGATCATATTTGGCCCTCTGATATTGGCGATATAGTGCAAGCCACTTGCCTCGCACACGATATTGGTAACCCGCCGTTCGGTCACACGGGTGAAGATGCTATTCGTAGTTGGTTTCAAAAAGATGGTGCAGAATTTTTAACAGATTTATCTCCAGAAGAGAGTGATGATATACGTGTCTTTGAAGGCAATGCGCAAGGGCTGCGCGTTCTAACAACATCGGAATATCATCAGTACCACGAAGGTATGCGCCTAACTTATGCGACTCTTGCCTCGTCAATGAAATATCCGTGGTGTTCTACTGCAACTGTTTTGAACCGTCGCCCAAAAAATAATAAATACGGCGTGTTTCAATCGGAGTTGAGTTATTTCCACGAGATTGCTGCAAAAACAGGTTTGATTGAGAAGGGAAAAAATTGGTATTGCCGTCATCCGTTAGTTTATTTGATGGAAGCAGCGGACGATTTTTGTTACGGCATTATTGACTTGGAAGATGGCCTGGAAATGGGCATTTTAAATTGGAATGAAATTTACGAATTGTTGCGCCCCGTCATTGCTGATTCACCGCAACTATCCGATTTAGAACGTACGTTAAAAAAGGTGAACGATGGCCGTAAACCAGCCTTGGTGCGTGGAAAGGTCATTGATGCATTTATCAATGCGGGTGCTGATGCTTTTATTAAGCATCAAGATGCTTTTTTGCAAGGCAGCGTAGAAGGTGATTTGATTTCATTGTGCGATCCAAAGGTCATGACAGCGGTACAGGCAGCAAAAGATTTGGCCAAGCGAAAAATTTTTAATCATCCTCGCCGTGTTGAATTAGAAATCGGTGCTTATGCGGTAATTGGAACTTTACTAAGTACAATTTGCGGTGCGGTTTACGCCTCTCTAGGTGACCCAACGCAAATGACCTATAAAGATAACCGAGTGATGGCACTGATTGGCGATAACAATTTTCATCCCAATGTGAGTGCGCGGGATAAAAATTACAAGTATCTTGCGCTAATGGCGATTATTGATTTTATTAGCGGCATGACCGATAACTACGCAACAAATCTTGCCAAGCAGTTTAATGGCATGGGCGATTCGCGATATTAATATGGTTAAATTTGCAGTAAACAAAATAGTTAGATTGTTGCCCTTATGTATACTGGTTGGTGCATTTCCATTTTTCTTTTTGGGTGGTTCCATAGAGTCATCTAGTAGTTTGCTGGGAGCAATCTGGGATTGCGGCCATCTGGTTTTCTTTATTTCTTTAGTTGTACTCGCCAGTAGAAAGTTTGATATTAATAATTGGCGCTTTGCTCTATTTATTACCGCAATTGTTTTTGTTGTCGGCGGGCTTATTGAAATTATTCAAGCCCATATTGGTCGCGATGGAAATTGGGAAGATTTGTTTCGCGATTTAACTGGAACTTGGTTGGGAATATTTTGGCTGCAGCGCAGCAACAAATGGGTTTGGCTTGGGCGTATTTGCGCCACGCTTTTTCTAATTCCCAATCTTACGGCTGTTTTCTATGAGTCATGGTATGAGCTACGTGCGCGCCATGAATTTCCGCTCTTGGTCGGTTTCGAGTCATCTATAGAATCCCATTGGGGAAAAGCCGAGGATGAGCGTTCAACGCAATATCGCACTCAAGGTGAATATTCCTTGAAGGTTGTACTACCGCCGAAATATTATCCGGGCATAAAATTTAGCCGTTTACAGCGTGACTGGCGAGGCTTTAAGCAATTTAGTTTTGATATTTATAATCCAGACGCTAATGCTTTTTATATGACGGTGCGTGTCAATGATGCGCAACACGGATTGTCACAGTGGGCTATGACAGATAGATTTAATGCTAGCTTTTTGCTTAACCCGGGCTGGAATTATCTCAGCTTTTCATTGAACGAAATTGAACATGCTCCTGCAGGGCGGCTAATGGATTTATCGCATATTACTTGGGTAGAAATTTTTGCTGGGAAGCTAGCGGAAAGCCGCATTATTTATGTAGATAATCTTCGCCTAGAATAAACGATACAAAAAATCTAATAAACCTGACACTACGGAAAACTACGCTATGACTTCTGTTAATTTATGGAAACGTTGTTTGTTGCTAATCTGTGCATCAACTTTTGTTGTGCCAGCTTACGCCAATACAAAAATATCCGGTGGCGATAAACATTTGCAATATACCGGGCGTATCGACTTAAGTTCACCGGATGCTCCGCAAATATCGTGGCCCGGAACTAGTATTGCCGGAAATTTCACCGGTACATTTTTGGCGGTTACTCTTGATGACCAATTAGGTAAGAATTTTTTCAACGTATTTTTGGATGGTGATTTACAACATCCAGTTATTATTGAAGCTACGCAAGGTGAAAAAACTTATGTGGTTACCGATAAGCTAGCAGCAGGTAAACACAGCTTTCTCATGACTAAACGTACAGAAGGCGAAGAGGGCGCAACTAGAGTAAAAGCGATTGAACTTACCGATGGTGGAAAAATGCTAGCACCTCCTGTACGGTTGAAGCGAAAAATAGAGTTTTTTGGTGACTCAATTACCAGCGGTATGGGTAATGAATCACCTGATGATGGGCCAGACCATTTATTAAAAGATAAAAATAATTTCATGGCCTACGATGCAATTACGGCGCGCAACCTCAATGCTGAGTTGCACGTAACGTCACAAAGTGGCATTGGCATTATGATCAGTTGGTTTCCGTTCATCATGCCGCAATTTTACGATCAGCTAAATGCAGTAGGAAATAATGATAGTGTTTGGGATTTTTCATCCTGGACACCAGACGTTGTTGTTATTAATTTATTTCAAAACGACAGTTGGTTAACGGATCGCGAACATCGTTTGAATCCTAACCCTACGGATGAGCAGCGCATTCAAGCCTATGTTGATTTTGTAAAAACAATTCGTGGTAAATATCCAAAAGCTTATATTGTTTGTGCTTTGGGTAGTATGGATGCGACCAAAGAAGGTTCCAAGTGGCCCGGCTATATCACCACTGCAGTTGAACGAATGAAGCAGGAAAATCCAAAAGAAAAAATGGACACTATTTTCTTTGAGTTCACGGGTTATGGTGCGCACCCGCGCGTTAAACAACACCAAGTAAACGCGGCTAAGTTAACGGCGTTTATTAAACAAAAAATGAAGTGGTAACTTTGAACGGCTTTAACAAGGTATAGCAATGCGTTTTATTTACACCCTAGTATTTTATTGTGCGGTGCCCGTTATTTTGTTACGGCTCTTATGGCGTGCAATTGCGGCTCCAGCTTATGCAAAACGCTGGAGCGAACGCTTTGCTTTTTTTACCCCCTTAGCAACAGAGAGAAAAGTGGTTTGGTTGCACACTGTATCTGTTGGTGAATTTATTGCGGCCTTGCCCTTAATTCGCCAATTGCAAGCGCGGGGAGATTTGCAATTAGTTGTGACAACAACAACGCCAACGGGCTCGGAGCGAGTGCGTGCCAGCTTGGGTGAAAGTGTATTTCACGTTTATGCTCCTTATGATTTGCCAGATGTATTAGCGCGTTTTATTCGCCGCATTAATCCTGCCGTGCTACTGATTATGGAAACTGAGTTGTGGCCAAATACTTTGGCAGCGTGCGCCAAGCAAAATATTCCAACACTTCTGGTGAATGGGCGAATGTCCGAAAAATCAGCGCGTGGTTATGAAAAATTTTCTGGCTTGACGCTACCTATGTTGCAACTCCTAACTAAGGCATTGGTACAGAATAAAACTGATGCGGGTCGTTTTAATCGCATCGGCTTGCCTGAAAAGAACACAGAGGTTACCGGCAATATTAAATTTGATTTAACGATTAATGATGAGTTGCGTAATCGTGCGCAGGAGTTGAAACAAGAATGGTCGCAAGATGGCAAGCATTTGCTTTGGATCGCCGCTAGCACGCATCAAGGTGAAGATGAAATCATTCTTGATGCTTTCGCTTTGTTGAAGAAAAATCCTGCATTAGAAAATCTGCGTTTAGTTTTAGTGCCGCGTCACCCTGAACGATTTAATAGCGTCGCCAGTTTGTGCGTAAGCCGTGGCAATGTTTTGGTTAGGCGTAGTGAGAAAATCGTAGCTCCCGATACTCACATTATTCTTGGCGACACTATGGGCGAGTTGCTTCTCATGTTTGGTGCTAGTGATATAGCCTTTGTTGGTGGAAGCCTCGTCCCCAATGGAGGCCATAATTTTATAGAGCCAGCGGCCTGGGCTTTGCCGCTTTTGACGGGGCCGTATGTATTTAATTTTGCTGAAGTGGCGAGCTTGTTGACTGCAGCGAGTGCGTTGCAAACAGTAGCGTCAGCAGATGAATTGGCTCGAGCAGTTGAGAGCTTGGTGCATGATAAGCTTGAGCGGGAAAAGAGAGGGAATGCAGCCTTACAAGTTGCCAACGAAAATCGTGGTGCTTTAGCGAAAACCTTAAAAGCGATTGAGCAGATTTTATAGATTTTGTGTGTCGAAATAAAAGTTGAAATAAAAAAGGCCATGTTAAAAACATGGCCTTTTTTATTTGGTTACGAAAATTATTTTTCGTATTTGGAGCGGTTAACAGGAGCTCCGTCTTGCAACCATTTATCCACTTCTTGTACGTCGGCTGGAGTCAACATACCAGCAACTTCGCGCAATTTAATGGTGTCAATTACGTAATCGTAAAGAGCGTTCGAATAATCGCGGCGCGCTTGGTACAACTTGCTTTGTGCTTGTAATACTTCAACTAGGTTGCGTGTTCCTACTTCATAACCAGCTTGGGTTGCTTCCAAAGCGCTTTGGTTCGAAATAGTGGCTTGTTTACGTGCGGCAATACGCGCTACATCAGTTTCAACTGACAGGTGCAATGAACGAGCACTTTGAATGGTGTTGCGTTGAGTGCTGTTGTATTGCTCTTGTGCTTGCAAGCCTTGAGATACCGCTTGGCGCGCAAGGCTTGATGTACGCAAGCCGCTGAAAATAGGGATGTTCACGCCAACGCTAACCGATGAACCTTTGTTCTGGTTTTCGAATGAGTTGTTTTCGAAATCACCATCTGCATTGACTTTTGTGTAGCCGAGGCTTGCTGTCACAGTTGGCAAATGATCAGCGCGCGCGGAGTCGGCATTACTTTCTGCTGCTTCAGCACTGAATTTCGCCGCTTTCAAGTTGTAGTTGTTTTTCAGCGCAAAATTAACCCATTCAGCGCGATCGGCTGGCGTTGGGTTTACTACTGGGAATTTGTCAGACAGTGGCGCGATTTGATCTTCAGGCTTGCCAGTTAAAACTTCCAAGGCTTCATAGCTGATACTCAGGCCGCCACGCGCTTCCAAGGTTGCTGCGAGGGCGCTGTCGTAAGCCGCTTGCGCTTCATGTACATCGGTAATGGCAACCAAACCTACATCAAAGCGTTGCTTAACTTGATCAAGTTGGTGAGCAAAGGCATTTTGTTCTGCAACTGTGGTTTCCAACTTGTCTACAGAACGCAATACGTTGAAGTAAGCGCCGGCTACACGAACAATAAGGCTTTGTTGATTCGCGCCGAATTGTGCCTCAGCTTGCTCGCTTAATTTTTGACCTTTTTTGTAGTCGTACCAAGCAGACATGTTAAACAGCGGTTGATCTAAAGAGACGCCCCAGTTTTTAGTTTTGGTATTGGTTTCACCAATACGGGCACTGGTAGGAACTTCTGTGTAATCAGATTTGCTATCGGTGTAGGTGTATCTGGCGTTAACCTGCGGCAGCAGACCTGCGCGGGCTATGTCGCTATATTCTTTGCCTGCTTCGTAACCAGCCTTGTCAGCTTTAATTTGCGCATCGTTTTTCAGCGCGAGTTCGTAAATATCTAACAGGCTATTGGCGCTAGCTCCAAGAGGGGCAAGTGCAAGCAAACCAATAGCTACATAAAGCTTTGACTTTTTCATAGAGAACGACTCTTTCATAAAAAATCCTGAGGGTAAAAGATTCCAAGGTATTTGGGTAAAAAATCAGCTAAAAAATGTACAGCCTCTGCCGCAAAATTTACTCTAAGCCTTAGCTTAGACGCAGCTCCGCAGGGTTTGGATTCACCCATAGATGTATAAGGTCGAGTTTAGCGGGTAGATTGTTACTGGTCGAGTATTGAGGCTAGTCATCAGGTTAAAAAGGGTAAACACTTGTAATCGGGTGGTGTAGTTACAAATGTAAGCAGCATTTGTCGGGTTTGTCACATTGCACTGGGTGTGCGATTCAATCGCAGAAGCGCCAACGTGAATGAACTTGGGATAATAGGTGCTGCAGCCTAGATTAGTGAAGCATAAGGCGAGCCTATTGCTTTACACCCAAGGCTCACTTCAATAGACTGCGAAGCTTCTTGTCGGGGTGCTTTGGAATTGTAATTCAAAGGCTGAGATATACCCGCAGACCTGATCCGGTTAGTACCGGCGTAGGGAACGAGAGCTTTGTTTGCGTTGATCGCACTTCTCTTTTCCGCGCCCTTTGTTTGTTAGCGGAAACCCCATGAATCCGAACATAATGACCCCCATTGCGATGACCATTGCTGGCAGTGACAGCGGTGGCGGTGCTGGAATTCAGGCTGATTTAAAGACATTCGCCGCTTTGGGTGTCTATGGTTGCAGCGCTATAGCTTCATTAACGGCGCAAAATACCTTGGGGGTGCAGGGCGTCTTCCCTGTTCCGCCAACCTTTGTTCAAGCTCAAATCCAGTCGGTACTAGGTGATATTCAAGTCGGCGCCATTAAAACTGGCATGCTGGCGACGGCAGATATCATTGGCGCTGTTGCAGAGTCGCTTGCCGATAATGACATCCCCTTGGTGCTTGACCCCGTTATGGTGGCGACCAGTGGCGACCGACTGCTGGCCGAAGATGCGATCAATACACTGATTTTAAAGCTTATTCCGCGTGCGGCTATTTTGACACCTAACTTGCTTGAAGCTGCGGCCTTGTTGAATACACAAGTCGCCAGTTCGATAGACGATATGGAGCGACAAGCCCAACAACTATTGGCGATGGGCGCTCAAGCTGTGCTCATGAAAGGTGGCCATGGGACTGGTGAAGAGGCAACTGATTTATTATTGACCAGCGCTGGCGTGGATCTGTTTAGTGCCAAGCGAATTGCCACTAAAAATACTCACGGCACTGGTTGTACTTTAGCCTCTGCAATTGCGGCGGGTTTAGCCAAAAAATTAGTGCTGCGCGATGCGGTCGCACAGGCAAAAGATTATTTACATAATGCTTTAGTGCATTCGAGTGAATTGCATATTGGGCAGGGCTCTGGTCCTGTGCATCATTTTTATAAATTTTACTAAGACTCTCCATTTGGTTTCACTCTTCGGATGAGGCCAAAGGAAAAAATTTTTCAACAAAGAGAACAAATCATGAACACCAGCGTAGAAAAAATTCTGAGCGAAAGCGCGCAAGTCGATCAGGCTTCTGTGCAGCCATTTACAGGCTCACAAAAAATGTATGTGCAAGGCTCTCGCCCCGATATTCGCGTACCCATGCGCGAAGTTACGCTGGCCGATACTCCCACTGATTTCGGCGGCGAGAAAAATCCACCTGTTCGTGTTTACGATACTTCTGGTCCCTACACAGACCCTAACGTAAAAATTGATTTACGTACTGGATTGGGCGATGTCCGTAGCGCTTGGATTGAAGAGCGCAATGACACAGAAATTTTGGAAGAAAGCCATTCAGAATTTACTAATGAACGTTTAAACGATCCTAAGCTTGCTGCTTTGCGTTTTAATTTAACGCGTAAACCGCGCCGTGCAAAAGCAGGTATGAACGTATCGCAAATGCACTACGCAAAACGCGGCATTATTACGCCGGAGATGGAGTATATCGCCATCCGTGAAAATATGGCGCTGGCGCAAGCACGCGAGCTTGGTATTCTCAATCAGCAACACCAAGGCATGAGTTTTGGTGCAAGTATTCCCGATGAAATCACGCCGGAGTTTGTGCGTAGTGAAGTAGCGCGCGGCCGTGCAATTATTCCTGCGAATATCAATCACCCTGAAGTTGAGCCGATGATTATTGGCCGCAATTTTCTTGTAAAAATTAACGGCAATATTGGCAACTCTGCGCTGGGTTCTTCTATCGAAGAAGAAGTAGAAAAGCTCACTTGGGGCGCGCGCTGGGGTGCGGATACAGTGATGGATTTGTCCACCGGCAAAAACATCCACGAAACTCGCGAGTGGATTATTCGCAACTCACACGTGCCTATTGGCACAGTCCCAATTTACCAAGCGCTGGAAAAAGTAAACGGCATTGCAGAAGATTTAACTTGGGAAATTTTCCGCGATACCTTGATTGAACAAGCCGAGCAGGGCGTAGATTATTTCACTATCCACGCGGGTGTTTTATTGCGTTATGTACCACTCACCGCTAAACGTGTGACGGGCATTGTGTCGCGCGGCGGTTCCATTATGGCCAAGTGGTGTCTCGCGCATCATAAAGAAAATTTCCTCTATACCCACTTCGAAGAAATTTGCGAAATCATGAAAGCTTACGATGTAAGTTTTTCATTGGGTGATGGTTTACGTCCGGGTTCGATTGCGGATGCCAACGACGAAGCACAATTCGGCGAATTGGAAACGCTTGGCGAGTTAACAAAAATTGCGTGGAAGCACGATGTACAAGTCATGATTGAAGGGCCAGGTCACGTACCCATGCACATGATCAAAGAAAATATGGAAAAGCAGTTGGAAGTTTGCGATGAAGCGCCTTTCTACACGCTTGGTCCATTGACTACTGATATTGCACCCGGTTACGACCATATTACCTCTGGTATTGGTGCGGCAATGATTGGTTGGTACGGTTGCGCCATGCTCTGCTACGTTACACCAAAAGAGCATTTGGGATTACCGAATAAAGATGATGTTAAAGAAGGTATCATCACTTACAAAATTGCTGCCCACGCTGCAGATTTGGCGAAGGGGCACCCCGGCGCGCAATTGCGTGACAATGCGTTATCAAAAGCGCGCTTTGAATTCCGCTGGGAAGATCAATTCAATTTAGGTTTAGACCCTGACACAGCACGGTCATACCATGATGAGACACTCCCCAAAGAATCAGCCAAGGTTGCGCACTTTTGTTCTATGTGTGGTCCGAAATTCTGTTCGATGAAAATCACGCAGGAGGTGCGCGACTACGCCGCAAAAAACGGCACGGATATTTCTGTCATTGGCGAAAAAGACATTATCAAAATGATTGATGTTGAAGCTGAAATGCAGCAAAAATCCAAAGAATTTTTGGCGAAGGGCTCAGAGATTTATCATAAAGTTTAACTTTGAAAGTAACCCCCTCCCAACCTCCCCCTTGAAAAGGGGGAGGGCGGTACTCCCAATTCAATAGCCTATTGCCTATAGGGATAAGTTTCAGTTAGCGCTGGAATTAAATGGAGAGAGATTCTAACCCCTCCATCTTTTCAAGGGGGAGGCTGGGCGGTGGTTCTTTTACATTAAAAATAATTAACTCCATTACAAAATAATCATGATAAAAAAGCCACAGTTTACTAGCGGTGATGTTGAAGTTCTCGGTCGGGAAATTCTCTATAAACGCTTTTTCCGCGTAGAAAGAATTAGCTTGCGCCACAAGCTATTCAGAGGCGGATGGAGCCAGGAAATAGGGCGCGAAATATTTTTGCGTGGCAGTGCGGTTGCCGTTGTTGTCTATGATCCTGTACACGATTTAATTGGCATGATCGAGCAGTTCCGCATTGGCGCTATGGATGAAAGCAATGGTCCTTGGTGTTATGAGGTTGTTGCCGGTATGGTAGAAGAAGGCGAGACGCCGGAGGCAGTTGCGCGACGCGAACTGCTGGAAGAGGCGAACATAGTCCCTTACTACATGGAATTTATTTGTGATTTTCTCTCCAGCCCAGGCGGGAGCGATGAAAAACTTTTCTTGTTTTGTGGTTTGAGTGATTTAAGTCAGGCAGGTGGTGTTCACGGGTTGCCGGACGAGAATGAGGATATTCGCTTGCATTGCTTTGCCGCTGAAGAAGTCTTTGCCGAGTTATTAAACGGTCGTTTTAATAACGCTGCAGCATTGATTTGCTTGCAGTGGTTGCAAATGAACCGCGAGCGTTTGCAAAAGGCACATAGAACACAATAAATCCATTTTAGGATTGACTTAAGCCTGAGTCTGGCTAACACTTCAGTACAAGATAAGTAAAATTCTAATTTTTCTGGTGTTTCAGTTTTTGTGTTTTGCTTATCCTTCACTGACACAGATGTTGTTTGCTAACATCATGTCGAATTTGATTTTTTCTATTGTTTGTTATTTATGTTTACATTGCGTGTTGCCAAACCTCAACCGGATTACGTCACCTATCGTGAACGTTATAAAGTTGATTTACCTATGCAAATGGCAGAGTGTGAAACTAATTACGCGCGCTTACATAAATTATTAACACAGCATTTTCACAAGCACATTGAAGATCAATGCGGTGATGAATATCGTTTTATGACACATCGCGGCGAGCAGCAATGGCTTAATCAATTGCGCATTATTGAGCGTTCTCCCTACACGACTACTTTGCAGTTAAGCCAAACGCCAGTATCCAGTGTTTCCGCATGGTTACAAATGCCACGCTTAACTGTGCGTATGTATCACGATGCAAAATTGGCAGAAGTGTTGGCGTGGGAAGGGCATAAGCGTTTACGTCCGCGTTACGAGTACCCCAATCAAGCTATGTATCAAGCTGACGAAAAGCTACAAATTAATCAGTTTTTAGGAGAATGGTTAAAAGTATCTTTAGAACGCGGTTTGCATATTTCAGAATTCAGTCCTTCGAATTTACCCTAGTTGTAAGCAATCAGCCGCTAGGGATTGGCATGCGTATTCCGAAACACAATCAATTGTGCTTCGTGTTTCATCCTTGGCTGACTTAAATACCAAAATGTTTAATTCTAATTCAGAAGTGGAAAACCCACGGCAACTGGTGCCGTAGGTTTAGTGTCTAAATTTAGTTAAGCAAACAGTTTGGATTTTTCTGGGATAGGTTTGTAAATCAACCGGCTAGGTGTTGCTTGGCAACTAATTTTGTAAACAAAGTTATAACGCAAATGATGGTAGTCGCTTTGCGAGTTATCAAAAATTGCTTTCATCCGTTGCAGCTCATAAGTGCGATAGGATTCCAGCGGACGTATTGTTTCATCTTGCATGCGTGAATATTGTTTGCGCGCCAATAATGAAAAATAATTTTCATCTTCAGCTAATGCTTCACATTCACGTTGCAGTTGGCGGTGATAGTTACTCCAGTCTTCTGATAACACCTTATCAACCATGCCCAACGTTTGCGCCTGACTTGCAAGTACCGGCATACAGCTTTCAATTAACTCTTTAGCTTTGGCATCTCCCACGCGTTTGGGTAGGAGATAAGTCCAATACTCTGAACCGAATAAACCCATGGTTAAATAATGGGGGTTCAAAACAACACCCTCGCGTGCAATAACTTTATCGCAAGCAAGTGGCATTATGGCGCCCCCTGCACCAGCGTTGCTGCGCAGCGCCGCTACGGTTAATTTGTTGCTCATGCAAATTAATTCTTGCACTACATCATCAATCGCGTTGATGTTGCGCCACGATTCTCGCGCAGGATCAACAGATGCTTGAATGCAATTTAAGTGAATGCCATTGCTCCAGAAATCTTCACCGCCCATTAATGCAATTACACGAATATCATTACGCTCGCGCAAATCTCGTAAGTGCGCTAACAAATCGTGACATTGTTCGGTATTCATTGCCCCGTTATAAAAGTCGAACGAGATGTAGGCCACTGCATTTTCAATTTCGATTTTTATGTCGTTTTGAACGCGTGATTCCAATGCGCGCAGGGATGCAAATTGATTCGCATTGGGGAATTGTTGAGTGATTACTTGAAGGCTAGATAATTTGAAGAAGCGACGCTCATCTTGTTGGGCTATTTTCATTTGGCGGATCCACACGCTGCCATCTATAGTCGCTCGACAAATAGCACCATCGCGATAACCCACAAGATCGCCTGGAACTGCGCTATACAAAGTGTATTCGGCTTTAGCGCCAAAGAGATGAACTGCGTTGCCCGCGATAGAATCCAAAACGCCGGGAAAGCTATCGGCGGCATTTATTTTGCGTACTATGGTTTCAGTAGTATCCACACTCCAATCAATTTTGCGCGAATCTTGGCGCATTAAAGGCAGGCATTCGCCTTTAACTTTAGGATTGCTGTAATCGAGTGGACGCGGTTTGAAATTAGGGTTACCAAAAGCCTTGTGTAAAACATTTTTGACCATATGCACGGCGGTTGAAATGACTTCGCGTCGATAAATGCTGGCTTTAGATCCATTGCGCAAATTAAATTTTTGGGTATCCCAAATATCTCCTGCATCCATTTCTGCATCAGCTTGTAAAAGCGTAACGCCCCAGCTTGTTGTTTTGCTCGCTATAGCCCAATCCAATGACGAGGGGCCGCGGTCACCCTCAATGCCGGGGTGCACTATTAGGCACAAATGATGTCGCCAGATTTTTTCTGGTACGGCATGTTTTAAAAAGGGGCATAAAATGAAATCAGGTTCAAAGTCTTCAACAGCCTTAATCATTTGTTGTTCGTTGGCCGATAACTCAATAGAAACACTGTGCATTTCTATTTCTAATTCCCTGTGCATGCGTTGACACATTCCATTGTAAGCTGAGGCAAACAATAAAATTTTCAAAGGAACTCCTGCCATCTTCAATAAATAAGGATGAGAAAATTAGAGGCCTAATTATGTAGGCCTCGCGTTGATTTATGCGGGTTCGTCTTGCATGTCATCCTGAATCTTGTTACTCAATTGGTTAAGCGACATGATTAAACAAATAACGAGTAACAGCATGCTGGCGCAAAAAATAAAGAGTCCCATTGTCATTGGGCTCATTGAATTTTCGATAATGGTTTGATCAGCCTCGTGATTGTGGGTCATGCTCATGGCCGCCATACCTGTGTAGTGCATGCCGCAGACGGCGATAGCCATTACGACCGCGCTTCCCAGCATTATGGCGGTGCCCTTAAGATTTACGGCGAGCCAAAGTGCTACAGTGGCTGCAACAACAGCAATAACCAATGAAATTCCCACGAGCGTTTTGTCGTACACCATAGTGCTGCCGGGCATAACCATGGCCTTCATTCCCAAGTAATGCATACCTGCAACGGCGAGGCCGGTAAATAAGCCGGCTCCCAATAGCCTAACAACAGAAAGTTTTCCGCTGACAGCTATGTAAACACCAATGCCAACCGCAACAATTGCCAATGCAAGGGACGCGAAGGTGGGGCCGGGTAGATAGCCGATGTCCATTGGCACTTGATAGGCGAGCATACCAATAAAGTGCATTGTCCAAATTGCGCCCCCGCCGAGCGAAACAGCTGCCGCGGCAATCCAAATCGGCGTCGGGCCCGAAGAAGAGGATTTCATACCGTTCGTTATTTGTAGCCCTGTAAATGAACCAAACACAGCGACCAAAAATGAAAGGGAAACGAGAAACCAGTTATAGCTTACCTCCATTTCCATAAGAAATTACCTCGTATAAGCAAGTGAAGCGGATGAGCGATTTAAGCAAAAGCACACTCAAATCAATCGAGAACACAACAATTCCATGCGGTGTTCTAAGATTCTAGTTATTCAAATTGATTATCAATAGATTAAATTTTCATAAGTTTTTTTAAAATTATCTTTT
>JAGKXD010000054.1 GCA_021151525.1 Cellvibrionaceae bacterium | reverse complement strand
GTATTTATCTTAAGTGAGGAAAACACAGTGGCTTTATCCATAGATCAAATTCTGAAAGTGGCGCCGGTAGTACCGGTAATGGTTGTTGAGCGCATTGAAGACGCCGTCCCTCTGGCTAAAGCGCTTTACGCTGGCGGCTTGAAGGTATTGGAAATCACCCTGCGTACTCCTTGTGCGTTAGATGCCATTACCGCCATGGTTGAGGCTTTGCCTGCAGACGCGGTAATCGGTGCTGGCACCATCATCACTCCAAAAGATTTGGAAGCAGCCGTAAAAGCTGGCTCTACCTTTTTGGTAAGCCCAGGCACAACCCCTGCTTTGATCGAAGCCGCTAAAGCGAGCCCAGTTCCATTGTTGGCGGGTGTTGCGACTCCTACTGAAGCGATGAATTTGTACGTACAAGGTTTCACTTACCAGAAGTTCTTTCCAGCGGAAGCCGCAGGTGGTGTGCCTATGTTGAAATCTATCGGTGGCCCATTGCCACAAATCACTTTCTGCCCAACTGGCGGTATTGATTTGGCAAAAGCGCCAAGCTACTTGGCATTGCCAAACGTAGCTTGCGTAGGTGGTACTTGGATGGCACCAAAAGAATTGATGAAAGCGGGTCGTTGGGATGAGATCGAGCGCTTGGCTCGCGAAGCAGCAAGCCTGCCACGCTAATTAACAACAAAACGCCCAAGGATGCGAATCCTTGGGCGAACTTATTTTAAAAGATGAATACCCCGCAGTGGGTACCACAATTGACTTAGGAGCAACAAATGACTATCAGAGTGGCAATTAACGGTTATGGTCGTATCGGTCGCAACGTACTGCGTGCCTTATATGAATCAGGCAAGCGCGAGCACATCCAAATCGTCGGTATTAACGACTTGGGTGATGCGCATTTGAATGCTCATCTCACCAAATATGATTCAGTACATGGCGTTTTTAACGGTACTGTTAAGTTTGAAGGTTCGTCTATGTTTGTTAACGGTGACGAAATTCGCATCACCGCAGAGCGCGACCCGGCTAAATTGCCTTGGGGCGAGTTGAATGTAGACGTTGTTTACGAATGTACCGGTATTTTTACCAGCAAAGAAAAAGCAGGTTTGCATTTGTCTGCTGGTGCTAAAAAGGTCATCATTTCTGCTCCAGGTACCGATGTCGATGCAACCGTAGTATTCGGTGTAAACAACAGCGTGTTGAAAGCAACTGACACCATTATTTCTAACGCATCTTGCACCACCAACTGCTTGGCACCTATCGCTAAAGTGTTGAACGATAACTTCGGTATCGTGCAAGGTTCTATGACCACTATCCATGCTTACACCAACGACCAAGTGTTGTCTGACGTATTCCACAAAGACATCTACCGCGCTCGTTCTGCAACCCAATCTATGATTCCAACCACTACCGGTGCGGCAAAAGCAGTAGGTTTGGTATTGCCAGAATTGAAAGGCAAGTTGGATGGTATTTCTGTTCGCGTTCCAACCATCAACGTTTCTTTGGTTGACCTGAACGTGTTGGTAGAGAAAGACGTTTCTGTTGATGCAATCAACGCTGCAATGCGTAAGGCGGCTGATCTCGAAATGCCAGGCGTATTGGCTTACGTTGATGAGCCTTTGGTTTCTGTTGACTTCAACCACAACCCACACTCTTCAAACTACGACTCATTGCAAACCAAAGTGTACGGCAAGTGGGTAAAAGTATTGAGCTGGTACGACAACGAGTGGGGCTTCTCTAACCGCATGTTGGACAACACCCTCGCATTGATGTCAGCTAAATAATAAAAGAGAAATCATCATGTTAAGACGTACCAAAATCGTCAGTACCCTCGGCCCGGCTTCAGAGTCGCCCGAAGTTTTAGAACAGTTGATTCTTGCCGGTGTGAATGTTGTGCGTTTGAACTTCTCGCACGGTTCACCTGAAGACCACAAACGTCGCGCGGAAATGGTTCGCGAGTTGGCTGCCAAGCACAACAAATATGTTGCTGTATTGGGCGACCTTCAAGGTCCAAAAATTCGCGTAGCGCGTTTTGCCCAAGGCAAAATTCATTTGAATGTTGGCGACAAGTTTGTATTGGATGCATCGCTTGAGCGCGATGCTGGCAACCAAGATCAAGTAGGCATCGACTACAAAGAATTGCCAAACGATTGCAAGCCAGGCGATATGTTGTTGCTCGATGACGGTCGTGTTGTGCTGAAAGTTGATCGCATTGAAGGTACTCGTATCTACACCACAACTGCCGTTGGTGGCCCTTTGTCAAACAACAAAGGCATCAACCGTCAGGGCGGTGGTTTGACTGCGCCAGCATTGACTGACAAAGATAAAGCTGACATCAAAACCGCAGCGGAAATCGATGTGGATTATCTCGCTGTATCTTTCCCGCGCTCTGCGGAAGATATGAACTACGCGCGTAAATTGATGGAAGAAGCTGGCGGTCGTGCCGGTTTGGTTTCAAAAGTTGAGCGTGCGGAAGCCGTTGCTGACAACGAAACACTCGACGACATTATTCGCGCATCTGACGCAGTGATGGTTGCGCGTGGTGACTTGGGGGTTGAGATTGGCGATGCGGCGTTGATTGGTGTGCAAAAGCGCATTATCGAGCGTTCACGTGCATTGAACAAAGTGGTGATCACGGCGACTCAAATGATGGAGTCTATGATCAATAGCCCGTTGCCAACTCGCGCAGAAGTATTCGACGTCGCTAACGCTGTGTTGGATGGTACCGATGCTGTGATGTTGTCTGCGGAGACTGCTGCCGGTAGCTACCCAGTGCAAACTGTTGAGGCAATGGTGCGTATTATCCTTGGTGCAGAACAGCATCCAACAGCAAGTTTTGATAAATACCGCATTGATGAAGAATTTAAATCAATCGATGAGTCAATTGCTTTAGCTGCTATGTTTACCGCAAACCATTTGGACGGCGTTAAAGCGATTATCTGCTTGACCGAATCTGGCAGTACACCACGTTTGATGTCACGTGTTGGTTCGCAGTTGCCAATTTTCGCTTTCTCTCGTCACGTGAGTACTCAGCGTAAAGTCGCTTTGTATCGCGGTGTACATCCAGTTGCGTTTGATACTGCTGGTGTTCCATGTGCAGAAGATTTTGCACGCGCCATTGATTTGTTGAAAAAGAAAGGCGTTGTAGAATCAGGTGATTTGGTGATTGTTTCCAACGGTGATACTACCGTTTTGGGCGGCACTAACACTATGAAAGTATTGCGTGTAGCTTAAGTTAACTTGCTGTAGTAAGCGCATAAAAAAACGGCAGCTTGTCTGCCGTTTTTTTATGCGTGTAAATTTTGTTTGCTGAAAAATATTTCAATTTTTTGAGAAAACTACAATGAAAAAAATGGTCGCGTTTTTATTGGTGCTAGCATCAACCCCAGCTTTTGCGCTCACCATAAAAGGCGAATGGCAACAGGGTGCCGTTATCATTGGGCAAGTGCCCGCAGGCGTTGAGGTTGAATATAAACAGCGCAAATTACTCTTAACTCAGGATGGTAAATTTGTAATTGGTTTGGGGCGCGATGCAGCTGCTACAGCGGTTATAACAACAATTACCAAAGGTAAAAGCGAGCAGCATAAGTTTGCGGTTAAAGCGCGCACTTACGATATTCAGCGAGTGGAAGGCGTTCCGCAAGCGACTGTTGAGCCGAATAAAGAACAAGATGAACGCATCGCCCGCGAAGCAGCCTTGGTGGCAAATGCGCGTAAAGTTGATTTGCCGCTAGAGTTTTTTGCGCAGTCATTTCAGTGGCCTTTAGTTGGCCCTATTAGTGGTGTTTACGGCAGTCAGCGTGTTTATAACGGTATCCCCAAAACACCACATTTTGGCGTTGATATTGCCAAGCCCGTTGGAACCTTGGTTAAAGCACCTGTGGGTGGTGTGGTGACTCTGGTACATCCCGACATGTTTCTTTCCGGCGGCACCTTAATTATCGATCACGGCCACGGACTGTCTTCCACGTTTATTCATCTCAGTAAAATTCTGGTGAAAGAGGGCGACAAAATTCAGCAGGGACAAGAGATTGCGCTTGTGGGGCAAACCGGTAGAGCATCGGGCCCGCATTTGCATTGGGCGATGAATTGGTTTGAAGAGCGGGTTGATCCGCAGCTGTTGGTTCCGGCGATGAAATAAACGGAAACTTTTGTCGAGCAAACTCATAATCGGCTATGCTTCAAGGCAACGAAAATGGCGTCACTCATTTCCCTAAGCGCGAGAGCGCAATTGAAAGTGGCCTTGGTAATGGAGCGTTTTTGTAGGTGCAGCCAACAACCACCTTACTCAGTATTTTAGGTGAGACTATCCAGACCTTCGGAGTCTTGGGTATCACTTTACTTTTCCTGATGCTCTTTCGCGTTTTATCGCGCACCTATTTTTTGCGTTGGGGGCAGGCATGGTTAGCCATGTTGGTGGCGCTAATGAGCCTGCATTTGGTGTTTTCTTTCCCTGTACTGTCGTTTTTGGAGCCGCTCTATTTTGCGGGGGAATACATATTTGCCGCGCTACTGTGGTTGGGCGTTGCTACCTTTCCACAGCGAGAGGTGGCCGTTAGGCGGCTTATATGGCCAATCGCCGCAATCATTGCGGTTTGGTCTCTGTGTTTAACCTATTCCAATCCCTATTTTGGCAACAGATTTAGCTTGCATGCTTATGTCTTCACTGCATCGCTTTTGCCTGCTTGGATGGCGCTATACCGTTTGACCTTGCCAATCAGTTATGTGTGGGCAAAGAAGGCTGCGTTGGTTGCATTGGCGCTATTAATGTTGAATTTCGTGCTATGCGCCAGCTCCTTATTTTCCGGCCCTTATGTTAGCGAGTTGGTTCATAACTGCTATTTCGCGTACCAGTCTATTTTTGATTTGATTTTTGAGGTGCTGCTCGCCTTTAGCTTATTGATTATTGCTGCGGTAAACATGAAAGGGGAATTGGAGCGGGCAAATCGAGTTTTGCAAAGCGAGCGGGATAACATGTCCATGCTCGCTCATCAAGATGCCTTAACCGGCTGTTTCAATCGCCATGCCTTGGGCGGGTTGTCTATTGGAAATCGTAGTGGGTTGGTAGTCATGCTGGATATTAATGACCTAAAGCCCATAAATGATAATTACGGCCATCAACTAGGAGATCAGGCAATCTGCCGGGTGGCGCACACCGTCAAGGCTCATTTGCGCGCGCAAGACTACCTGTGTAGGTACGGTGGCGATGAATTCGTTATAGTCTCGTTTGATTTGTCGAGTAGGGAAGCTGAGCAACGCATGCAGGAAATTCAACAGGCCTTAAAAGCGCTGCCTCCGCTAGACCCGCTTCACAATGCCTTGAGTATCTCTTGGGGAATTCAGGCATTCGTTGGAGAGCAGGCTTTTGAAGCCGCCATAGATGCCGCCGATGGGCTTATGTATAAACAGAAGCTGGCTTTTCACGAGACATCTTCAATCTAAATCTCTCTGCACTATAAATGCTCATTTGCAAAATAATACTAAAAACCGCGTAAAATCAGCGGGATAAGCTACCCAACAGAGCTTCAGCTAGAGACATGGCGAGGATCAGCGGTGTAAGATACCGCCCCTAGTTTAGCTATAGTCCCGAGCTGATTTATGATCGATAAAAAATTACTCAGCATCTTGGTGTGTCCCGTCAGCAAAGGGGCGCTGGAATATTTGCCAGAGCAGCAGGAATTGATTTGCTGGACGAGCGGTTTGGCCTATCCCATTCGCGATGGCATTCCCGTTATGTTAGAGAGCGAGGCGCGCAAAATTAGTCTCGCCGAAAAAGAACAACATCAAGCAACAAATGCCCATTAACTTGTAGTGGAAGATTTATGAAGAGCGCAGAAATACGCGACGCCTACCTCAAATTTTTTGAATCCAAAGGCCACACCATTGTTCCCAGCAGTTCCCTGATTCCAGGCAACGATCCTACTTTGCTATTCACTAACGCAGGTATGGTGCAGTTTAAAGATGTATTCCTCGGCGGCGACAAGCGCTCTTATACCCGCGCTACCAGCTCACAACGCTGCGTACGTGCAGGCGGCAAGCACAATGACCTCGAAAACGTGGGTTACACCGCTCGTCACCATACCTTCTTCGAAATGCTCGGCAACTTCAGTTTTGGCGATTACTTCAAGCGCGATGCCATCCTTTACGCATGGGAATTCCTGACCTCCAAAGAGTGGTTAGGCATCTCTGCCGATAAGCTTACAGTGACAGTTTATGCCTCTGACGACGAAGCCTACGACATCTGGCTGAAGGAAGTTGGCGTGCCTGCAGAGCGTCTTATCCGTATTGGTGACAACAAAGGCGCACCTTACGCATCAGACAACTTCTGGGCGATGGGCGACACTGGCCCTTGCGGCCCATGTACTGAAATTTTCTACGATCACGGCGCGGATATCTGGGGTGGCCCACCAGGCTCACCCGAAGAAGATGGCGACCGTTTTATCGAAATCTGGAACAACGTGTTCATGCAATTCAACCGTACGCCAGATGGTGTTTTGCATCCTCTTCCTGCGCCTTCTGTTGATACCGGTATGGGGCTTGAGCGTATTTCTGCGGTTATGCAGCATGTTCACTCCAACTATGAAATCGACCTGTTCCAGCACTTGCTAAAAGCTGCCGCTGAAGCAACCGGCGCTAGCGATATGGAAAACAAATCATTGCGTGTGATTGCTGACCATATTCGTTCTTGTTCATTCTTGGTGTCTGATGGTGTAACGCCGTCCAACGAAGGTCGTGGCTATGTATTGCGCCGCATCATTCGCCGTGCAATTCGCCACGGTCATCAGCTTGGCCAAAAGCAACCTTTCTTCCATAAGCTTGTAAAAGCTTTGGCAGAAGTCATGGGCGATGCCTATCCCGAATTGGTAAAAAACCAAGCGCAAATTGAGCGCGTTTTGTTGGCTGAAGAAGAGCAATTTGAAAAGACTCTCGATAAAGGCATCAGCGTTCTTGAGGATGCGTTGGCCAAAATCTCTGGCTCTGAAATTCCCGGTCAAGTAGTTTTTACCCTGTACGATACCTATGGTTTCCCAGTTGATTTAACCAATGATATCGCCCGCGAAAAAGGCCTCACCATTGATCTCCCTGGCTATGAAGCGGCCATGGATGAGCAACGCAAGCGCGCACGTGCTGCAGGTTCGTTTAAGGTAGATTACACCGCTGCGGGCTTGGATTTGCCGACTAGCGATTTCCTCGGCTACAGCTCTTTGGCTGAGCAGGGCAAAGTCGTAGCTTTGCTGAAAGATGGAGCCAAAGTTGAGCGTTTGGCCGAAGGCGAAGACGGTGTTATTGTCCTTAATCAAACCCCATTCTATGCAGAGTCAGGCGGCCAAGCGGGTGATACTGGTTATCTAACCGCAGGTGCAGCTCGTATCGAGGTGCGTGACTGCCATAAACAAGGTTCTAGCAACTTGCATTTGGTGCGCGTGTTGAATGGCGCGATCAGTGTGGGCGATGAAGTTCTCGCCGAGGTTGATTCCAATGTCCGTCAAGCGACTGCCCTTAATCACTCGGCAACCCATTTGCTACATGCTGCCTTGCGTAAGGTTTTGGGTGAGCACGTTACCCAAAAAGGTTCTTTGGTAGACTCAGAGCGTTTGCGTTTCGACCTCTCGCATTTTGAAGCTGTTACTGCTGAACAGCTAAAAACGATTGAAACTTTGGTTAACGATCAAATTCGCGCTAACTCTGCTGTTGCTACTGAGTTGTGCAACATGGAAGAAGCCAAAGCAAAAGGTGCCATGGCGCTCTTTGGTGAAAAATACGGCGATAGCGTGCGTGTGTTGACCATGGGTGATGGGTTCTCGGTTGAGCTCTGTGGTGGTACTCACGTAAAGCGTACAGGTGATATAGGTTTGTTCCGTATTACCTCTGAGTCTGGCGTAGCAGCCGGTATTCGTCGTGTTGAAGCAGTGACAGGTGCCAAAGCGATTGCCCTTTTTGATAAAGTCGAAGAGTTAATTGATAGCAGTGCGCGTACACTCAAAGCTAACCGTGATAATCTGGCCGAGAAGCTAGAGAGTTTGGTTGCTCAAAATCGCAAGCTTGAAAAAGAGTTGGCTGCGCTCAAAACCAAACTTGCCACTGCTGGCAGTGTAGATTTGCTCAGCCAAGCTCACGACGTCGCAGGTGTTAAAGTTCTGGTGTTGAATTTGGAAGGTGCAGACTCCAAATCATTAAGAGACAGTGTTGATCAATTTAAAAATAAGTTGGGCACCGCCGTAGTTTTGCTGGCGGCTGTTGAAGACGGTAAGGTTGCCTTGGTAGCGGGTGTTACTCAAGATGCTACCGGTAAAGTTAAAGCGGGCGATTTGATGCGTTTTGTTGCCGAGCAGTTGGGCGGCAAAGGCGGTGGACGTCCCGATATGGCGCAAGGCGGCGGCACTGACGTGGCTGCATTGGATGCAGCACTGGAATCTGTGTTGCCGTGGGTCAAATCTCAGCTTGGCGCATAGTGATTACTAACTTATAAATGTTGAAAAAGCGTGAATTCTGCTCTTTTTCAGCCTTTTGGGTTAACTTTTACTGAAAACTGGTGTTTAATTGCCCGCCGTTTTGTGACCCGCGTCGTTGCAAGTGTCGGCATGTCAGATTTTTTAGAATATACCGTCGTTAGAGGAATCTTCTCTAGCGGACATAGTCTATGAAGGATAGGTTGTAATGAGCTTATTGGTTCAAAAATACGGTGGTACCTCAGTAGGTTCTATCGAACGTATTGAGCAGGTTGCGGACAAAGTTGCCAGCTTCCGCGCTCAAGGTCACGACATGGTGGTGGTACTTTCCGCAATGAGCGGCGAGACCAATCGCTTGATCGGTTTGGCCACTCAAATTCAAGCCACTCCAGATCCTCGCGAGCTGGATGTGTTGGTATCTACCGGTGAGCAAGTGACCATCGCACTGTTGTGTATGGCGCTTAAAAAGCGCGGTGTTGATGCCCGTTCTTACACGGGGGGTCAGGTTCGCATTATGACCGATAGCTCGTTTACCAAAGCGCGTATCCAGTCAATTGATGAAGCTAATATGCGTGCAGATCTGGATGCAGGTCGTGTGGTGGTAGTAGCTGGCTTCCAAGGTGTAGATGAGAGCGGCAATATCACGACTTTAGGTCGTGGCGGTTCAGATACCACCGGCGTAGCCTTGGCAGCCGCATTGAAAGCAGATGAATGCCAGATTTATACCGACGTAGATGGTGTATACACCACCGATCCTCGTGTTGTTGAGCGCGCACGTCGTCTCGAAAAAATTACCTTTGAAGAAATGCTGGAAATGGCCAGTCAGGGCTCTAAAGTATTGCAAATTCGCTCGGTTGAGTTTGCAGGTAAATACAAAGTGCCGTTGCGCGTACTCCACAGCTTTAAAGAAGGCCCTGGAACCCTTATTACCCTCGATGAGGAAGATTCGACTATGGAACAACCAATTGTTTCCGGTATTGCTTTTAACCGTGATGAAGCCAAAGTAACTGTTGCCGGCGTACCCGATGTGCCGGGCGTGGCCTCAAAAATTCTTGCGCCAATTGGTGCTGCTAACATCGAAATCGATGTGATTGTGCAAAACGTATCAGCGGATAACACCACTGATTTGACCTTTACCGTGCACAAAAACGATATGCAAAAAGCCGTTGCGGTACTTGAAGGCGTTGCCAAAGAAATAGGCGCGCGCGAAGTTCGTAGCGATGATAAGGTTGCTAAAGTTTCTATTGTGGGTGTTGGTATGCGTTCCCATGCGGGCGTTGCTTCTAAGATGTTCACTGCTTTGGCGGCGGATAACATCAACATCCAAATGATCACTACGTCCGAAATCAAAATTTCGGTGATCATTGATGAGCGTTACTTAGAGTTGGCTGTGCGCAGTTTGCACACCGCTTTTGGTTTGGATGCCGAACCAACAGAGAGCCGTGTGAGGGGCTAGGTTCAATCAGCTGTTGGTTTTGTTAAGGTAGTAAATTCTCCGGTTGCGCAGGTTGCTGGAGAAAAAGTGTTCGGGGTTTCTTCCTTTTCGCGAAAAGTAGTCAATACTTAGCTAAGCCCAAAGCGATAACTGCTTTGGCCGCGACGAGGGTTAGTCGAGAGGCGGCGGCGGGCAGGAGCTCTAAACCGTACTCTTACAGGATGAGTGAAGGAGATTGAAATGCTAATTTTAACTCGCCGTATTGGTGAAACTTTGATGGTTGGCGATGAAGTCACTGTTACTGTTCTTGGTGTAAAAGGCAACCAAGTACGTATAGGTGTCAATGCGCCAAAAGATATCGCCGTTCATCGCGAGGAAATTTACCAGCGTATTCAGCGTGAAAAGCAAAATTCTGACGATCAAAATTCGTTTTAATTTTTTCAGCCGCGCCGATTGTTGCTATAAATTTTCGTCTGAACGTTCTCGCGGTAGATGGTTTAGCCACTACCGCGTAGATTTCCTCCTGTGTTGCCCTCTGTGTTTATTATTCAATCAAGTTGCTGATTTAATCGTTCACAAAAATAAAAATGTGTTCTGTGTTTGCTATTAAATTGCGTTTAAGTCTTTGATTTTTTTTGAAGTATGATATTATGCCGCTCCTACTGAAATGGAGCGGTAATAAAGTTTTCGTTTCGTAGTTTGTGGTGAGGTGGCCGAGTGGCCGAAGGCGCTCCCCTGCTAAGGGAGTATACCCTTTAAACGGTATCGAGGGTTCGACTCCCTCCCTCACCGCCATTATTCAAAATGAAAAGGCTCAATCGAAAGATTGAGCCTTTTTTATCGTGCGCCATTCATTGTGAGTAGAAAATAATTGAGTGGGTAATAAAAAAGGGGATGATTGCTCATCCCCTTTTTGTCTTTAGTGTCTAGCAATTACAGTGCGCTAATTTTTTGAATTTGCTCACGTAATTTTTCTACCGCAATTTTATGTTCTGCAACACGCGCACGTTCCGCAGCAACAACGGCTTCCGGTGCTTTAGCAACGAACGCTTCGTTGCTGAGTTTGGTTTCAGTTCGGGTGATATCCATTTCCAATTTCGCGCTCTCTTTGGTTAGGCGTGCGATCTCGGCATCCTTATCAATAATGCCCGCCATAGGCACGAGGATCTCCATATTGCCCACTAATGCGGTTGCAGACATGGGTTCTGCATCGCCAGCGTTTAGCCAAGTTACACTTTCCAATGATGCGAGTTTTTTCAGAAATTGCTGATTGTTTTGCAAGCGTTGTTGATCTTCCGCTGAACCATTTTTAAATAGAACCGGCAAATCTTTTGCGGGAGAAATATTCATTTCGCCGCGAATATTGCGCACACCCACAACAACAGCTTGCAGCCATTCAACGTCGCTTAATGCTTGTTGATCAATTTTGCTATCAACTGCTTCAGGGAAGCGAGTTAGCATAATGGTTTCGCCAGTTGCACCGCTCAGTGGCTTAATAATTTGCCAAATTTCTTCGGTGATAAATGGCATTAATGGATGCACCAAGCGCAAAATAGTTTCGAGTACACGTACTAATGTACGACGCGTTCCTTTCTTCTGCGCAGCTGTTGCATCAGCATTAAATAAAACAGCTTTAGTGGCTTCCAAATACCAGCTGCAGTATTCATCCCATACGAACGAATAAATAGCTTGTGATGCTAAATCCAAGCGATAGCTATCGAGATTTTCTGCAACGGCTTTTTCGGCAAGTTGTAATTTGCTGATAATCCAGCGATCACCTAAAGAGAATTCGTAATCAGTAGAGCCGGTCGCTCCCGACATCCTGTCTCCCGCGACACTTGTGCTTCCCTGCACATCGTCTTGCCCGCAATCTTGATTTTCACATTGCATTAATGTGTAGCGCATTGCGTTCCAAATCTTGTTGCAGAAATTTCTGTAGCCTTCAACGCGACCCATGTCGAATTTGATGTCGCGGCCTGTTGATGCAAGTGAGCAGAAGGTAAAGCGCAGTGCATCTGTGCCGTAAGCTTGAATGCCTTCAGGAAACTCTTTGCGAGTTTGCTTTTCAATTTTCGGCGCATCTTTTGGGTTCATTAAGCCCGTTGTACGTTTTTGTACGAGAGTTTCTAAATCAATCCCGTCAACGATATCCAATGGATCAAGCACGTTGCCTTTCGATTTAGACATTTTTTGGCCTTGGCCATCGCGTACCAAGCCGTGAACGTAGACAGTTTTAAACGGAATTTGCGGCGTTCCATCTTCATGCTTCACCAAATGCATGGTGAGCATAATCATGCGCGCAACCCAGAAGAAAATAATATCGAAGCCCGTTACCAACAAATCAGTTGGGTGGAATTTTTTCAAAAACTCCGTTTGCTCTGGCCAGCCTAAGGTTGAGAAAGTCCACAAGCCGGAACTGAACCAGGTATCGAGAACGTCTTCGTCTTGATTAAGCGCTACATCAGCTGCAATAGAATATTTGCTGCGAACTTCCGCTTCATTGCGACCTACATAAACTTTCCCGCTTGCGTCATACCACGCAGGGATGCGGTGGCCCCACCACAATTGGCGGCTGATACACCAATCCTGAATGTCGCGCATCCAGGAGAAATACATATTTTCGTATTGCTTAGGCACAAACTGAATACGGCCATCTTCCACGGCTGCAATTGCAGGTTCTGCGAGTGGCTTGGTACTCACATACCATTGATCTGTTAACCAAGGCTCGATTACAACGCCTGAGCGATCACCGCGCGGAACTTTCAATGCATGGTCATCAATTTTTTCTAGCAGACCTGCAGCTTCAAATGCGGCGACAATTTGTTTGCGCGCTTCGTAGCGATCAACGCCGGCGTATTCTGCAGGCAATGAATTGTTGATCTCGGTATTTAATGTCCCATCAAAATTAAACGTTTGTGCAATGCCCAAAATCGCCGCATTTTTATCAAGCACGTTGATTAATGGTAGGTTATGACGTTTGCCAACTTCGTAGTCATTAAAATCATGCGCCGGAGTAATTTTTACGCAACCGGTACCGAATTCGCGATCAACATAATCGTCAGCAATAATTGGAATTAAACGGCCAACTAAGGGCAGCTCAATAAATTTGCCAATCAAGGATTTGTAACGCTCGTCTTCAGGATGAACGGCAACAGCACTATCGCCCAACATGGTTTCGGGGCGAGTGGTAGCAACCACTAAATAATTTTTACCTTCGGCGGTAGTCGCACCATCCGCTAATGGATAACGCAAATTCCACAAGAAACCTTTTTCATCATGATTTTCTACTTCCAAATCCGAAATGGCGGTGTGAAGTTTTGGATCCCAATTAACGAGGCGTTTGCCGCGATAAATCAAGCCATCATCAAACAGGCGCACGAAAGCTTCTTGTACAGCTTTGGATAAGCCGTCATCCATAGTGAAGCGCTCGCGGCTCCAATCTACCGATGAGCCCAAACGACGAATTTGGCGAGTGATAGTGCCACCAGATTGCTCTTTCCATTCCCACACTTTTTTCAGGAATTCTTCGCGGCCTAAATCGTGACGGCTAATGCCTTGTGCGGCCAACTGACGCTCAACCACCATTTGCGTGGCGATACCGGCGTGGTCGGTGCCTACTTGCCATAAAGTGTCATCACCTTTCATGCGGCGGTATCGAATCATGGTATCCATGACTGCGTTGTTAAAACCGTGGCCCATGTGCAGGCTGCCAGTGACGTTCGGTGGTGGAATCATCATGCAATAGGGGTTGCCTTCGCCAACTGGCTTAAAGTAGCCCTTGGCTTCCCAGGTTTCATACCACTGGCGTTCGATAGCATGGGGTTCGTAGGTTTTTTCCATAGCAATAACAGGCTCTAAATGTGCCGCTGGCGGCAAAAAATGACAAAAATTATAGGGGGACGATTATAGCGGGCAAGGGGCTTGTTTGTCTGCGCTCGCAGGCGAGATTTTTGCGGGTCTTTTGGGTATTATGGCGACCAAATTTTCGATGTGCCCACGTAAAAAATGCAGGGCATTTGGCGTTGGCTGGCGAGTTCTCTGGTGTAAAACCTCTATGAATATTTTACATATTTCCGGTGTGCTTAAATGGGGTGGTGGTGAAAACCATATCCAGAATTTGTGTTTTGAGTTGGCGCAAACTAATCCTGAAGTTAATAACATTATTTTGTGTGTTGAGGGGGGGCAGTTTCACCAAAAGCTCACCAAACTCAACATAAAATTTGTTACTGCTAGACGTCGTCGCCGGATCGACTTGAACTTTATTTCTACGATTATAAAAGTATGCAAACAGGAATCGATTGGCCTCATCCATTTGCATGACCCTACAGCTATGCAGTTGGCTATTATTGCAGATCTTTTTTCCAATCTACCGCCCTTTGTATTGAGCCGAAAAATATCCTACCCAATTCGTAATAATTTTTTGACGCTTTACAAATACAACTACAAAAAAATTAAGAAGTATTTGTGTGTTTCCGATGAAACTCGTCATATTCTTGAGCGTGGTGTGAAAGATAAATCAAAAGCTATAACGGTTTATCATGGCACTCGTATCGATAATAAAAGCGATGTCACGCCCTTTAAACTGCGTGAAAAGCTGGGTGTTGCGGATGATGTAAAAATCGTTGGCAATATTGCTAATCATTATCCCGCTAAAGATTTGTTTACCTATGTGCGCACGCTCAATCGATTGATTAATGAGTTTGGACGTAAGGATATCCATTTTGTTCAGATCGGTTCTCCGGCGGCTCAAACTCCTGAAATCATGGAATTAATTAAGAGTTACAAATTGGAGCCTTACGTTTCTTTCCTTGGCTTTACTGAAGACGCGTCCAATTATATTCCGCAATTCGATATTGGGTTTATGAGCTCCAAGCTTGAAGGTATAGCGCAATTTTTGTATGAGTGTTTTTATCACCGCGTACCTATAGTGACCACCAATGCGGGTGGTGCAGCAGAAATTATTAAGCAAGGCGAAACGGGTTTTATTGCAGAAAAAGGCGATGATGAAGCACTCGCACGCCATTTAACTTATGTGTTGGATCACCCTGAAGAAGCTAAAGTGATTGCTGAAAACGGTAATACATTATTATTCAGTCAATTTATTACACCAGTGATGGCGCAGAAAACTTTAGCTGTGTATCGCGAAATTATTGGCAATAAAGTTAGTGGAAGCAAAGCATGAAGTCAGCGAATGACATTAAGAAAATACTCGTAATCCGCTTTCGTCGTGTAGGTGATGCAGTATTAGGCACGTCTTTATGTACGAGTTTGCGTAAAACTTTCCCCAAGGCTGAAATCCATTATCTATTGAATACTCCGATTGCGCCTTTGTATGAAGGGCATCCTGATATTGATCAGGTAATTACCTTTGATTCGAAGGATGATAAAAGCTTTTTCCGCTATATTCGCCGCGCCTGGTCTATTGTACGTGCGAATAAATACGATGTAATTATTGATATGCGCGGCACAGTGCGCACTTTGCTGTTTTCTTTTCTTTCGCCGGCAACGCGTTTTCGTATTGGAACTAAAAAAGGCTACAGCTTTCTCGCGTTGAATCATGCAGTCGATAATCGCGGCGATAAAACAAGCAATATGATTGAGCACAATCTGGCGTTTTTAAAGCCCTTGGAACAGATTGCGGAAGTTAACTACTGCAAAGATTTCCGGCTTTATGTGACTGATGCAGAAAAGCAGCATTTCCATAGTTATATGCAACAAGCGGGCATTAATTTTTCCAAGCCAGTTATGCTGTCGGTTGTTTCTGCGCGATTGCAGCATAAAATTTGGGATAAAGAGCGCATGAAGCAGGTGCTGCAAAAGATAATTGATAATTATGATGCACAAATTATCTTTAATTTTGTGAGTGCAGAGCGTGAGTTCGCGATTAATGTGCATAAAGAAATGAATGACCACCCGAATATTTTTACCAATATAGAGGCAAACTCATTACGTGATTTGTGTGCGCTGAGCACTAATTGTGATTTCTTTTTTGGTAACGAAGGTGGGGCGCGTCATCTCGCGCAAGCATTAGATGTTCCTTCGTTTGCAATTTTTCCGCCTAAAATATTCAAATCCCGTTGGTTGCCAGATCAGGGTGAACGCTTTGCGGGTGTAAGCCCAGATGATTTTTGTTCGAAAGCAGAACAAAAATCTATGACCTATGAAGCGCGCTTTAATCTGATTACTGTCGAGCGTGTTTGGGCTTTACTTGATCCTATGCTTGCGCGCTATTTGTCTAAGTGATTTGGCTGATTAATCTTAATGTGCTTATAGTTCCCAATGTCCCAGGCTTTTGCAAAGCTTAAATTTTCGCCAGAGGTTTAGCGGCTTTTTGCGCGGATTTTTGCTGCCTGTTGCAATGAAGTTGTCTATTGCATCCAAGATTCGTTCTGCTGATTTACCATCTCTGTAAGGATGCAACTCTTCTGCAAAATGATTTATGGCTTGCATTAGTTTGGGAGGGCGAGATAAGGCATATTCAATGGCTGATTCAAACTGATCGGTAGCTTTAATATCAATTAACTGCGGCCCTGGGCGGCGGTTTTTAAAGGTGACAACAGGTTTTCTGGTGAGTAAAAACTCGCTGAGCGCAGATGATGTATCTGAGCACATCACATCCGCTAAGGGAAATAATTCTAAAATATTATCGTTGTTTGCGAAGTGAAGATTCTCACTTTCGAGGCTTTTGTATTTGGCGATGGTTTCAGCATTCATTTTTGGATGAAGCGTAACAATCCATTTCCATTTCCCCGTGGAAGACAATTTCTTCACTTGCTCATAAAGTATTTCAGCCGCACTCCACGAAGGGGAGAAGGTTGAATGATAAAGGATTACGGGTGGATTCTTGAGGGGCGGTATTTCTTTTGGTGTGTTTTGTAAAAAATAATCTAACTTTGGCCAACCGGTTTCCACGACAGAAAAATATTGTAATTTTTTAGCAAGAGCTGAAAAGGCTCTTGTATCCGCAGGGCCAGTTGTGCAGTAGAGATCAAAAAAACCACGGATGTATATATGGCGCGGTTTTCCTGCATCAAACCCGTGAAATGTTTGTACTTTTACGCCGGGAAAAAAATGCGGAACAGTATTGTTGGGGGTAATAACTGCAATAGGATTCCATTCTTTTACGTCTGCGACTGTTTCTAGTAAAACATCATTTGCGTCTAGGTCTTCAGCACCGGGGCCGCCAAAAAACCAAGCGACCGAATCGCCACGAGATTTAATAGCCGCTTCTATGGGGCGCATTATGCCAATGGTGTAGCGTTCTGAACCAAAAAATAAGTATTTTTTTGACAATTCAGCTTCCTCTTATTTTTGTCTGCAACGTATTCCATACGCTAAAAGGTTTTATGCCATTCATGCAGGGCGGAGTTTCGTGGCTATTTTCGGGCAACCATTTGCATTGGCGTTTGTGGCAGGGCATGCATGCCAAGTGTTGTTCAACTTGCAGGTTGCTGGTGTGTTCACCAATCAAACCTACTTTAACGGGTGAGGTTGCGCCGTAGAGTGCAATTGTTGGGGTTTCAAGCGCGCCTGCCAAGTGCGAGAAGCCGGTGTCCAAGCCAATAACGCCCACAGCCTCCACTAATTTTTCGGCAATAGCGGTGATGGTCATGCGTTGCAATGGTCGAGTTGCTTTAGGGCAGGCAGCGATAATGCTGTCAGCAATGGCGCGCTCTTCAGTGCTACCCCACATAATTTCTACATCGAAACCTTCTTCGATGGCTATGGCTGTTAAACGCTGCCAATGAAAACTTGACCACAATTTGGTTACCCAACTGGTGCCAATAATAAACATGAGCTTGCGTGGATTTTTTACGACATGAGAAAAGTTTTGGTTAATGCCAAAATTTAATGTTTCTGCTGGTGTGTAACCAAAAATGTGGCCGAAGAGCTGGCGCGTGCGCTCAACGGCGTGTTGGTTTTTGCTGACGTTAAAGCTGTTGTTGTAAAAAAAGCTGGCGATAGGTTCGCGTGCTGACTTTGTATCAAAACCTTTTATTGAACTTGTGTTTGCAGATTTCGCAACCATTGCGCTTTTAAACAGACCTTGTGCATCGACAACTACATCATAGTGTTCTTGCTGAAGGTTTTTTTTCCACGCCTTGAATTCGCGCCAGCTCTTTCCACCGCGCTCTTTCATCCAGCGACGCAAACTAATGGGAATGGCTTTGTTAATGGCAGGGTGCCAATCTACAATTTCTTTAAAACCATCTTCAACCACCCAATCAATAATGGCATTGGGGTGATGGGCTTTTAAATCGCTAATAGCGGGAAAGGTGTGAAAAATGTCGCCCATAGACGACATTTTTACCAGCAGGATTCGGAGTGGAGCGGACGATTGTTCCATTCGAGTTATTGATAATCTTTGTAGGACTTTTCTTCAATCAACTCAGAGCCAAACGCGAGGTTGATATCTTTTTTCACTTTTGCACGTTTGTCGTTAGTAACGTAAACCGCGCGTGCGAGTTGGATAAACTTATCGCTAAAATCTTTTGCGTATTCGCAATCGCGAATGTCGTCTTCAATAATCCATAACTCTTGGTTGATGTCTTTTAAGTCTTGTTTGAGCGGAGCAAGTTTGGCAACGCCTGCAGCATCCAACAAACTATCAACTTTTGCATTGAGTACATTTAATTCGTGGGTAACGTTTTTGAGTTTACCTGCATCGCTGATGTTTACGGCTTTAATTTCTAGAATGGTGATTTTGTCGATGAGTTCACCAAGGGAGATAGGGGCTTCAATCAGCATAGTTGAGTTCTCTTGTATGTTGGGCAGGTCTTTTTGGAATGGCGGCCATCTTAACAAATTTGCAGGCTTCTGTGCGTAACCAATTGACGTTCAATCCATTGAACGTCAATTGGTGATTGTTGAATCAAGTATTGCCGCAGGCTTTGTTGGCGGGAACTGCTATATCCATAAGTACAGGGTTAGGCAGTTTTAGGTTGTTCATTATGCTTACATAAGCGGCTTCGTCTTGTGCTTGCAATCTAGGGTTATGGGCTTTTTCTTCGCCGATAGTACTGCGCGTCCAGCCTTTGTAATCGTGGCCGGGGTAGACCCAAGTGTGGTCGGGCAATGTAAGTAGTTTTTGGGTCAGACTTTGATATTGCTGCGAAGCGCTTCCATTTTGAAAGTCTGTGCGGCCAGTGCCACGAATAAGCAGTGTGTCGCCGGTAAATGCGTAGGTTTGTCCTTGATCTTCAAGGACAAAACAGTAAGAGTCGCTGGTGTGCCCAGGCGTATGCAGTGCTCGAATATTGATGTTGCCAACGCTGATACTATCGCCATCGTGCAGCGATTTTGATACGCAAAATGAATTGGCTTGTTCACCCAATAATGTGAGTGCGCCAGTTTCTGTTCTCAGCGCGCCGGCCGCGGTAATGTGATCGGCGTGGGTGTGGGTATCTAAGACGCAGATGAGTTTTAAATCGAGCTGATTAAGCAGCTTAAGGTAGTTATCAAGCTCGCTTTTTACGGTATCAATTAACACTGCCTCGCGAGTTTCTTCGCAGCCAATTAAATAAGTATAAGTGCTAGATTCGCGCTCAAATAATTGTCGAAATATCATATAAAGTGCCTCATTAGGGTCGCGCCGCTCACCACTAACAAACTTGCGGCAAAGATTTTTTGCAGGCGCGCATTAGCTATACGATGACTAATGGCTTGCCCGATTAACATACCTAGAACACCGCCAGACGCGGTTAGTCCTAATAGTTTCCAATCATTGTTGGGGCTCATGACTAGATGGCTTACAAAGCCCGAGCTGCTGATGAGTGCGATAATGGCGAGCGAGGTGCTCACCGCTTGCGCCATGCTGATTGGGCTCAGCATTAACATGAGTGGCACAATCAAAAAACCGCCCCCCACTCCAAATAGGCCTGACAGTAAACCCACCAATATACCGCCAATGACCAAACCACTGAGGCAGCGAGGGCGCAATTGAAATTGCCCATTGGTACTTAGCTTACACAGCAACCCAGGGGCTGACGTATTCGCATAATTGCCTGCGCGCACGACCTTGGCGGTGTCGGGGTCTCGGTTAGCGGATGACCACATGCGCACAGATATGACGCTAGCGAGCAAGCTAAAGCCTAGTAGCAGCCAAAGGTCAGGCATTTGTAGACCCAGCCATTTGCCCATTGGGGCAGTTATTGCGCCTGTTCCGGCTAAAATTGCGCCCGGCAACCAGAGAATTTTTTGCGCATCTTTCTTGCCTAAGCTAATTCTCAGGCTGCCATAAATTGTACTGGCAGCCACTGCACCAAGAGAAATACCCACGGCGCTACTCAGGGGTAGGCCAGCGAACAAGATCAGTAAGGGGACTGCAAAAACAGACCCGCCTGCGCCTGTTAGCCCGAGCACCAACCCAATCAAAATGCCAATTGCTAGCAGCATGGAAATACCTTAACTCAACCGGATGTACCGTTTTATTTATTCCAAGGCATGCGGGCTATTAACATCCCCATCATGCAGGTGTCGGTAATCCCTGCGAACATAAGCCCTGCACCTACAAAGCCCGATAAGAAGTAGAAGTTACTGCTCACCAAGGTTCCCAATAAAACGCCAGTGAAAACGAGAAAGCCGGCTGCAATGCGCACTTGGCGCTCAAGTGACATGACTTTTTTACCGGCTTGCTTGAGCGGGATTTGGGATTGCTGTACCGCGTTCATGCCGCCCTCAATAACCACCAACTCAGCATTGATGTTGCCCTTGAGTTGATCTGCCGCCATTTCTGCACGACGACCGGCTTGGCATAGCAAATAGACCTGCGAACCGCTTTTTCCGCTTTTCAAAATCTCGTCGCGCAAACGCTCCGGGGTGAGTTCGTGAAGGGGAATGTGCAAGCAATCTGGTAGTGCGGCTGCTTGTACTTCAGCAGCAGTACGCACGTCCAAAATGCACATGTCGGCAGTTTTTTGGTTCATTAAATCAATGGGATGTATGCGTTTGTAGTTCATGGTGTTCTCCGAAAAACGCTTAAAGAGTTGGGCAATAAATGGACTGTAATACGCCGATGATTTTGCGAGCATCATCGCCGCAAACTTGGTAAAAAACTGTTTGAGCCTCTTTGCGCGTGCTAACTAATCCGGCGTCACGCAGGCTTGCAAGGTGTTGCGACAAGGCCGATTGACTCAAGGGAACCTTGGCGTTTAACTCACCTACAGACAATTCTCCGTTTAACAAAGTACACACAATCATGAGGCGATTTTCGTTGGCTAAGGCTTTTAGCAAATTGGCAGCTTGCGTTGCGTGAGCCTGCATATCAGCCAAGGGGGGGGCGTTGTCAGACATCTTTTTACTCTTTGGGTGTTGGTTAAATGAGTTCGCTTGATTGAATTATATTAGATTATTCTAAATTAGCAATTATTAAATTAGAATTTAATAATTTAATGGGGTGAAGAAGAATTGAGAGGAGATATAAGGGAGGCATCTTTAGGTGGTGCGCACTCTGTACTTGAACCTAAAGATGCAACCTAGACTAGGCAGTTTTAACGGAGATTTGTGAATTGCGGAACGAATTGCAAATGGCGGTAAGGGTCTGTCGGCTTTCGGTGTCCTGCACTTTGTGGGCAAGTTTGATGGCTTCATCAAACCGTTGTTGGATGCACAGCACCCTCACAGCCCTGATAATCTCAATATCATTCATAATCATCGCGGTTCCTCCTCGATTCTGTACCGGAATAGACTCCGCACTTAAGCGCCTCTGCGCTTAGTTCCCAATGCTTAATACCTGTACTGGTTGGTGGTGCAGGTGTTGGTTACTCCCTTAGTTAAAAGTGTATCTGAGCTTAAAATTCGTGCCTGGTTAAAATGTGATCTGTTTATATTGATTGTGAATGACGACATCTCTTTCGATTTTCGAAGATTATAAATTTCGTCTAAAGCCTTTTTTGCCGGTTCCAAATGCGCATTGATGACTCTATTTGAATTGGCGAGGCTCTCTACTGACAACCTTTGTCAGTTGCTGCCATTAGTATGGCCTCATCGCAAACGAAAAGGGCAAGCCTATGCGTTACTGGATTGGTGTGGCATCTAAAGATCATGTGGCACTTGGCGTAAAAGGAGGCTTCTGCCAGCTTTGCCACGGCAAAGCGCAACCGCTAAAGCGTATGGAGGTGGGTGATTGGATTATCTACTATTCTCCCAAGAAGACCCGAAACGGCGTTGAAACCTGCCAGCAATTTACGGCGATTGGTCGTGTGCTCGGTGATGAGGTTTATCCATTCGAAATGGCGCCGGGCTTTATCCCTTTTCGGCGCGATATTGAATTTTTACCTGCGCAACCGGTGAATATTCATCCGCTTATCCCACAACTTAATTTTATTCAAAACAAAAGTCGCTGGGGCTACGCATTTCGCTTCGGTCATATTGAAATTTCACCGGCTGATTTCGAATTGATTGCCTCTCATATGCTTGCGCCGGAGATGCTTTTATCTCAAGCCAAGGATGCAGGCAATGCAGTGCCGCAAATGGCGCTCTTCCAATAGTAAAAAATTGATTATTTAAAAATTCCAAGTAACTAAGGAGAATACTTATGTGGCAAGCTAATTTTCAAACCACAACCGATGTTCCCGCTGAAAATCTTTACCGCGCTATCACCGATTTTAATGCGTGGAATAAATGGGATGACGGCATTGAGCACACGCAATTAATTGGCACAGCCAAAGCCGGTAGTGTGGTAATGCTGAAACCAAAAGGTGCGCCTGTTGTTAAGCTAACGATTGAAAAAATGTGGCCATTTGAAGTGATTGATGTGGCGCATTTACCGCTCGCAAAAATGCGTACCGTGCACAAGTATGTACGTGTGGGTGATACAACACACATTCATATGGAATTGCAAATATGGGGGCCTCTAGGTTTTATATGGCGTAAGATAATTGGTGAAAACCAAATCAAAGATGCTGCTGAACAGACAAAGGCATTGATTGATTATGCGCGCGCAGCTTAATTAAATAATAGTGACTATACCGCAGGAGAGGAGTGATGGAAAAAGTAGATTTTAAAAAAAATTATTCAACTTTTTACAAGCCTAATGCAAAACAAGTGGTGGAAGTTGATATGCCCACATTTAATTTTTTAATGGTGGATGGTCAAGGTGATCCGAATATTGCGCAGGAGTATAAGCATGCCGTTGAAGCTCTCTTTTCGCTTTCCTATACACTTAAATTTATGGTAAAGAAGAGTGATATTGGAATTGATTACGGTGTTATGCCTTTAGAAGGGCTTTGGTGGGCTGATGATATGTCTGCATTTACTGCAGACGAAAAATCATCCTGGAAGTGGACTATGATGATTATGCAGCCAGAGTTTATTTCTAAACAAATGGTTGTTGCTGCCACTGATGAACTTATAAAAAAGAAAAAGGATTTGCCATCCTTGAGCAAGGTTCGCTTCGAATCGTATCAAGAAGGAAAATGTGCACAAATCCTGCATGTGGGCCCATTCTCAGAGGAGGGGCCAAGTGTCGCAAAAGTGCACGCGTACATTGAAACCATTGGCAAGTTGAGTGGTAAGCATCACGAAATTTATTTAAGTGATATACGCAAGGCAAGTCCTGATAAATGGAAAACCGTTGTAAGGCAACCATTCATAAGCAATTAATTGGAATACATTTGTGCAGGGAATAAGTATGCGCAAGATAAGTAAGAAAGCCATAAAGATAATAAGTTTCTGTTTGTGTTTAACAGCCCCGAAAGCATTTGCTTTTGAACTCAAAACCCATAGTCCCATTAAAAAGGATGTAAAAATCATGACTCAAACAATCCAACAACAAACACAAACATCTGCACCCTTGAGGCAGCGCCTTCATATTATTTTGTTGGGGGTGAATGATGTTGCCAAGTCTGCTGCATTTTACGAGGCTCTGGGTTGGCAGCGTGCACCTAGTAGTCATGCGGGATTTGTAAAATTTGATTTAGGTGGTTTTGCACTTGCGTTAATTTCACGCGAAGATCTTGCGAAAGATGCACTTGAACCAAGCTCGCAGGGTTCAGGTTTTTCTGGTGTTGCGCTCATTCATTTAGTGCGCAATGCAGAAGACGTTGCCATCACATTAAAGCGTGCCGTGGAAGCCGGCGGTACTTTAGTAAAACCTGCGACAAAAACTCAGTGGGGTACCGCGGGGTATTTTCGTGATCCCGATGGTTATTTGTTTGAAGTGGATCATGAAGATGTTTGGTTGTTTGATGAGAAGGACCATTTGGTGGTGCAGTAGCCATCCATTTTCTATTAAGTTTCCATCAAGTATTCCCGCACTAAGGTTCGTGCACGATGTAATCGGCTTTTAATAGCGGGAATATTATCGTTTAAACGTGTCGCAATTTCTTTGATGGTGAGATCCTCAAAATCGCGCAGCAAAATAATGTGCAAATAATGTTCGGGTAATGACTCTAAAGCTGAAACCAATTCAATTCTTAAATCGGCAGGAGGTTTGTTGTCAATGAACTCCGCCCACTTTGTGTCCTCAAGGTGCAGCTCTACATTAAATTTCTTGAAAAAATAATAACAGTAGCGCTTTAAAATAGTGGTCACCCACGCCGAAAATGAATGCACTTGGCGTAGGCTTTTAATGTTGCGTGTCGCCGCCAGCAAAGTCTCTTGTAAGGCATCTTCAGCATGGCTCGCGTGGCAGTGACGTTGAGCGTAACGCCGCAAGTCGGGGTACCAGTGCGCTAATAGTTTATCAAGCGCGACCGGGTCACCCATTTGTGCTGCCACTAACAAGCTTGCATCTTGATTGCTCACGTTGCTACTTCCTCTAACGCTACCAGATTTAAGAGTCTATCAATCGACCATTGGTCGTTTGCGTGTTTGCCATAGTGCACTGCGGCAATTAGCCCGTCCTTATCAATTAAAAAATCTGCGGGGAGGCCCCAAGAGGTTTCATTGTCACGCGGCAATTGTATTCCAAACTTGGCTGCACCACGTATGGCTGCGGGCCAAACACTAGGATTGAACACTGCCATTACCGCTTTCCCCACTCCGAATTCGCTATATAGGTGTCCTTCTGCGTCAGATACGATATTTAGAGGGCAATTGGGTAAGTCGGCCAAGATTCGTTCTGGGGTGGAATTAAAAATTACGACCTCCTGAATGTTGGATGCGTTTAACTCTTTGTTGCGAGCTATAAAGCTGTGTAGATGCAAATTACAGACTGCACACCCGGAATAGCGACGAAATTGCAGGTGTGTCCAGTGCTTTGCTTGGGGTATGTGGATTTTATTGCCATAAATATCATGAAGTTCAATGTTCTTAATTTGGGTACCGCTAATCAGTTGTTTCATCTTCTTTCCTCGCTATTAAAGAGACTGTCTTCACCTAAGTGGGCAGATATCTCTAAAAGGATTCGCGGCAAATGAAAAATTGTTGAATTTATCCACGGGCAGCCGCAAACCAGCTGTTCCCGCGTATAATGCCCGCCTTTTCCTGTTTTCCCCTTTTTTTCAAATTTGTAGCAAAAGGCCATTCCATGTCTGAAGTTCGTACCCGCATTGCCCCGTCACCCACTGGCGACCCGCACGTAGGCACCGCTTACATCGCTCTCTTCAATCTCTGTTTTGCGCGCCAACATGGCGGCAAATTCCTGTTGCGTATTGAAGATACCGACCAAACCCGCAGCACGCCCGAATCCGAACAAGCGATTTTGGACAGCCTGCGCTGGTTGGGATTGGAATGGGACGAAGGCCCGGATGTGGGCGGCCCACACGGCCCTTACCGCCAAAGCGAGCGTATGGATATTTATGGCAAATACGCCATGGAATTAGTCGAAAAAGGCCATGCTTTCTATTGCTTCGCAACAACTGAAGAGTTGGACGAAATGCGCCGCGAGCAAATCGCCAACGGCCAAACGCCGCAATACGATGGTCGCGGTTTAAAACTCTCTGCGGCAGAAGTGCAAGCCAAGCTTGCTGCTGGCGAACCTTATGTAATCCGTATGAAGCTGCCAACCGAAGGCGTGTGCGAAATTGATGACATGCTGCGCGGCAAAATTGAGATCGAATGGTCGCAAGTGGACATGCAAGTTCTGCTCAAAGCGGATGGCATGCCGACCTACCATTTGGCCAACGTGGTTGACGATCACCTGATGAAAATCACCCACGTGATTCGCGGTGAAGAGTGGATCAACTCTGCGCCCAAGCATCTCAAGCTTTACGAATATTTTGGCTGGAAAGCACCGGTGCTTTGCCACTTGCCGCTGCTGCGCAACCCCGATAAGTCCAAGCTCAGCAAGCGCAAAAACCCTACCAGCATTCTCTACTACAAACGCATGGGTTACTTGCCCGAAGCCATGTTGAATTACCTTGGCCGTATGGGCTGGTCAATGCCCGACGAGCGTGAAAAGTTCACCTTGGCAGAGATGCAAGCACACTTCGACTTGAACCGTGTTTCTCTTGGCGGCCCGATTTTCGACGTCGAAAAACTCAGCTGGTTAAACAGCCTGTGGATTCGCGAGAACTTCAGCATTGAGCAACTTGCCGAGCGAATCCACAACTGGGCCTTCAACAAAGAGATGCTGCTGCAAGCCTTGCCGCACGCACAGTCGCGCATGAATACCTTAAGTGATTTCGCACCGCTCGCCAGCTTTTTGGTATCCGGCATGCTGAATATCAACGAAGCCAGCTTCGCAGCTAACAAGCTCGACATCGAAAAACAGAAAGAGTATTTACAGTTCGCGCTTTGGCGTATGGAAGCATTGCGCTTCTGGGAGCGCGATACCATTTTCAACGAACTTAAACTACTTGCAGATCAAATGGGTATCAAACTCAAGGACGCACTTGCGCCAATTTTCGTTGCTATTGCGGGCACCACTGCATCTTTCTCTGTTGTAGATTCCATGCAAATCATCGGCCCCGATTTGAGCCGTGCGCGTTTACGTCATGCGGTAAATGCGTTGGGTGGCTTCGGTAAAAACAAGCAAAAAGAGTTGGATAAGATTTACGCCAAGTTGGGTGAGGTTGGCGACGCCCCGGCGCAATAGTTAACCACTTGATTCGCCTGAAATAATGGGAGTGCGCAGGGGATGTTTTCCTTGACACTCCCAAAGCGGCTGCATACAATGCGCCCCGCTTCAGGACGAAGCCCAAGCAAGACCTTGGGGCTATAGCTCAGCTGGGAGAGCGCAACACTGGCAGTGTTGAGGTCAGCGGTTCGATCCCGCTTAGCTCCACCAAATTTACGTTGAAAATCAACGACTTAAAAAGCCCGCTTAGTAGCGGGCTTTTTTGTTTCTGCAATTTAAGTCCATATTAAGTCCAAAAATGGTTGTATGTTTTCCAATTGGCGTCTAATGTTAATGCATGTAAT
>JAGKXD010000053.1 GCA_021151525.1 Cellvibrionaceae bacterium | reverse complement strand
GCTATGATCGCAGCAACCTGAAAGCCGGTATTGTGCATTTGGGTATAGGCGCATTTCATCGTGCGCATCAGGCTTTCTATACAGAAGCTGCGCTTAATAAATTTGGTGGCGATTGGGGGATTATAGGTTGCAGTTTGCGCTCAGCGAGCGTGCGTGATCAATTGGCTCCGCAAGATGGTTTATATACTTTGGTTGAGCGTTCTGGCGACGGTGAGAAATTACAATTAATTGGAGCTGTGATTAAAAATCTAGTGGGGCCAGAAAATCCCGCTGAATTAATTGCGGTTATGGCGCAACCTAATATTAAAATTGTCTCTATGACTGTAACTGAGAAAGGCTATTGCCATGATCCTGCGACAGGCAATTTAAATACAATGCATCCAGATATTCAGCATGATTTTGAAAATCTGAACACACCGAAATCCGCTATTGGCTTTTTAGTTGCCGCACTTGCTGCGCGTTTTAAAGCGGGAATAAAAAGTTTTACCGTTTTGAGTTGTGACAACTTACCAAACAACGGTGAAGTATTGGAAAAAGTTGTTGTGCAATTTGCAGAAAGAATTTCCAAAGAGTTGGCGGCGTGGATTGGCGCCAATACTTGTTTTCCATCAACCATGATTGATCGCATAGTACCGGCAACTACTGATGATGATCGTCGCGATATTGAAGCTCGTCTTGGTCTTCGTGACGAAGGTGTGGTTATTGCTGAACCTTTTTCGCAGTGGGTAATTGAAGATAAATTTTCAGATGGTCGCCCGCAGTGGGAAAAAGTTGGCGCATTGTTAGTGGATGATGTACGTGTATTCGAGAAAATTAAATTGCGTTTATTGAATGGTGCGCATTCAACAATGGCCTACACGGGTTACTTATCTGGTTTTGATTATATTAGTGAAGTCATGAATGAGCCAGCATTCGAAAATATGGTGAAAACCTATATGGCACGTGAAGCAGGCGAAACCTTGAGTGCTCCTGCAGGTTTTGATATAGAAGCTTACAAGCAACAATTGTGTGAGCGTTTTTCTAATAAGGCGCTAAAACATCGCACTTGGCAAATTGCTATGGATGGCTCACAAAAATTGCCGCAACGTCTTTTAGAAAGCTTACGTGCACAACTTAAATCAAATGGACATATAGATATTATTTGTTTGGGTGTTGCTGCTTGGATTCGTTATGTGTCTGGTGTCGATGAAAAAGGTAATGCAATTGAAGTATCTGATCCACTTGCAGCTGAATTGCGTGCGCTTTGTGATGTCAATACAGGTAATGCAGAAGCCACAGTGCGTGCAATTGTAGGTTTGCCGAAAGTGTTTGGAGAAGACCTTGCGCATGAAGAAATATTCATTGCCAATACTATTGGCTGGCTGGAGCGTTTTTATGCGCAAGGTGTATTGAAAACAATTCAGCAAGAGTTTTCAGGCGCTTAAATTTATCGCTAGAATGATACACGCTGAATAATCTATTTTGATAATTTTTTTGCGAAAAGGGAGTCGTCATCCTCGCGTAGCGGGGATCCAGCTTTTGATTGTAGCCCTTTAAGAGCTGGATCCCCGCTACGCGAGGATGACGACTCCCTTTTTTAAATCGTATTTGGTGTTTTATAAAGGTAAATTGTCATGAGAAAAATATGCCTACTATTGGTAGTTTTCATGCAGGTGGCCTGTTCCAGTTTGAGTTTTTCGCCTTATGACATTCAAGTCAAAAAGTCTTGCACCGCTGCACCAGCATGTTTTGAAAAAATTCAATCTGCCATTGATGCCGCACCAACTAATTCCGATAAGCCATATCGCATACACATCGCAAATGGCGACTACCAAGAAAAAATCACGCTAAACAAAAACAACCTGCAGTTAATTGGGCAGGATCGTACCAAAACACGCTTGGTATTTAATGATTATGCCGGCATCGAAATTTCACCTGGAAAAAATTTAAGTACACCGGGCACCGCAACACTGAGGGTGAGCGCAGTAGATGTGCGTATCGAAAATCTTACTATTGAAAACAGTTTTGACTTCTTAACCAATGATGCGCTGGTCGGAGATAATCCTAGAAAAGTGAACGGTAGTCAGGCTGTTGCTTTATTTATCGATGTTCCAAGCGATAGAGTGTTGGTGCGCAATGTAAACATCTTGGGTTTTCAGGATACGCTCTTTGTCAATTCGGGACGAAGCTGGTTCGATAAGGTAATAGTTGCAGGTAATGTGGATTATATCTTTGGTAATGGCAACGCGCTTTTTACACAATCAGAAGTTAAAACGGTCGCTCGCGGAGAACCTACCAACCCACATGGTTTTGTGACCGCACCATCAACCCAAATTAATTCAGAATATGGGTTAACCTTTTTAAATTGCCGCTTAACGCGCGATGCATCTGTGCCAGATTATTCAGTTCCGCTTGGGCGCCCATGGCATCCCACTTCTCAATTTACAGATGGCCGCTATGCAGACCCCAATGCGGTTGGTAAAACTGTTTTTGTTAATACTTGGATGGACGCACATATTACGCAAGATGGTTGGTATTCAATGAGCGGAACTGCAAAAGAAGGTGGCAGGAAAAATTTTCTGCCGGAGGATTCGCGCTTTTATGAATATAAAAGTAAAGGCCCCGGTGCAAGTCTAAATGCAAAGCGTAGGCAGCTCACTAGTCAGGATGCTGCGAAATTTTCACGCACGGCTATTTTAGGGAATTGGCATCCGTAACATTAATACCAAATGAAGCCCACCTAATAAATCGTAAATTAAGTGGGCTTTAAGATTGGTTTTGCTTTTTAATGTTGGATGGTTTCAACTAATGTCATTGAGCCAAACACGCTTGCATCTATATAGCCTTGGTCATTTTTGTGTCCTTGTGTATCAACTGAGCCGATCATGCTTTCGCGCTGCGGGCTGCCATCATTATCATTATAAGCAACTGAAAATCCCATTTGTTTTCCTGCAAACAATGTTAGTGGTGTATTGGCTTTTGCATCATCATAATTTTCACCATAAACACGCACACTCATTTCCCAGAGATGTTTAGTGCCCACACTTACTTTACGCATAGTAATGTGATTGTTTAATAGTTTCGGGGTGGTAGAGTTAGTGAAATCAACTGCGTCGCCAAAGGTGCTTACGTGATAAGCCCATGCAGATGTGTTGTATTGATGATTGCCGCCATTTTTGTTTTCATCCAGAAAGATTTCTACCGAATCATCATCCCAATAATGTTCCAGCGGGTTGGCCCAATTATCAAATAGCACATCGTCTGTGATATCAAATAATAAATATAAATTGCCTGCATCCCACATGGCTTTGTAGCGTCCAGAAAAATCTTGCGCGCTCGGGCGCTGTGTTCCCAACCAAAAGACATCTATGGGCGCCCAAGGCGCAGCATCCCATACCGCATCCATAACGCCGTCGATAACCGGTGCGCTAGTTGCATGTGGTGCATCGTAATGGTTTCGATCACTTGATGAAGAACTCGATACTGATGATGCAGAACTTTGCGCACCGCTCGCTTCAAATTGAATCCAATTAAGATTGAAGTCTGAACCATCAGCAATTAAGCGCACAGTGTGTGTGCCGGAAGTGTTAAATGAAATGCTTGATACTTTTTGTGTCTGCCATGCTTGCCAGCCGCCAGTATTACCAACAGTGGCTGAGCCGATAAGATTGCCATCAATCAACAAACTATATTTGCCTGTGGTCGCGCTTGAAGCTACGCGAGTATTGATATTGTAAGTGCCTGCAGCGAGCGTCACTTTATATTCCAGCCATTCGCTTTGTTGAATCCAACCGACGTTAAAACCATTGCCACTGTCAGTCGTTGCTTCTATATCGACGTTTTCATTGGGGCGATAAGCGCCGCCGGTATTGCCGGTGGTGAGATCAAGATAATTGGTAAAGTCTTCTGCTTGTACCAGCACGCTTGTTGCGATTGCGGAGCTACTACTTGAGCTGCTTTTGACGCTTGATGATGAAGTGCTTTGAGTGCTTGAAGATTTACTGCTCGATGATAAAACGCTAGACGATTTGCTTGATGATGTATTTGAAGTTGCGCTTGATGCGATAACAGAACCAAACACTTTCCATTCCCAAATTGAATAGCCCCAATTATTTCCCGCACTGCGCTGCGTGGCGTTAATACGCAAATAATGATACCGACCGCTTAACGTAATGGTGTCGGTACGGTTGCCAAAAGTGCCACCGGTGCGCGTGGCAAGCGTTGACCAGCTCGTGCCATCCAGCGAGCCTAGAACCGTATAATTAGCGGGGTTAGCTGCCTCCCAGTCAATTGCGGTGCTGCTTACGTTTATATCTGTGCCCAAATCAACTTGAATCCATGAGTTTTCAATACCTTGAGTTGATTCCCAGCGGGTGCTGGCATTGCCATCAACGGCTGCGCTAGCAGGTTGAAGGTTGCTGCTGGCGGTAGTTGTTTTATTTAATGCTAAATTGGTTTGTGCGAATACTGCTCCGCTCATTAGAAGTGAGAGTGCCGAGGCTAAGTAGCATGCATGTTTTATGATTAGGTTACGCATTTAAATCTCCGGTAGTCCTCGTGCCGCAAATTCATCGCCCCATGTTTGCAAAAAAAAATAGGCGATATATAAATGCTGACAACAAGGGTGAGAATGAAAGAAGCAGCTGGGATTCAGTTGCATTACATTATTTTTATTGTCCCCTCATATCGACAAGATGTGAGAGGCAGTTAAAAATCTGCCAAATCAATGAGCCATGCAACCCATTTTCGGGTGGGAATAAAAGTGGGACGGGATTTAATCGATGAAATGAAGAGCGTTTTACATTGGAAGTGACTAGTAGTGCAATTTTTTGATTTTGTTGTATTGCCTAATGTTTAGGTCATTTTAATTTTCACCAGAGTTGTTGCGAAGAAATTAAATAATATCTAAGGTCTATTTCAATCTTAGATATTATTATTTATCGGATTAGTGTCTTAGATGTTTCAAGCAAACGTCCACTTCATTTGCTGAACCCATAATCACAGCAACACGTTGATGCAAGGCTTGAGGTTCAATCTCTAAAATGCGTTGTTGTTCATTGAATGCTTTACCGCCTGCATGCTCGACTAGCATTGCAATAGGGTTGGCTTCATAGAGTAAGCGCAATTTGGCAGGCTGTTTTGCATCGCGTGTATCGGATGGATACATAAAAATTCCACCGCGTACTAATACACGGTGCATATCACCCACCATAGACGCATTCCAGCGCATATTAAAACGCTTGTTGCGTGTGCCCGCTTCACCCTCTAGCAATTCTTCTACATAGCGTTTGAATGGGGGTTGCCAAAAGCGTTGGTTAGCCATATTGACTGAAAATTCTTGTGTGTCCTGCGGAATTTCCAATGTTGAGTTGGTCAGCAAAAATTGCTGGCTTATTGAGTCGAGCGTAAAGCAGCGTGTTGGGCCGCCTGTCGTAATGACTAATAAAGTAGACGCACCATAGAGCACGTAGCCTGCGCAAACTTGTTGTGTGCCTTGTTGCTGAAATTGCAATTCACTATTGCTTGCTACATCTTTGCGTGCAGGGTAAATGGTGAAGATGGTTCCTATTTGCCCGTTCACATCAATATTGGATGATCCGTCTAGCGGATCAAAGGCAACTACATAATTGCCATGATTATTTCCCGCGATTACACCATCCTCTTCTTCTGATGCGAGCGCACGCACCTGCTCATTGCTGAGCAGGGCATCTTTAATAATTTGGTTGGCAATTACATCTAGTTTTTTTTGGGTTTCCCCCTGAATATTTTCATCCTGGGTTGAACCCAATACGCCTGCAAGCGCGCCTTGGTTAACAGCGCGCGCAATTTCTTTGGTTGCATCTACTATGCTTTCAATTAGCAACTGCAATTCAGAACTAACGCCATGGTCGCGTAATAAAGACGCTAAATTTTTTTTGGGGTTTTGCATTTACGCTTACCTATATTGGTTAACGCAATTGAGATCAGCAAAAGATTGATGCAAGCGTTTTACCATAGCCTCTTCACTTTTGCGCAACCACACGCGCGGATCATAAAACTTTTTGTTGGGTTGATCGTCACCCTTGGGGTTACCGATTTGCCCTTGCAAATAATCGTGATTGCTTTTGTAGTAATCCATTACGCCTTGCCAGCTTGCCCATTGAGTATCTGTATCTATATTCATTTTTACAACGCCATAGCGAATGGCCTCGGCAATTTCTTCAGGGGCAGAACCTGAGCCACCGTGAAAAACAAAATCTAAACTGTTGCTCGCCAAACCAAATTTTTCACTCACATAGGTTTGTGAGTTTCGTAAAATTGCTGGCGTTAATTTTACGTTGCCGGGTTTGTAAACGCCGTGCACATTTCCAAAGGATGCAGCAATGGTAAATTTATTGCTAATCGCACTTAATGCCTCATAAGCACGCGCAACATCTTCAGGCTGAGTGTAAAGTGCAGCGCTATCTATGCCCGTGTTATCCACACCATCTTCTTCGCCGCCAGTACAACCTAATTCAATTTCCAGCGTAACACCCATGTTGCTCATGCGTTCTAAATAGCGAGCGCAGATCTCAATATTTTCATCCAAAGGTTCTTCAGATAAATCAATCATGTGCGAACTAAAGAGAGGTTTGCCTGTTTGTGCGAAATGTTTTTCGCTGGCATCGAGCATGGAATCAACCCAGGGCAATAATTTTTTCGCAGCGTGATCCGTGTGCAAAATAACAGGCACGCCATAAGCTTCAGCAACAGTGTGAATATATTGTGCAGATGCAATCGCGCCTAAAATTGAACTCGTGTGTCCATCCAGCTTTACGCCCTTTCCCATAAAAAATGCTGAGCCGTTGTAAGACAGCTGCACAATGACCGGAGACTTAATGCTGTGTGCGGCTTCCAGCGTCGCATTAATAGAATTGGAGCCTGCAACGTTAACGGCCGGGTACGCAAAGCCTTGTTGTTTGGCAAATTGAAATAGCGCTTGTACTTGGTCGCCAGTGACAACACCGGGAGCGACTAGATTGGCTAAAGAGTTCATGATGAGTTTTACCTACAGTTGATATAAAAATTTTCATTTTTTTCACTGTATTGATACTCATACCATTGCCTGTTCGGAAACCTGCTCGCAAATTGCGAGGAAGTGTCCTGGGTCTAAACTGGCTCCGCCGACAAGCAGGCCGTCTATGTCTTTTTGCTTTAATAATTCTGTTGCGTTGGTTTTATTAACGCTGCCGCCGTACACAATGCGCACTCGGTCAGCAATTTCTTCGTTGTACAAACGCGTCAGTTCCGCGCGAATAAATTGATGTACTTCTTGCACCATATCCGGTGTTGCCGCCAAACCAGTTCCTATGGCCCACACGGGCTCGTAAGCGATGCAAATATCTCTATCGGTTAAATCAATAGTGTTCAAGCCTTCGCTCAATTGCGCTAACAAAATCGATTGCGTGATATTCGCCGCGCGTTCTTCCTGGGTTTCGCCAATGCATAAAACGGGTAGCAAGCCATGGTTGAGTGCAGTCTGCACTTTTACCTGACAGCCCAAATTATTTTCGGCAAACATAGCGCGACGCTCTGAGTGCCCGATAATGCACAACGAGCAACCGGCTTCTTTCAACATTTGCGCAGAAGTTTCACCGGTATAGGCGCCAGATTCATAGCGGCTTACATTTTGGCTGCCAATTTTTAATTCGGAATACTGCAAAAAGGTCAGCATGTCGCGCATGTAAATATAGGGTGGGCAAATGGCGATATCCGCTGCGAAATGTTTGCCAATGAAGGATGCAACTGATGTGCATATCAGATCTATACCACCATTTAATTTCCAGTTTGCTATCACAATAGGTTTACGCGCTTTCATTCTAAAGTCTCAACAAAGTGCTGCCTTGGGCAGCAAATAATACCTAATCACTCGCGTGGAGCTTTCAGCTAAATTCTGGGGCAAATAAGCTCAATAAATTGCGTGTGGCAATTTACAACATTAGTACATAAATAAGGGTTTGGAATTGATACAGCTTAAAGCTGCAGGTAGGAGACGCGAATGTTCACTACGAGCTACAGGTGACTCACGTGAATTTATTGCCAAGGGTGGTTTGTTTTTTTGCTTTTTAAAAATACTACACACAACTTTGAGGCGGTGCAATAAGTTGTGAGAAAAATTTTCTAAAAACAAGCTGTTTGGGAGGAAGATTTTTCTTAAAATGGTGTGAAAACGGTACGCTTATTTCTTGAAAAATGATGTAATCGTTTACTTTATTGGATGTGAATGTTGGTTGATAGATTGTTTGTCGCTCGTAAGGGCGACGCTATTCTCGCTGGGTGGATTTAAATTCTGTTCAATAGGCGGCTCATAAAAAAGGCTCCAAAAGGAGCCTGATTTAAGCGGGGGATTGAAGCGCTTCTTACAATCTGAAGCTATTCAATTCTTTTTGCAGTTCAGCACTTTCTTGGCTTAACTGGCTGCCACTTTGGTTAACAATATGTGCGTTTTCAGACACTTTCTCAGAGAGTGCATGGATTGCAGTCACGTTTTTACTCACTTCATTTGCTACCGAACTTTGTTCGTGCGACGCGGTTGCAATTTGGTGGTTCATGTCATTAATAACGCTGATGTTAGAGCGAATCTTATCGAGTGCGCCGCCGACTTTAGATGCGGTTTCGATGGTGTCGCGTGCGGCGGCGGTACTGGTGTTCATTGCTTGGTGAGCTTCATCGGCTGCGCGTTGCAATTGCACAATAATAGATTCAATCTCTTCAGTAGATGAACGAGTTTTTTGCGCAAGTGAACGAACTTCATCTGCTACTACCGCAAAACCGCGGCCTTGTTCACCGGCACGTGCCGCTTCAATCGCTGCGTTCAATGCAAGCAGGTTGGTTTGCTCAGCGATGGTACGAATTACTTCCATTACCGATCCGATGTTTACTGAATTGTTTTTCAGCACTTGAATTTTTTGCGCTGTAGATTCGATTTGATTGGTTAAACGATTTACGTTTTCCAATGAGCTATTAACGATTTCATTACCTTGTTCTGCGAGTACGCTGGTTGCGTTAGTGCGTTCAGCGGTATCGCCGGCGTGGCGTGCAATTTCATTCGCAGATGCAGAAAGTTCTTCTACCGCAGTCGCAACCAATTCAATTTCGCGCAATTGTTGCGAGGTTGAGTTTACAGTGCTTTCAGTAGCGTGAGACATGGTGGAAACGTTGTGGCGAACTTTTTCGTTTACGTTGACAACGTTGCGAATAATATGGGCAATGTGTTCGAGTACGCGGTTAAAATTGTGAGCAAGTGCAGCAACCTCATCGCGGCTTTCAGTAGAAAGTCTTCTGGTTAAATCACCGCCTCCGTCAGCAATACTGGAGAGTGAGCGTGTCACCTCCGCTACAGGGTTTAGCACCAACTTTTGCATCAGGAAGTAAACGGCAATCAGGCTGGCTGTCAATAAGCAAGCTACTACCACAATATTGTTGATAGATTGAGCACGCAGTGTGGCTTGCAGTTCGTGTTTGGAAAAAGTGATGTCATAGCTACCAATTTTACTGTTGTTGTAAGTGATTTCTATGCCTTGTGAAGTTACTTGATCTTCACTGCGGTCATCATCTTGTGCTTTCGCAAGCACTTGTCCGCGGTGATCTACAACAGATACGGCAGTGATTAAATCTGTGTTGACGAGGGACTTAGCAATGGCTTGAACTTGATCAAAATCGTAAGCAAATACCGCTTCTTTAATGGATGAATTGGTGAGCTCAATCAGTGCTGCTTTGTCGCTTTCAAAATTATTCTGCAATTTGCTGGCAGTGACGTTGTAGTTTACTACTGCGACCAAAATCGCAATACCAATCATGGTAATGCTGAGTACCGCCATGAGTTTTGTTAATAAGGATTTTTGTACCATCGTGTCCCCCGACATTCTTAACGTTTTCTTGGGTAGTTAATAGGTTAGCGGCCCGACTACGCCAAGCTTTAATCGCGACCTGAGCTTTAATTATTGATTGGTATTAAAGGGCAATACCAGGTGCGTTTACTGAGTATAGATGCGGTTTTATTATTGTGTGTGAAATAGCGTAAAGAATCTTATCCGATTATTAACCGGCAGATGAGGGGGGATTTTCAGTGACTCTGGTGCAGTGGCGTGCACCAGAGTTGGGTGGATTAGTCTTCGTCGTTGCCGCCGGCCATGCCCAAATCCTTGAGCTTGCGGGTTAGGGTGTTGCGGCCCCAGCCTAACAAATTGGCGGCGTCACGTTTGCGACCAGCCGTATATTTGAGCGCGGTTTCAATCAAGGCGCGCTCAAATGTGGGAACGGCTTCGCTCAGCAATTGGTGTTGGCCTTTCGCCAGAGCTTGGTCGGCCCAGTGACGTAAAGCGCGCTCCCAATCGTCTGCTGGCGCACTGCCTTCTTTGTGTTCTAAAAGTTCGGGCGGTAAATCTTCCACATGAACTTCACGGCCTGACGCCATCACGGTAATCCAGCGGCAGGTGTTTTCTAGCTGGCGGACGTTACCCGGCCATTGCAGGCTGCAGAAATAATCTTCGGTTTCCGGCAAGAGCACTTTGGTATCTACATTGAGCTCAGTAGCGGCCTTATGCAGGAAGAAACGTGCCAGTTTGGGAATATCCTCGCGGCGATTGGCCAGTTTCGGAATGTGGATGCGGATAACGTTCAAGCGGTGGAATAAGTCTTCGCGGAAACGGTTATCGGCTACCAGTGTCTCCAAGTTTTGGTGAGTAGCGGCGATGATGCGTACATCCACTTTCACGGGAGTATGGCCACCCACGCGGTAGAACTCGCCATCGGCCAAAACACGCAGCAAGCGGGTTTGGGTTTCGGCGGGCATATCGCCGATTTCATCAAGGAACAATGAGCCGCCGTTGGCTTGTTCAAAGCGGCCTTGGCGTTGCGCGGCTGCACCGGTAAATGCGCCTTTTTCGTGGCCGAAGAGTTCAGACTCCATCAGATCTTTTGGAATTGCCGCCATGTTCAAGGCGATAAAAGGCTCGTTACGGCGAGGGCTGTGGCGATGTAATGCGCGCGCCACCAGTTCTTTACCGGTTCCTGATTGGCCGTTAATCAACACGGTGATGTTAGATTGCGACAAGCGGCCAATTGCGCGGAAAACCTCTTGCATCGCCGGTGCTTCACCGATGATTTCGGTGTTGGCATCCAGCTCGGCGACAATGGGGGCGTCGCTTTTTTGTTCTTGGGCGTGGGCGAGGGCGCGTTGGGTTACGGCAACGGCATCATCCACATCGAAGGGTTTGGGGAGATATTCAAAGGCGCCGCCTTGGTAGGCTGCCACCGCGCTATCCAAGTCAGAATGCGCAGTCATGATGATAATGGGAATATGCGGATGCGTGTTGTGCAAATTGCTCAGCAACACCAAACCGTCGGTTCCGGGCATGCGAATATCACTGATAATGGCATCAGGAGTATCGCGGTTTAGTTGACCGAGTGCACTGTCACCGGAATCAAATACGCGTGTTTCAATATTGGCCGATTGCAGGGCCTTTTCCAGCACCCAGCGGATTGAACGATCATCGTCGATGATCCAAACCTTATTAGACTTCTGCATGTTACGCTTCCATTGGTAGGTAGAGTGAGAATCGGGTTTTGCCCGGCTCACTGTGGCACTCGATGAGGCCGTTGTGTTGATGTATCAGGTGTTGCGAAATCGTTAAGCCCAAGCCGGTGCCTTCGGCGCGACCGGTGATCATGGGGTAGAAAATATTTTCAATCATATCGGCTGGAATACCGGGGCCGTTATCGACAATGTCGATGCGGCACACCAGCGGATGATGTTTGCGGCCAATGGTGTACTGGCGTTGGATGCGCGTACGCAATTGAATAACGCCGTTGGTCATTCCTGCTTCCAGCAAAGCCTGCATGGCGTTGCGCAGAATGTTCAAGCAGGCCTGAATCAGCAATTCTTTATCGCCCAAAATGTTGGGAATGCTGGGGTCGTAATCGCGCACAAGCTTGAGGGCATCGTTGCTTTCGGCTTTGATGATGGATGCAACACGCTCTAACACTTCGTGGATATTCAGCTCAGCCCATTTGGGCAATTGGTTGGGGCCAAGCATACGATCAACCAAATTGCGCAGGCGATCTACCTCATCAATGATGATGCTGGTGTATTCGGTCAGGTTGGAGTGTGGCAGCTCGCGCGATAAAAGTTGCGCAGCTCCACGAATGCCGCCCAGTGGGTTTTTGATTTCATGAGCCATGCCGCGAATGAGATTGCGGGTGGTCTCGTGTGATGAGGTCACCATTTCATCGCGGCTAATACGCAGCAAGCGATCTATGGGTTGAATCTCAATAATCAGGCCTTCCTGATCCCCAAAAGGTGTCACCGTATAATCAACGGTAATGTGGCCATTGTGCAGCAGGCGCCATTCAGCATGGCGTTTGGTGTAATGGTTGGCTTTACTGGCGGCGAGCTTTAGCTGTTTTTCCGTTTCTTCGGTTTCAAAGAAGAAATAGGTGATGGGCTCCCCACGATTAGTCTCACAGCTCATAGCTAATAAAGCTTCTGCAGCCGGATTCATATGAATCAGCAACAGGTTGTTATCAACCAGAACTATGGCTGTGCTCAAGCTATCAAGCAGAGGTTTGTAAATTTCGCGTTCAGTCAAGTCGCTTCAAACTCCAAAATGCCTTGGGAAGGTGCAGTTGCTTTGATGCAAAGAAATGCAAAAAGCAAACCAACTGCGGTAAGGCCTGAAATTGGGGCGTTTCAGCGTTCTATTCTAGCGATTCCAAAAATTAAATGCCTCTTTTTGGTGCTTTGTGTTATTTCTTGGGCACGGGTATCGGAGTTTGCTTTGGTGGAGGGCGCATAACCACAATGGTTATGGTGTCAGATTGGGCAAGGGTTTTATCTTGAGTATCCACAATCTCAACTGTCAGGGAATGCTCGCCACGTGGGGGTTCGTTCAGTGTGTAAGCGGCTTCTGTGGTTTTGGCGAGAGTATTTCCATCTAATTTATACGCGAACAAATCGCCGTTTTGGAGTTTTCCGTTCAGGCTCACCGACAGCGTAACAGAGCGCTCGTCCGCCATGAGTGTTGTGCCATTTGCTGGTGCAATGAGTTGTAGTTGATAGGTTGAATCGTCCTGAGGGCCATCGTTAGCAGGTGGCGTATAGCTCACATTGGGCAGACCCACTGCTGGTGTGGTGTTGATGCTCTTGAGTTCAATAGGCTTGGCATTGGTATTGGGCGGAGGTGTATCGCTGTAAGTGACCCGGCCATTCTTATCCACGGTTTTATAAATTTCTGCGTGAGCCAGGTTGCAGGAAAGTGTGCCGAGCAGAAGTGCCGCTAAAAGAGTGGGGAGTCGAAGCATTGCGAGAGTCTCAATGAGTGGTATTGCTCAACGATACTCGCCATCGCATAAAAGAAAAAGCCCGCAGATGCGGGCTTTCTCACAACTCATATCAACTTTCGCTGATTACACGCTGTAGTAGAGTTCGAATTCTACTGGGTGCGGAGTCATGTTAACGCGTTGGATCTCGCCTTTCTTCAGCTCGATGTAAGCATCGATGAAGTCTTTAGAGAACACGCCGCCTTTCAACAAGAACTCGTGGTCAGCTTGCAAGTGAGCCAAAGCTTCTTCCAAAGATGCACACACTTGTGGAATCTCAGCTTCTTCTTCTGGCTCCAAGTCGTACAAGTCTTTAGTTGCTGCTTCACCTGGGTGAATCTTGTTTTGTACGCCGTCGATACCAGCCATCAACAAGGCTGCGAAGCACAAGTATGGGTTAGCAGTTGGATCTGGGAAGCGAGTTTCAATACGTTTTGCCTTCTCACCAACGGTGTAAGGAATACGGATAGAAGCTGAACGGTTACGAGCAGAGTAAGCCAACATTACTGGAGCTTCGAAGCCTGGAACCAAACGCTTGTACGAGTTGGTAGACGCGTTACAGAAAGCGTTCAATGCTTTAGCGTGCTTGATGATACCGCCGATGTAGAACAAAGCAGTTTCAGACAAGCCAGCGTAAGCGTCGCCTGCGAATTGGTTTTTGCCGTTCAAAGAGAAAGACTGGTGAACGTGCATACCTGAACCGTTATCGCCGATTAATGGCTTAGGCATAAAGGTCGCAGTTTTACCGTATTGGTGAGCAACGTTGTGGATACAGTACTTGAGGATTTGTACTTCGTCCGCTTTTTTAACCAAAGTGTTAGCGCCTACGCCGATTTCACATTGGCCAGCGTTAGCTACTTCGTGGTGGTGAATTTCAATTTCCAAGCCCATAGCTTCCATCGCGTTACACATAGCGCCACGGATGTCGTGCAATGAGTCTACTGGAGCAACGGGGAAGTAACCGCCCTTGATGCGTGGAGCGTGACCGTGTTTGCCTTCAACGTCGTCGCCTGACGACCAAGCAGCTTCTTCAGATTTGATTTTGTAGAAAGCGCCGCCCATAGAGCTTGAGTAGTGAACGCTGTCGAAAATGAAGAATTCTGGTTCTGGACCGAACAAAGCTTTGTCGCCCAAACCAGTTGATTTCAAGTACTCTTCAGCGCGCAAGCCGATAGAGCGTGGGTCGCGGTCGTAACCTTGGCCGGTAGCTGGCTCAACAATGTTGCAACGAATGTTGATAGTTGCTTCGTCGTAGAATGGGTCAAGAACAGCGGTAGAGTCATCTGGCATAAGAATCATGTCAGAATCGTTGATGCCTTTCCAACCAGCGATAGATGAACCGTCAAACATTTTACCTTCAACGAAGAAGTTGTCGTTCACAACGTGTGAAGGGAAAGTAACGTGTTGTTCTTTGCCGCGGAAATCGGTGAAGCGCAGATCAATCCAGCGTGCTTCATGTTCTTTGATCAGGTCTAAAGTCTTAGACATTGAATGCCTCCAAGTGTTTTTAGCTTTATTGATTTAGCTAAGGTCAGTGAAATTTTTCCCGCTTTCATCCGTCGCTCATCCACTTGCAATGAGCGGGCGAGATTAGGGTGATCGAAAAGGGGCAAAATATATGCCATCCACCGAAAATAGCAACAAGTCTTTAAAAATAAGGGGCTGTAAAAAACGTCATTTTTTTAAAGGCACAAATATGGTGCACATAATGGTGCGACAGCTCTTTTTTGGTGCGTTTTGTGTTTTTTGGTGATGGGAGATACGGCATTTAAATTAAGATTATTGCTTCCGGAAATGTGATAGCAAATATTGATGGGTGTGCCGTTGTTTCGGGGTGTGCTCCTCCTGTAAAAATCTGCCCCGTTTTACTACCTAAATTTAGGCGACAAAAATGAGTCGCCGTGTAAGGTTGTGTTGACACAACAATAATGAGATACAAGGTCCCTCTAATGAACCACGCAATGAATACCACCGAAATTTTCCTCATCGCCATGATGATCATCTTTACCGTGCCTTATTTGATTTGGCGCTTAGGCCGTACTGACTACTGGGCGCCGCTGGTCGTGGTGCAAATCATTATGGGTATTGTGCTCGGCCCCGGCGTTTTGGGTGCTGTTTTCCCTGATTACTACAAATTTGTATTTGATAAGCCGGTTATCCAATCGCTCAATGGTATTGCTTGGTGGGCGGTCATGATTTTCGTCATGATTGCTGGCGTGGAGTTGGATTTGAAAAAAGCCTGGCAGTACAAGCGCGAGAGCGGCATCACCGCCGGTCTTGCACTCGGCACGCCGCTGCTATTTGGCTGTGCAGCAGGAGCTTTCATGCTCTATTTCAGCAACGGTTGGATGGGCGAAAAAGGCATGACGTGGCAGTTTATTTTGGGCGTAGGCATGTCTTGTGCGGTAACCGCGCTACCAATTCTGATTTTGTTAATGGAAAAGTTGGAGATTTTACGCCAGCCAATCGGCCAACGTATTTTGCGTTATGCGAGCTTGGATGACGTAGCCATTTGGGGCGTTTTGGCGCTGATTCTGTTGGATTGGGAGCGTGTAGGTCGCCAAGGTATGTTTTTGGCTGGCTTTGCCGTTGCAGCCTATGTGTTCCGTAAGCTTATGTTGAAGCTCAACGAGAACGATCGTTGGTACGTTTCGTTTATTTGGTTGGGGATTTGCGGTTACTTTGCCGATTGGTCTGGATTGCACTTTATGGTGGGCGCATTCCTCGCGGGTGCAGTAATGGAAGCCGAATGGTTCAAGCAGGAAGACATGGATAAGCTGCGTTACTTTGTGCTGCTGATTATCATGCCGGTGTTCTTCCTCAGTACCGGTCTGCGCACCAACTGGCAAGTGGGTGGTTCAACGGTATTTATCGCTGCGGGCGTGTTGTTGGTGGCGTCTGTCGTGGGTAAGCTGGTGGGCATTCAGATCGCAGGGAAAGTGTTGAAATGGGAAAAGGGCGAGGCATCGATTATCGGTTGGTTGTTGCAAACCAAGGCGCTGATCATGATTATTTTCGCTAACGTCTTGTTAGATAAACAAATTATTACCAGTGAGACCTTTACGGCGCTCTTGATCATGGCTGTGCTGAGCACCATGTTGACTGTGCCGGTCGTTGCGCCCAAGCTACAAAAAATGAAAGAAATTATCTTCCGCTCGCAGTAAAAGTCGTAGGTCGCCGCAAAGCAATTTTCCTGCGGCGACCCAACTCAGGCTTCTTTTTTTAGAAAACGAAGCGAGCGACCTTTAGATAACGAAGCGAGCGACCAAACTGTTCAAGCTGGTGGCAAGCCGTGCCAATTCATTAGTTGATGCGCTGGTTTGGTTGGCTCCAGCAGCGGTCTGGGTTGATAGATCGCTAATATTAACGATGTTGCGATCAACCTCCCGCGCTACGGCGGCTTGCTCTTCGGACGCGGTAGCAATCACCAAGTTGCGGTCGCTAATTAGGCTACTGCGGTTATAAATCTCTTCCAATGCTTTGCCAGCTTCTTGCGCAACGCTCAGCGTATTTTGCGTGTAAGTGGCGCTATTGCGCATGGAGGATACGGCGGCATTGGAACCATCCTGCATTTTGCCCATCATCTCCTCAATTTCTTGTGTAGACGTGCGGGTGCGGCTGGCCAGAGCACGTACTTCATCGGCCACCACCGCAAAGCCTCTGCCTGCTTCGCCGGCGCGAGCAGCTTCAATCGCGGCATTCAGGGCAAGCAGGTTGGTTTGCTCGGCGATAGCGCGAATCACATCCAACACCTTACCAATATTCTGCGATTGGTCTGCCAGCCCTTCAACCAATTGTGAGCTTTTCAATACCTCTTCGGTCATTGATTGAATGGAGTTAACAGTTTGCTGAACTTTGAGTCTGCCGTCTTTGGCGTAGGCAGCTGATTCACTTGAAGCCTCAGCCGTACTGGTTGCGTTACGCGCAACTTCATCCACCGCAGCGCTCATTTCGGTAACGGCGGTTGCTGCTTGTTGAATTTCATCATTTTGACGGTGCAGGGTGCGGGTGGCGTCCTCGGCTACCGAACTCAACTCCTCGGTGGCCGCGGCCAATTGGGTGGATGAGTTAGCGATTTCAGTGATGGTGTTGCGCAGGTTGTCTTGCATTAGTGCCAAGCCCGCGAGCAGGCGCGCTGGTTCATCTTGTCCTTCAGAGGTAATACGATGGGTGAGGTTGCCGCCAGCTACGCGTTCGGTTGCCACTAATGCGTCTTGAATGGGGGCCGTAATACTTTTTGTTACGATTAGGGAGAGTGCGCCGGTAATGGCAAGCGCTATGACTATGGTGGCAATAGTTATTAGTTTGCTTGACGCGTAGATTTCATCGGCCTGTTTGCCAGAGATATCAGCTCCTTTGGTATTTATTTCCACCAGCGTCTGTAATTCTGCGGTCATTTTGTCTGCAAGCGGGTTTTGCTCGCGCTCTATGAAGTCTTTTGCGTCCTCTAATTTGCCCGCTTTGGCTAGATCCAAAACCTTTTTAGTGTTCGCTATATAACTTTTTTTGTGCCCGGTGAATTCGGTAAAACCGCTTCTTTCTGCTGGTTCACTGATTAAAGGTTCATAGATCCCCATCGCTTTGTCTATATCTTGCTCCAGCTCTGTCAGGCGGCTTTCGGTTTTTGATAGCGCACTGGGAGAGTCGTCCACCACTAGGCGCAGCGCAAAGACTCGGTAGCGGGTGATCGTGTACCTAAGGTTGCTGACTGCGGCAACGGATGGGAGCCAGTTGTCTGAGATTTCATTTAATTGATCATTGACGGCAGATATCTTACCTAAGGCTAATATGCCCTGAATCAGAATTAACAAAGCCAACAAACCAAACCCCAAGGCCAAGCGTGTTCCAAGATTGAAGTTGCGGATCATGTGAATGCTTCCATTTGCTGGAGTGAATGTATAACGACGATTTCAAGATAAGTTTTAGCAGCAAATATGGGTTATTCCCAATTTTTAGTTAGACTGTTTTGTAGCATTTCGGTGCAAAGGCAATATCGTTAAAAATAAGAAAAGCAGTGCGTTAGGCTTTGGGAAGTAAGCGCTGGCGCTGGGGTTTCTGTATAATCACGCGTTTTCACCAGCAATGCCTGCTGCGCTTTAGGCCTTTCACTCATGCACTTCATCGTTAAAGTTTTCTCTGAAATCATCATCAAAAGCCCTCCGGTTCGTAAGCGTTTTATCAAACAGCTGCGCGATAACCTGCGCAAACTGCTCGCCGATAAAGGCGTGAATGTGGATGTACAGCGCGATTGGGAGAAGATTGAAATTGTCGCCCCAGATGCCGATGAAGCAACCATTGCGCAGGTGTCAGAAGTCTTGGCGCATACGCCGGGAATAGCGAATTTCTCCTTAATTAAGGCCTACCCTGTGGGTGACCTTGAGGATATGTTTCAAAAGGTATTGCCGCATTGGAAAGACGCTCTCGCGGGAAAAACCTTTTGCGTGCGTGCGCGTCGCCATGGCAACCATGACTTCACATCAACCCAACTTGAACAATATGTTGGGGGTGGACTACTGCAACATACGCAAGCCAAAGGCGTGGAATTGCGCACGCCCGATATTACGGTTCCGCTCGAAGTGAAATGGGATCGCCTGTTTGTTATTTCCAGTAAAACTCAGGGCATGGGTGGCTTCCCGCTCGGCGCACAAGACCCCGTATTGTCGTTAATTTCCGGTGGATTTGATTCAACGGTTTCAACCTATTTATGTATTAAACGCGGTTTGCGCGCGCACTATTGTTTTTTCAATTTGGGTGGTCGTGCACATGAAATTGGCGTGAAAGAAGTTTCTTATTATTTGTGGAATAAATACGGCTCGTCGCACCGCGTTAAATTTGTCACAGTGCCTTTTGAAGATGTAGTGCGCGAAATTCTTGAGAAAGTTGATAACGCTTATATGGGCGTAACTTTGAAAAGAATGATGTTGCGCGCCGCTGAAAAAGTGGCAGAAAGTTTAGATATTCCCGCTTTAGTTACCGGCGAAAGTGTTGCGCAAGTTTCCAGCCAAACGCTGGTGAATTTAAACGTAATTGATCGCGCTATTGAAACTGTGGTGCTGCGCCCGCTCGCGACTATGGACAAGGGCGATATTATTGATATCGCCCGTAAAATCGGCACTGAAACCTTTGCAGCAAAAATGCCGGAATACTGTGGTGTAATTTCAGTAAACCCAACGACTAAAGCAAAGTTGCACAAGGTTGAGCGCGAAGAAGCTAATTTTGATATGGCGATTCTTGAGCGCGCCATTGCCGAACGCCGCGCGCAAAATATTGATGAAATTGTTGCGGAGCTTGATGCAGATTTATCCGTGCCGGTGGTGGGCGATATTGCGCAAGGCCAAATCGTTATTGATATTCGTCACCCCGATGAAGAAGAAATAAATCCGCTGCGATTAGAGGGCGTAACGATTTTAAAAATTCCGTTCTACGGTTTAAACAATAAATTCCCCACTCTTGAACAGAGCGCGCAATATTATTTATATTGCCAAAAAGGTGTGATGAGCCAATTGCACGCGGCGAATTTAAAAGATGCCGGTTATTTGAACGTGGGTGTATACCGCCCAGAACCGAAAAGTGCTTGCGCGATATAACAACATATTTGATAGCAAATAAAAAAAGCGAATCCAAAAGATTCGCTTTTTTTATTTTTAGATTTTAAAGCGGCGCTATCTCATCCGCTGCGAGCGCCACCGTTTTGTTTTCTGGCGAGAGTTCGTCATCACTCAACACGCCTGCGTTAGCAACGCCGCTGTCGGGCGGCAAATTGCTTGCGCCCAAGGCAACTTCAGCGGCATTGGCAGATGAGCTTGCTGCGCTGCTTTGGCTGCTTACGCTAGAAGCACCGCTGCTTGCACCGCCGCTATTATCGCTTGCGCCACCTCCGCTGCCACCGCAACCGGTGAGCACCAAAACGCTTACTAGAAACGCGAGTTGTAGTGTGTTCATTAGTATTTCACCCAAATAACTTCGTCAGCGCCGAGGGATACACCTGTCTCTGTGCCGAGGTTGCTGTAGGTTAAATCTTTCACGGCCATAGCATCGATTTTTGCGGCGGTATTGGGGTTAGGGCTGTAAGCGCGTTTGCCAATCCAAACAATCGCAGCATCGCCAAAGTAAGCTTTTAAACGTGCAGCTTTTGTCGCAGAACCGGATACAGAAAAATCGCTTAGGGTTGATGCATCCAGTGTGTATTTGTTAAAGCCTTTGCGCTTGTCGGGGAATGACAAGAGCGTGGGCGAATTCGCGGTTCCCCAATCCAACACGTAATCGGCTTGGCCTTGCATTGCGCAGCTTTGCACGGCGAGGAATTGATATTTTTTGATGGACACATCAGTTGCGGATGTGGGCGCAGGTGTCTTCAAACGGATGCTGACTTTATAAAACTGGTCATCGTCTGCGCTAGCGGAGGCTTTTTTTGTCCACGTAAATTTAATACCGCCATCCGCTAATGTTTGACGGCTTACGTTGCCAAATTCACCTTGGTTGCTGGGGCGTACAGAGGCAGCGCCAGTTGCAGTCACAATGGCCGCTGGAACTGTGATTTCAATTTTGGTGGTATCTAAATTGGCGGGTGGAGTAGGTACAGCTTCACTGTTGCAACCGTGACCAACAATAAACACGATTTCGCTGGTGCTATTGGCAATAGCATAGGACGTTTGCCCTGCGGCAGCGATAGGCAAGGTGTTATTGGCAACGCCAACGTGCGCAAGGCTGGCACCGCTAAAACTAAGGCCTGCAAGTAGCAAGGCGAGGGTTGCTTTTTTCATGGAGAATGCTCCTATCCAAGTAAATGTTACGAAAGGCTTAATGAAGTCGTGCTTGGGCGATCGTGTCGCTAAGGATCTCGTCGCGAAGATGACGACTCCCTTCTAATTTGTATCCGTTATTAATTCATAAATGCATTTGCGCAAAAGTGTCGCTGCTGTTGGGGCGCATTATCTGGCTGCGCGCGCGCCTGAACAATGCGACAAAATGTCGCAGGGGCTAGGCGCAGGTGCGCTGGTATACTGCTGGGACTTTGGTAAATCAGGCGTTTATGCATCTATGCATTACCTAAAACTCTGCTTATTTCCGCGCTCTTGGTTGGCCTTATTGCTGGCGTGCCTAACCCAAGGTGTTTGCGCAAAAGAAACCCCAATTCGCCCCGCGCCAGCCTGCCAATTGAGCGAATGGGCGAGCGGCCAAGCTGTAACTTGGCAAAGCTTGCGCGGCAAGGTGGTTTATGTGGATTTTTGGGCGTCGTGGTGTACCAGTTGCGTGCAATCCTTTCCGTTTTTGGATGCTATGGCGAAAGAGTTGAGTGCGCAGGGGTTAGCGGTGGTAGGGGTGAATCTCGATGAAGATCGCGCCGAAGCTGCGGCTTTCCTGAGCAAGCATCCGGTGGGTTTTACCGTGGTGACCGATGCCGCTAACAGCTGCCCGCAAGCCTTTGGTGTTGAGGGTATGCCCGCCGCTTACCTCATCGACCGCAAGGGCAATATTCGCTTCCAACACCTTGGCTTTCGTCGCGACCAAACAGAACAGCTTCGCCAGCAAGTTGAGCAACTTTTGCATGAGCCACTTTGAGCCGGAGATAATTTAATTGCGCCGATTTATTCAGTGTTTATTGATGGTTGGAATTGCCTTGGCCTGTGCCGGCTGCGCCGAGGTTCAACCTTGGGAGCGCGGCGTGCTGGCAAAGCCGCAAATGCAACAAAACCGCCATTCGTTACAGGAAGCAGCGCGCACCCATGTGCAAAACAGTCGTGAAGCCGCAGCCGGTGGTGATGTAGCAGCAGGAGGCGGTTGTGGCTGTTATTGATCGTAAAAACCTAGACCCGAAAAAAAACGCATCTGTTTCACTCACCTCCCTAACGCTCGCCGCCATGGCCTTACCCGGCTTGGTGATGAAAACCCACGCGGCCGAAAATCCTGAATCCATGAGTTTGCTTTACCAGCACTATCAGGAAGGTGCCCGTTCTATCGATGGTATGGACAGCAAATTCAGTCCCGTTGAAGTCGATAGCCTGCTGGCCGAGATAAATTTTTCGCTCAACGACGATTGGAGCGGCTCCGTCAAAGTTCAGCAAGACACTTGGTCTGGCGCAACGCCTGTCGCCACCGCGCCCGTGTCTGCTCACGGTAATCGTATCGTCACCAGCCACGCTATGACCGGTGCGTCTTTAGACGGTTACCACGGTGGCCATCAACACGGTGGAGGAGGGGAGGATGACGAAGGTACTACGAATACGCCCGTCACCCAAACCGGTGCATCGCCCTATCTTTACAGCAGCCTAAAGTTGGATACCCAAAAGCACCCGCTCAATATGGATGTGGATGGAAATTTAACCGGTGGTGTGGATAAAAAGCTAATGCACACGCTTTCGAGCGCCTCGCCGGAAGTGCGTCAGCAATTCGATGCGAATTTTGCGTACGCCTATGAAAATGGCAAACGTGAGTTCGGCGGTGGCATTTCCCAAGAGCGGGATTTTGATTCTTATTTTGTGCATGCCGCCCAAAGCTGGGATCTCAACCGCAAGCTCAGCACCCTGAGCGTAGGTTTAAGTTACGCCTACAACAAAACCCACGCCCTGCTTGACCACGATGCAGTGCCCCACGTTTATGAACCCTACATGTTCATTTACGAAAAACGCGGCAACAGCGCCTACAACGACAGCCACGGCTCCAGCCAAATGGTACTTGGCGAGCTAGCGCCAACCTTAAACGGCACGCGGGACGATTGGGGTTTGAATCTGGGCATTAGCCAAATTATCAATCGCGGCGCCGTGCTGGATGCAAGCCTGAGTTACACCCACAGCAACGGTTACCAATCCAACCCTTACAAAGCGGTGGAAGTCGCCTTTATCGACCCGCTCAAACAAAAAGGTCAGGCGGGCGGCAATGCCGCGGCTAACTATGTGTACGACGCTGAAGTAGTGGGGGTGCTGGAAGAGCGGCCCGACCTGCGCGAGCAGGCCACGCTGGGGCTGCGTTATACCCAATACATAGCCGCAACCGATGCCGCGCTTCACGCGGGTTACAGCTATTTTCAAGATTCTTGGGGTATAAGGGCCCACACATTGAGCCTAGACTGGGTGCAGCCTTTTGGGCGCTGGACGCTAACCCCTTCGCTGCGCTACTACACCCAAGGTCGCGCAGATTTTTATGTGCCTTATCTCATTACCTATCAAGGGCTTTACACGCCGGTCGCAGGTTCGAAAGACACTCTTCCGTTTGATCGCAACAAGTTGCCTGCCCATTATTCCAGTGACTCACGCCTGTCTGCCTACGGCACCTTAACGGAAGGCCTAATGCTCTCTCGCCAACTGCAAAACGGTGCGAGTTTGGATGTGAGTTTGGAGTATCGCCAACATGAGGGTCGCTTGAAGTTAGGCGGTGGCGGCGAGGCAAGTTACGCGGATTACAATGCCTATTCCGTCAGTTTGGGGCTCAATTTTCCGCTGGGTGGCGAGCCTAAGCCCATGGCTAATATGGATATGAGCGGGATGGAAAATATGGAAGGTCATCACCACCACGATATGCACAGTGCTCATCCCCCCGCTGCACCAGCGGGCGTTGAGTTTGATCACCTGTTAAACGCCGGTGATTTTATGCTGGGTTATCGCGTAATGAACTCCAGCCAAGGCGGCGATATCGAGCGTGATAGCAAGGCGATTGACGATTACACGCTCATCAACAAAGCCTGTGAAGGTAAGCCTTGTTATATGCGGCCAACCGCCATGGCTATGCGCATGCAAATGCTGGATTTTATGTACGCGCCCACCGACTGGCTGACCTTAATGCTGATGCCGCAGTTTGTGGATATGAGCATGTCCATGCGCTTGCTGGAGGGGTCGCCACGCATTGGCGGTATGGATGATATAGGCATGGCCATTAGCCACGCCGAACACGAACATATTTCCTCCGGCGTGGGCGATACCGAGCTCCACGCACTAGTAAAATTGGCGGCCTTCGCTCAAGGCGAAGTTCACCTTGGCCTTGGCCTGAGCGCCCCCACCGGCAAAACCGACCTAAAAATGCGCCCCATGATGGGCAACCCCACCGCGCTGATGGATTACGGCATGCAGCTCGGCAGCGGCACCTGGGATTTCAAAACCAGCCTCACCTACACGGGGGCAGCGGGTAACATCGGTTGGGGAGCGCAAGTCAGCGGCACGGTGCGCCTGCAAGATAAAAACGATTCCGGCTACGCATTGGGCGATGTGGTGCAATCCACCGCATGGACAAGCTACGCGTTCAGCGATGCCATCGCTGTTTCTCTGCGCGGCCTCTACACCAACCAAGATTCCATCAAAGGCAGCTACGCCGGTACGCAGGTGCGCATCTCACCGGCGGATTACACCAGCAATTACGGCGGCCAGTTCGCGGATGTAGGTGTTGGCTTGAACGGCGGCTTCAAAACCGGCACCCTCGCGGGGACTCGCTGGGGTATCGAATGGCTACAGCCTGTAAGCGATAAGCCGGAAGGCTATCAATTGCAGCGCAAGGGCAGCTTGGTATTTAATTGGGCTGTGCATTTGTAGTTCACAACCCAGCGCTAAGAGCTAAGGCAAAAGCACCGTCTGAGGTTGAAGGGTGCTTGTTTAAGAAGGGAGTCGTCATCTTCGCGACTCGTTAGAGCCGCGAAGCACACCGGAGATCCAGCTCTTTACTGGCTAAAATCAAGAGCTGGATCCCCGCAAGCGAGGATGACGACTCTCTTTTTGTACGAAATTATCGAAATGCAGACTTAAGTAAGTGCCGATATTGTCTAGCTATTAAATTTTTCCTTTAGCCGAAATACAACAGTCGCAACATAAGCCACAAATAGGGCTGAGAAGGCGCTTAAATGTAAGGCATCAGTCGTGGTGAGGTTCCAAAATCCAAAGCTCACACGAGGCAAAAAGAAAGAGACAAAAAACGCAAAAATCGCGTAGCCAACCAAGCTCAACTCATGCCTGATCAAGCTCGCGCGGTTCAGGCCGCTTAGCGAGGGAAGGCCGAGTATCAGCCTCACCCACAGTGGCTTCTCAATAAATTCTTCGTTTGGCGTGTTCATAGCGTAAAGCTCCCGTTCCAGTGAATCGACATTAATATCAAGTGTCGCAGCAAGAGCCCGGAGCGATGCATAGCTAATCCTATGCCCCGCCTCAACGCGTTGAACAGTACGAAGGCTAAGACCAGTCGCCTCCGCGAGCTGTTCTTGGGAAAAGCCTTTATCGAGCCTTAGTTTTCTCATTAGCATAGTGATCTCCGGTTGCGACTCATAAAAACTATCCTGCCTAATCCACTGTCGGTGACGACAATAGCCGCCAAATTGAGCGTCAAAAGAGTTATTTTAGGGGATTAAAGGGTTTGCACCGTGAAATAAATGCACTATGAGTTGGTGTTATCAATTATTTGTGTAAGCTGAGCCTGTAACTCATAAAGTTTCAGTAAAGGTTAAATCAAGAGGCCTTATGATTGATTTGGAATCTCGCAAAAAAGCGGCGGAAGTCACAAGAAGATTCGTAGCAGGTCAAATAACCAACTTTGAGTTGGAAAATAAATTTCCTGTGTCGCAAGATCTCGCCATATCTGCAATTGAAGACACACTGTGGTGTTTTTATGATGATTTTGAAGAGCATACTTTATGCGGGAAATGGCAGATTTCTGAGGATGTAAAATCTGTAATGAAACGCTGGATAATTTTTCTGTACTCTCAAGAAAATTATGTGTGGCCGAAGATTTCTCGCCCCGGAGTGAGACCTGTTGCTTATGGATTGTTGGGAAAGTTATTGAATTGCAACAAAAGGCAAGATGACTTTTTGGCTAGTGGTGATATTTGCTTTTGGCCTTTTATCGACGAGCAGTCTTACGAAAATGCAAAGAAAAATCCGGCGCTTTTAGCAGGCTGAGCAGTCCAATCAAATGTCATCGTCCCTCACCCTTTTCCGCTTCCCCTTCTTCGCTATGGGTTCCCCCTGCGAAATTCAGTTGTATGCCCAAAACCAAAAGCAGGCTGCGCAAATCGCTCACATGGCCATTGCCGATGCTGAACGTTTGGAACAGCGTTATTCTCGGTATCGCCCCGATAGTTTTCTCTCGCAAATCAATTGCATCGCTCAATCTGGCGGTAGCATTGAAGTGGATGAAGAAACCGCAGGATTGTTGAATTACGCCAATACCTGTTATCAGCAGAGTGATGGTTTATTTGATATTACATCTGGCTTGCTGCGCAAAGCGTGGAATTTTTCGTCGGGGCACATTCCTGAGCAATCCACTATCGACCAACTACTGGATCATGTTGGTTGGCACAAAGTGGATTGGAATGGAGAGGTTATTCGTATTGAAGCGGGCATGGAGTTGGATTTTGGTGGCATCGTCAAAGAGTACGCTGCGGATCGCTTGGCAACCTTATGTTGGAACGCGGGCGTTCATCATGGCTTCGTCAATTTAGGGGGCGATATTCGTGTTATTGGCCCGCAACCCAGCGGCGCACCTTGGCAAATTGGCATTCAGCACCCGCGCAACAAAGGCGAGTTGCAGCGCCTTGAACTACACAGCGGCGGTGTAGCCAGTAGCGGTGATTACGAGCGTTGTATGGTGGTGGACGGCGTGCGCTACGGTCACATCCTCAACCCCAAAACCGGCTGGCCTGTGCAGCATTTGGCGGCGGTGACTGTGATTGCAGATTTATGTGTAGTGGCAGGCAGTGCATCGACCATGGCGATGTTGCAACAAGAGCGCGGGCCTGCGTTTTTAGCGAATTTGGACTTGATGCATCTTTGGATAGATACACGAGGAGATTTGGGAGGAAATTTGTGCTGAGGTTTGGGAATTTAAAAAAATAAATGTTGGTGCAACCAAGGCGAGAGACATAATGATTTTTATTTTGTGGTATAAATCCAATCGTTTATTGCGGCTATTCGAATAGCAGTAAAGTTGCTTTAACTTACGGAATAGGCATAAGTTTTAGCTAGGGATATCAATAGGATCTAATAATGAGAAATGAAATGGTCGCATCGAAGATGTATGTTTTTTTTAACGCTGTATTTTGTATTTTTTTGCTAGCGTCATGTGGCGGTGGCGGTGGCGG
>JAGKXD010000153.1 GCA_021151525.1 Cellvibrionaceae bacterium | reverse complement strand
TCTAAATAGAATTATTTTTTAAAGGCGCTGACGGTTTGAATAGTGCCATCGGCGTTGTAGTGAAGCTCGGTCACTTTTACGCTGCGCAAATGGGTTTGGCCACCAGAGAGTGAGCTGTCGTGGTAGAACAAATACCATTTGCCTTGGAACTCAACGATAGAGTGATGGTTTGTCCAACCCAGCACAGGTTCAAGCACTACGCCTTGGTAAGTGAATGGGCCGTAAGGATTATCGCCAATCGCGTACATGATGTTGTGTGTATCGCCAGTAGAGTAGGAGAAATAATATTTGCCGTTGTATTTGTGCATCCAGGATGCTTCAAAAAAGCGGCGGCCGTTATCGCCAGCAACGAGCGGCTTGCCATCTTTATCTAAAATTTGCAGATCACGTGGCTTCTCAGAGAAACCCAACATGTTGTCTTTCAGCTTGGCAACTTTTGGTGTGAGTGCAGGTTTATCATTCTCTGGATAAGTATCCGCAGGGTTGTAAGTGCCGGTTGCCCAGCGCTGCAATTGGCCGCCCCAGATGCCGCCAAAATACATGTAGTGGCTACCATCGCTGTCTTTGAACACAGCTGGGTCAATACTGAAGCTGCCTTCAATGGGTGTTGGTTCTGCTTTAAAGGGGCCAATGGGCGAATCGCTTACGCCTACGCCAATGTGAAAAATATCTTGCTTATCTTTAACCGGGAAATACAAATAATATTTGCCATTTTTTTCCGCGGCATCGGGTGCCCAGAGTTGACGGCCAGCCCATGGAATATCTTTGATGCTGATAGCTTCGCCGTTATCTTTGACTTCACCGCCCACAGTATCCATAGACAAGACATGGAAATCTTTCATATCGAAATGATCGCCGTTGTCATTTTGTGGAATGCCGGATTCGATATCGTGCGATGGATAAACGTAAAGTTTGCCGTTAAATACATGTGCAGAGGGGTCAGCAGTATAAATATTAGTGACGAGTGGTTCAGCCGCAAATTCAGGCTTTTTTTCTACCACTGCCGCAGCAGAACTTGCGGGTGCAGATTCAGTGGCCGCGGCTGGTGCTTCTGCTTTTTTCTCTTGGCAAGCAAACAGCAATGAGCTGGCAATCATGCTCGCGAGTGTGAGTTTGTGGATTTTTTTCATGTTGACCTCTGTTGTTGTTTTTTAAAATTTTTTATTTGAACGCAGTTGTTGGTTACCAGTGCCACAGGGTTCCGTCTTCTAAACGATTTACCGGCAAGCACGCGCGTTGGTAGGGATATTTCGCAGCGAGTGCTTCATCAATATCAACACCGTGACCCGGTGCTTCGCCAGGAGTGAAAAATCCATCATTAAATTTGTAAGCGTGCGAAAAAACTTGTTCGGTTAATTCGTTGTGGGCCATGTGTTCCTGAATACCAAAATTAGGCACCCAATAATCAAAATGCAAGGCTGCGCCCATGCACACGGGTGATAAATCAGTCGCACCATGAAAGCCGGTGCGCACATTAAACAAACTCGCAAAATCAGCAATACGACGCACGTGAGTAATGCCGCCCGCATGAACAATAGTAGTACGAATATAGTCAATCAGCTGGTTTTGTATTAATTCACGACAATCGTGAATACTGTTGAATACTTCACCCACTGCAATCGGAGTAGTAGTGTGGTGACGAATTAATTTAAAGGATTCCTGATTCTCTGCCGGCACTGCATCTTCCATCCAAAACAGACGGTAAGGTTCCAAATCTTTACCGAGTCGCGCAGCTTCTATGGGGGTCAAACGGTGGTGAACATCGTGCAGCAAATGAATGTCATTGCCGAATTCTTTACGTACAGCTGCGAATAATTCAGGAACGAAATTTAAATATTTTTCGGTTGACCAGACTTCGGTTGACGGCAAATCTGAATCAGCTGGTTCGTAATTTTTTTGCGAGGTTGCTACGCCATAGGTTTTGGCGATGCCGGGAATTCCCGATTGCACACGAATAGCTTTGTAGCCTTTGGCTTTGGCTTTGGCGACTGCTTCTAAAGTGCTTTCCAAATCTTTGCCGTTGGCGTGGGTGTAGGCGAGTATACGATCGCGACTGCGGCCACCCAGCAATTGATAGAGCGGCATGTTCGCAGCTTTGGCTTTAATATCCCAGAGCGCAACATCAATTGCGGCGAGTGCAGTCATGCCGACCGGGCCGCGACGCCAATAAGCACCGCGATAAAAAAATTGCCAAATATCTTCAATTTGCTGCGGGTCACGGCCAATGAGTGCGGGAATTAAATAATCTTCCAAATAGGAAACCACCGCTTTTTCGCGGCCATTTAAAGTTGCATCACCAATGCCGTAAATACCTTGGTCGGTAACAATTTTTAGTGTGACAAAATTTCTGCCGGGGCAGGAGACAATAACTTTGGCTTCAATAATTTTCATCGATACTACTCAACAACCTGCAACTTAAAAAGGGTACAAAAATAAGCGTGTATAAAAATAACTAAGGATTAATCATCTACTTAAAAAGGGTAGCAGGTTTGTACGACCCACAAACTTTTAACAATGACGACTATATAAATTACTGCACGTGAGGACTTTCTTCCGGCCCCAAATAACTGGGCACTAATCCACCGGTATTTAACACAATTCGCTCCAGCGTAAGGCCTGGATCAATCGCATAAATTCTCACGCTGTGCTCGCCAGTGTTACTGATTGAATGCTGACTACTGGCTTTCCGCATTTCACTGCGTACAGATTCTTCCCAAGCTGCATCACTTCTATCGCTTAATACATCGATAACTTGTGGTGTTTCATCATCAACTGCAATGGCGTAACGCAAACCTCTGCCTGGCGTAAATGCCCAAGTAGGAGCGAAAATACTATCAGCACTGATCTTACCCGTGTTAAACAAATAAACCTTGTACTCTAAATAAGGTGCATCCTTTACATTAGCGAAGGATTTATCACTTACAGGAAAGACCGACATAGACGACAAATGTCGACCGTGTTCGGGAATTTTCTCCCATGCGTAGCCAGATGCTTTTTGCACCTTACTATAGTGCTCAGCCTCCATAGCCACATAACCATCGGCCTCTACAAAGCCTTTAAAGTTCTTGGGCACTGGCTCGTTATTCGCTGCGCTGACTTTGATGGAAGCTCCGCCCCAGCCCGTACCGCTAATAGCGACCTTACCAGTGGCCAAGCCCTTGGGTGCCTTTTTCCAATCAATACCGACTTGAATTTTCTGTATCGAATCAACTTGTATACTAGTATAGCCAATTGTTATCCATGGGTCGCTAGTTTTGGCAGAAAATTTAAAAGATTCTGTGCCTTTGTTGAAAACTTCAATAGTTCGCGTTTGTTGCCCATAGCGGTCAAAGGTGGGTAATTGATAGGTGCCATTCTGCGGCCACGCGAGAGGATTGCCCTCGACGGCCACTCCCATATCGGCCACCTTAGCTGGTTGCAATACGTACACTAGCGGCATGGCATTGGCGGGCGGGTTGTTCCAGTTGGTGTAACCGATATGGGATTGATCCATAAAGTGCTCCCACTTGCCCTTGCTAAGCTCGGTGTCGAATTGTTTTTGGAGTTGGCTATCAGCCTCAAAGAGTGCACGCGCTTTATTGCCGTAATCGTTGGCATTGGCGCGGCCTTGTTCGGCATACAGATGATTTTTTCCGACCATGTCGTAAAGCTCGGTCACTATGGCGCTGGCTTTAACGGGATGCAGCACCAATTGGAAAAATGCATCCTTAGATTCTTCCGGCATTTTTGCGTAAAGATTCTCCGCCTTGGTGCGCAAGTCAGTCATTTGGGTGGTAACGCGATTTGCCTCATCGTAATTTAATTGGCTATAGACTTTTTCATCTTGCAGCTCAGGTTTGCGGCGCAAATTATGGCGCGTGTAGCCCGTCATTAATTCGGCAATTTCTGGCGCATATTGCGCACCAAACTCACGAGTTGCCCACAGCTTACCAAATTCAGGAATTCGCTCTTTAGGCCATTGCCCAGGATTCCACGCCATGCGTAGGAAATATTCGATTGGGTATTCCATGGGTTTCAAATCGCCCACGTTTACGATCCAGATTTTATTCGCATCGTAGTGGTAAGCTAAATTCATTTGCTCCCAAATTTTGGCGATGGAAATGGTATTTATCCAACGATAAGAGCGCGGGCCACCCACGTAATCGAAGTGATAATAAATTCCCGCACCGCCTGTGCGTTTGCGTTCTTCGGCAGTGGGTAAGCGGCGAATGTTGCCCCAGTTGTCATCGCACCACAGCAAAGTAACATCATCGGGTACGCGCATACCGCGCTCATAAAATCCTTGCACCTCTTTGTAGAGTGCCCAGACTTGCGGAACCTCGGTGACTTTTTCTTTGCCAAATACATCACCCAAAATTTCACGCTGGTCATGCACTATGCGTTCTAGTAATTGAATATTTTCGCCTTCACTCATGGGTTGATCTTGCTGGCCGCGCATACCTATGGTGTAAACACTCTCGTAATTTTTATTGCGTTTGACACCGTTGCTCCAAAATTCATAAAGATTTTTTTGGTTTTTGGAATATTCCCAAGGGCCGCTACCGTGGCGATCCCATTCTTTGTCGGCGCGCATCATTGGCTCGTGGTGCGATGTGCTCATGACAATGCCGTATTCATCGGCGAGAATCATGTTTTGCAAATCATCATCCGCAAAAGCGTTGTTCCACATGGCCGGCCATAAAAAGTTGGCTTTTAAGCGCAGTAATAATTCGAATACTTTTTCGTAAAATTCGTGGTTGTAAGTGCCGTGATTTTTCTTCACCCAATTGCTGAGAGCTGGGGCTTCGTCGTTGAAAAAAATGCCGCGGTATTTCACTTTGGGCATTTCTTGCACGTGAGTATTTTTAGCGATAATGATGGAGGATTTCTTTTTCACGGGAACGTCTGCCCACCAATACCATGGTGAAACGCCAATTTGTTCAGAGAGATCATAAATCCCGTAAGTTGTGCCGCGTTTGCTGCTGCCGACTATGACAAGGGCTTGCTTAATATCTTTCGCAGGATTTTGAACGACAGAAATCTGATAGGCGTCCCATTGATTTTTTATGCCGCTGATATCAATTTTCTTTTGGGCAATTAATTCGTCAATCAGTTGGCTATGGCCAATAGTTCCAATAATTACAGCTTGGCTTTTTAATTCGCTCGTTGTTTGTGTGAGCGACGGCTTTTGCGCACTGACTTTTTCTATATCACCTTGCAAGTTTTTTGCGGCGCGCTGTACGCCCTGGTAATCTTTGGCGTCTACATAAAGCGTGGCGGAATTTTTGGCATCAACCAAAACGAGATCGCCGGATGTTGCGGAGCTAGTGAGATAAGATTTTTCGCCCAACGCAAAACTTAATGAGCTTGCAAACAAGAAGAGCGTGCTGAACCAGAGGTTGAAACATAATTTTTTTTTACAGATCATGGTTTGCATCGCCTTCTGTTGGTTGCAATTTTTCCTGCATAATTAAAAAATCGCTGGCTCGTTTTAAAGCCAGCGATTTGTGAGGTTTTACAGGTTGGTACAAGCGGTTCCTGAGAGCGCATCTGCGAATCCGCGTAATGCAGGTTTATCGTTATAGTTGTCGTCAAACAGCAAGGGCCAGGTTAAGTAGTCTTTTGTATTTAACCAAGAGTTTTTATCAATTGATCCCCATACGGTTATGCCTGCGCGTAAATTTGCAGGCACTGTATCCATATAGGCTTTAACAACTTCGCAATAGCGCTTCTTTTGATTCATGGCAATATCATTGGTGAATACAGTAACTTTATTGCCTGGCCAGCCGCTGCTGTAAGGATTGTTTACAGCAATATCGAGTTCGGATATTTTTACTTTTAAGCCTTTATCCACCACCTTTTTCATCGCCGCGCTGATAGTGCTTGCGGATGGATAATCCATGGTTATGTGCATTTGGAAACCTACGCCGGTAATTGGAATGCTGCGGGCTTGGAAGTCAGTAAGCATGTCCACTAACTTAGTCATCTTGGCACCGTTTTGTTCAATGTTGTAATCGTTGTAAAACAAATCTACATTGGCATCGGCTAAACGCGCAGCTTTAAATGCGCGCTCAATATAAACCGCGCTGTTGCCGCTCTTAATATAAAACGCGGAATCGGTGCGGAATGTCGAAGGGTTTCCGTCCGTAAGAGCTTCATTGACAACATCCCAACTTGCAATATTGTTTGAGGCTTTGAAGTGATCTACCAGTGTGTTCACATGAGTATCAAGCATGGTCAAAAAGTCGGTAGCAGTTCCCGACCAATTTTTCATAAAAGTAGGTACTTGATAATCTGAATGCCATACTAATGTGTGTGCATGGATTTTAATGTTTTTAGTTTTTGCGTAATCAACAAAAGCATCTGCATCTTTAAAATAAAACGTATCTTGTGATGGATGCATGTAGCTGACTTTCATAATATTGCCTGCAGTCATCTGGTTAAAATGTTTTTCTGCGAGCGTTTGTTCTTTGGTGTTGGTGAGAATGTTGTAGCTAGGGCTATCGGTATTGGATACAGCTATTCCAATTGGGAATGTGGCTAAATCTTTTAAGTGCGCAACATTCGCTGAATAAGCTGGCGTGCTTGATGAACTGCTTGAGTTTGATGCAGTTGCAGCCTGAGTAATTTTGACGCTTTTAATGGTGACAACGCCAGTTGGTGAGCCTTTGGCTTGAATGCCAATTTGTACATCGTTAGCGGATTGATTAAAGCGATCGTCAGCTTCATCAATGGTGCAATTCAAGGTTGTATCTTTTCCAGCAGTGACTTCGCTGTTGCTGCTCCAACAATTCCATTCGCCTGCCCAAGTGTTTTTTACTTGCGCAAATATCTGCAAATCAGCGCCGCTGGCTTTAAATTCGCTACTGACATTGACCACCATGGTGACTACGGCATTTTCTAATTGCGTAGGTTTTGCAACATCAAACACAGCGCCTACATCGGCCGCGCTAGCGGTAAAACTTACGCCCCCATTGCTGTAAGTTATGCCGGTATTGCCTGTGCCGTTACCGCGCCACCCGCTTGTCATGTCAGCCGTAATTATTTGCCCAGATGTCGCGCTTGAGGTTGATGAGACGGCTAGAGATGAGCTAGAGCTGCTGGTGGCTACGGCGGAGCTGCTGCTGGAACTAGAGCTTGATGAGCTGCTTGAGCTAGACGAGGAAGAGCTGGTCGCGACGCTTGAAGAGCTGCTAAGGGCAGGGGCAGAGCTGATGGTTGGCGTAGGTGTATTGCTTGATCCTCCGCTACCGCCACCGCCACAGGCGGATATTAATAAGCTAAAAGCAAGTAAAGGAACGAGGTTGAGGTTGCGCATAATGACTCCAATTATTTTTATAGAAAAAGTGTTGTAGTCAATTACACCATAACAAAAAGTGACTTGTATACAAC
>JAGKXD010000152.1 GCA_021151525.1 Cellvibrionaceae bacterium | reverse complement strand
AGCAGGAACCTGCGCTGGTGCAGTCAGCAGTAGCAGTGTTGCTTCCTCGTTACAATCCAGCTCCAGCGCTGCTAGCAGTTCCACACCGGCAACGGGCACTGGCACCTTGTTGACATTAGACGGCAACCCAGTCGCTAGTTGGTTGCGCAACGCGCGCACCAAGTGGAATAGCTCACGTGCGGATGTTGTGTTGTCTTATCAATTAACGAACGGCGGCTGGCCAAAAAATCTGGATTACAACTCGGTGAGCGCAGGCAACGGCGGTAGCGACAGCGGCACCATCGATAATGGCGCGACCATTACCGAAATGGTTTATCTCGCCGAAATTTATAAAACTGGTGGCAATACAAAATACCGCGATGCAGTGCGCCGTGCGGCCAACTTTATTGTGAGTTCGCAATACAGCACCGGTGCATTGCCACAATTTTATCCGCTCAAAGGCGGTTACGCGGATCACGCGACCTTCAACGATAACGGCATGGCCTATGCGTTAACCGTGCTGGATTTCGCCGCGAAAAAAATGGCGCCGTTCGATAACGATACTTTCAGCGATGCTGACCGTGCGCGCTTCAAAACCGCTGTCACCAAAGGCACTGACTATATTTTGAAAGCGCAGTGGAAACAAAACGGCACACTGACCGTCTGGTGTGCACAGCACGGTGCAACGGATTATTTGCCGAAGAAAGCACGCGCCTATGAATTGGAATCACTCAGTGGCAGTGAATCCATTGGTGTGATTGGCTTCCTAATGACCCAACCGCAAACTGCCGATGTGCAAAAAGCAGTGAAGGCCGCATTGAATTGGTTTAACAGTCCGACGACCTATTTGGATGGTTACACCTATGATCGCTCGCAAGCGAAAACCAATCCGATTATCAAAAAATCCGGCAGTAAAATGTGGTATCGCTTCTACGACCTGAACACCAATCGCGGCTTCTTCAGTGATCGCGACGGTAGCAAGTTCTACGATATCACCCAAATGTCTGAAGAGCGTCGCACCGGTTATGTATGGGGCGGTGATTACGGATCTAACCTCATCGCCTTTGGTAAAAAAGTGGGCTATCTCTAAGCACGTGTTGGATTGACCATCAACAAAAAAACCTTCTGAATTTACTTCAGAAGGTTTTTTATTTTCACATTACGAATGTGATAACCAGAAAACACCAAGCCCGAAAAATCAGAATCGCAATTGATCTACAAGACTGCGTAAAAATGCGCGTTGTGCGGCGGGAGTTTGCTCGCCAGAGTAAGGCAACAGTGTCCAGATTTCATTCGCCGACATAGATTCACGCGGCTGCAGTGTTTTGTAGGGAGCATGCACTTCAAGCTCTAACAAACCCTCTTCCAGGCTATCGTTTAAAAATTCCTGATACAGTTCAACTTGCCCTTGCTCTGGATGAATCGCACTTTTGGGTTGCAAGGCAAATTGAATAATTAGCAACTGCTTATCGCGAAATGCGGCCATCCATCCCTGCTCAGGTTGAATAAACACTTTTCCCTTACGCCCTTGATGTGAACTGGGTGAAAAATTTTCTAACGCAAAAAATCCATCGCTAAAATTATGTTCCAGAGGCCCATAGGTTGCATCGGTAAAATGTTCAACGCGCACATCACTCATACTTGCAACAGGCACGTACACATTGGTGGTGTGATGCACACGCGTGTTAAACCAAATATCCCACGCGACGTTTGAATCGCGAATATTTTGCGCACTGACATTTAATCGAAGTTGATTGGGCTTACCGTCAACAAGGAAAAACGTTTTTTGCAAGGCAACACCCGATACAGGGCTATTCGGGCTTTGCATAACCAGCTGATTCGCATTTTTTTCTTGCACTGTATTTTTGGCGAGAATTAAAAAAGGATCCGGTGGCCACACCGCTTTTGCAGCACCACGCTCAGAATTTACTAACTGATGCAACCACCAATGACTCTGAGGACCGACCCAAGTTTCATGCCCAAAATACGCAATATTATCAGAGCTCGGTGTCACTACAGGATTAGGCTCACTCAAAACTGCCGAACCAACGCGCAAAAAATTTGGCTGCCCCACAAGTGCTACTGATAACAGACGGCCGCCAATATCTGGCGTAATCTCTGCGGCAAGGGTATCGTTATTCAATTGTACGCGTGAAATTTCTGCTTGCGCAGAACACGCTGAAGATAAAAACATAGACAAAAAAATCCTCACCAAAAATGTAAAAGAAGTGGGCATGATCGGCCTCTCACCACGTTTTTATAGGTTTTATTCCCTGCGAGAAAACATCCACAGCGGATGCAATCCCCGCAAAACATACTTATGTGACCACCAGCTATGAAACAACTCAAGGAATTTAGAGCAACGGTTTGGAATTCAGAATTTGCATTAATTGTTGCAAATGCACAGAGCATTCATACCCCAAGGGCGTTAAGTAGCCACCATCAATTTGCGTCGTTAATTGTTTTTCAAACAGACGACGGGTTGCAGAGATAATATCCGAAGACGCATCTGAGTGAACTTTCAACCCTGTTTGGCTGGTACTAGTATCAAACATACGCAGCACTTGCATTTCGGCAACTAATTCTGGGGATATTGGCATGGTCATTCTCCGTTATTATAAATTTTTAGTAGTACGTCCGTTTCATGCAAAAGCGCCATATCCTTAATGGCATTCAGTTATAAATAGCATAGCTGAGGCATATCACCAAAATAATTAGAAAAAAAAACCGACCTATCACAGAGTGAAAGGTCGGCACTAGACAGTTTTACGGGTAACACTTGGAATCTGGCAAGCGGTCGGGAGCTGTAGTAAAACCGCGCCGCCCACCTGAATCCATTGAAAAAAATCATCCTTGATCAGGGCATCTCTCCAAATGCCTGTCCAGGGCTCACTCTCACTCGACGCGCTTATTGCAACGCTGGGTAAGCGTTGTTAACCAACACGGTAAACCCTTCTTTGAACCAGCGACCTGCTACCGGAGCATTTGCCAGTGCACCAGTTGCAACAGTGCTATTACCCGCGCTGTAGGTGTAAGTTGGATCACACATACGGTCAAAGCCTTTTGCTGGGTCTTGTGGATCGAAAGACAATTCCAAAGACGCTGCGCCGTCTGACTCACCTGGTGGTTTCACCCAAACATAAGCATCGATACCTGGCGCTGGAGCCGCTTGTGGGCGCTCACCGATACCACCTTTTTGGTTACACCAGTTACCACGATGGGTACGCTTATCAACACGAGATTGGTCTACGAAAGTATCCAACACAGTGCTGGTGGAGACCGCTGTTGGACGGTTTGGACCACCCCAACCATTACGCGAGGTATCAACCAACATACCGATTGTTGATGGGAAACCAGCAGCAATCATGCGAGTACGCCATGCTTGAACGAAGGCTACTTCACTGAAGTAAGGATTCCATTCAAAGAAAGTTGCCTGACGGGTTTGAGTACCGCCACCGCTACCTGGGAATGCGCTGTTAGCCAGTGAATCGAGGAATGGTTCGTACAATGGGGTATAACCTGCGGTGTTGGATACAAAGCCAGCAACTGAATTAACACCACCGGTTGCACCTTTGATTGCATCGCCAATCAATGTCACTGCTTTACCGAAGTTATCGTCCCAACCCAACCAACCTGAGTGACCAATGTCTACGTAGGAATAAACGTTAGTCAGCGGGTACAACTTGCTCAGCGTATAACGAGTGTTGGCAATGTAACCATAGGTTGGATCAGTTGCCGCTTGGCAATCAGGATCGTTCAGATTAGTTACCAGATTTGGTAGTGAATCTGGCTCAATGATCGCAATGATGCGCAGGCTTGCATATTTAGGATCTGAGAAAATTGACACAATCTTGTCAACGTACTCAGTGCGATAGCGAGTTGAACCTTCAACACCTTGTTTCAACTCACCGTTCGACGCCAGCGCTTTACAATCACGGTTCGGCAGGTCGTAAACAACTACTTGAATTACGTTAGCGTTTTGCGCAAGCGCGGCATTCAAGTGGTCACGCAATCCGTAAGAACCATCTGTTGGCTCGATGGCGCCAATACGATCCATCCAAACCGCAGTGTTATAACCAGACACTTTTGAACCACCAGTCTCAGCTTGTGCTTTTGCAGACCAAATTGGATCTACGTACCAGTTGGCACCAACAAATGGGTTATCCAGGCGTGGACCAACAGGAACACTTGAGCTTGAACGTGATGTTGTGGCCACGCTGCTTGAGCTACGCGATGTTGAAGTTGCAACGACACTGCTGGAAGTTGCCGGAACGCTAGAGCTACTTGGACGAGATGAACTGGTGTAACAAGAAGGATTATTGCCTTCCGAGCAAGACACACTGCTTGAGCTACGAGAAGTAGACGTCGAAATTACACTAGAACTACTCGGACGCGAACTGGAAGTCGCAGGCGTACTTGAGCTACTTGGACGAGAGCTTGAAGTAGCAGGTACGCTTGAGCTACGAGGAACAGAACTGGTTGTTCCCACTATGCCATAGGGTGCCGGTTGCGCCGCACAGGTTGTGCGAGACACGCAGCTCTTGCCATTTTCATAGCCCCAACCGCTTTGGGTAGTAGTACATAGAGGTTGCAAGGAACCGTACCAATTACACTGCTCACCTGACACTATCGGGGTACTGCTGCTGGAGCGCGAAGTGCTGGTCACAGCAATGCTTGAAGGTGCAGATGAGCTAGTAGTCACGGGTGGAGTACCAGAGCAGATACTACCAGTCAGCGCTGGCATTTCAGCGGAACCGCCGCGTTTATCAACCTGAAAGCCAAAAGTCGCGCTGCCGCCTGGTTGCAAAGTACCATTCCAACTTAGGTTTGATGCAGTGTAAGGGTTGCTGCCGCTAACATTTGCATTCCATGAGCCGCTCAGGCGATTGGTAGTGTATTGCCAACCCACAGACCACCCGCTTACTGCTGAGCTACCGCTGTTAGTAACAATAATTTCGCCGGTCAGACCGGTAGACCACTCATTGCTGATTTTGTAAGTACAAGCAGCATTGGCACTTTGGCCAGCTGCCGACAAACCAAGACCCAGCGCGATTGCCAGACCTAAGGTCTTTCTTGTTGGAGTAATCATTGAAGTTCTCCTGGATTCCAGTGAGTAGAGCTGTAAGCTCTCGTTATTATTCGACGCCTTCTACTACAGGCGCTTACATTCCTTACATCCTGCAAGGCACCACAAAACGACTGCGGCTTTTCGGTCCATCGGGCTTGAAAGATAAAGGCTTGTTAGCGCTACCTTAATCTTTTAACAATTTATCGCTGTTATTGTTATTGGCATTAAATGGATCTTTATGTGGTATGAGGGTACTGCAGCAACACCAACATACCTTGAGGTAAAAATTACAGCCAAGAGGAAAAGCGCTGTAAATCGCCATAAATTACCAAAACTGCATATATTTCATGTGGGGGAGAGCTGAAGGGAAACACAAACGCATTAACGTTATTATCCTACTACTCAGCGATTCCGTTCTGCGAAAAACATCTCATTGCACACTTGTACACATGAAAAAATTACAATATGGAAGCGCTACCATTTAAGCGTCAACCAATATCACTAGGGCATTTACAGCAAATATTTAACTATTCAGGTTAATGAAACATTAAGACAGGGTTAACTAAAGACATCATTGATTACGACAGAACTCAGAACAATTGAATCTTTTTATATTTATTAGCTTTTACTGTTGATTTTTTAATATATAAAAACAACACGTCAATATGCAAAACAGCGCTGTCAATCCAATTTGCCAAAAGTATTGCAAATAATAAGAATTGGCAACCCCTTATATGAAATTAACTGATTTCCTCTAGGCGGCTAATTTATAAGACAAACACATAAAATTCACTGATGAAAATTGCACTGTGTTTTAGAAAAATCAACGCTACCCTTGCTTTAGTTGCATGACGTCACCCGGCAAACGCAGCTAACTCGAGTCACAGACTCAAAATTTTATTACTCACTGCATCAACCGAGCAAAAAAATGACTGTTTTGAATAAAAGTTATTTTTACATGCACTCGCTTTATTTTTGCCTCTCTCGCTTGCTTAAAACCTAAAAAACATGCTTTGAGGCATTTCTTACGTCTTTAGCCATCTCCAAAAACGGTTTTCCATATAACATAAAATAAGAAACCTTCTATTTATTTCTCGATATTTGAAATTTTTCGAATCATTAACCACATAAAATCGACCTAAATAGTGGAGAAATGCCAAGAAACAACGCCCTATTGTTAACCTTGCTATTGCCAGTGTTTTAGGTGATTGGATTCCCTTACTCAACTGAGTCGGCTGGGATATAACTGGAGCTGGAAGGGCGCACTCAGTATGGCAACCGATGCAGCTGACACTAACCACGTTTATGCCGTTGCAGGTGTATACACCAACAACTGGTGGCAAAGCCAGACACGGCCTGGTGTGACCTCTGATGGCAATTTCGCCCTTTCTGCTGATGGCAGTAACATCATTTGAGCACCAGTTGGTACAACCGCAGTTTGTGTATCAACTACCTGGCAGCACGCAGAGTGCAATTGTAGAAGCAGATCGCACCAACGCATCCGCGTTCTACGCCTGACCTGGCAATACCTTTTATATGAGTACCGATAAGGGCCTGACATTCAAGGCATAGCTTGCCGCTTCAAAGCCGTATTAGGTTACAAAGGTGATATCTGGCTAGCAGGTGGCAGTGACATTATTGGCGACAGACTCTGGCGCTCAATTGATCAGGGTAACTCCTGGGTGAAAATCAATGATGATCAACATCAGTACGGTGACTTTGGCGATGCAATGTCAGAAGTTCTTCGAGCTCTGAGCTAAGTAAGTAACTCTCCGCAGCGTTTAACCATGGCAGTCGAGCTGCCATGGTTAAAATCATTTTTTTACCTATAAAGTTCACCGCTTCCTAATCCGTATCTATTTCAATTATTTTTTGAAAAACACACATTTTTTTACTTGTGTACTTGTGCATCTTTATTTGATCGCGCTACCAATATGCGTTAAGGTTGATTCCAATAAATATAAGTGTGAATTCAACCGGCAAGTCGTTTACTGAATATTCAAGTGTTAGCTCAATAAAACAATGATTTTCATTGCTGGCAAAAAAGTAATTACCAAAGAAAATAGATGGATTTTCCCTAAGAAAATGCACTTTTTTACTTCACCATCAAGTTACAAATAATTTATTGCAAACATTGGCGTACTGATTCTATTGCGATGCCCAACCCCGGACTATCGATTATATCAATCGTTCGAAAATGGTAGCGCAATCATTTACCGGTAAACATACTTTGATTAAAGAAAACAACAAAGGCGCGGACAACTATGTTTAAAACCCTGATTGTATATGCCCATCTCCTGGCCGCTTGTGTGGCCGTTGGCATCCTGTTGATGCA
>JAGKXD010000151.1 GCA_021151525.1 Cellvibrionaceae bacterium | reverse complement strand
ACATCAAGCAGCCGTTGCCTCGTTATATGCCCAGGTCAACCAAGGCAATACCGCTTCAAGATCTTCCGCACCAACAGTCGCTCCAGCCCAGATACGCAAGCCTGGGGGCGCATCGCGATAGGCTCCAATGTCGTAGGCAACACCTTCTTTATCGAGCAATTTGATCATGGTTTTTACCTGATCCGGGGTCGCTTTCAAAGTGAAACATACACTGGTATTTGACAGGGTTTCTGGCACTTGCGCCAGAAAATCGATCCAATCATTAGCGGCAACAAACTTTTTCAGTACTTCCAAATTGGCATTTGAACGAGCAATAGTCTCTTTTACACCGCCAATAGCGCGCACCCAATCCAACGCATCAAGATAATCCGCTACAGCCAACATGGATGGAGTGTTAATGGTATCGCCTTTAAAAATACCCTCCTGTAATTTACCGCCACTGGTCATACGGAACAATTTCGGCATTGGCCAGCTTGGCTTGTAGGATTCCAAACGCTCAACAGCACGTGGACTCAGGATCAACATGCCGTGCGCACCCTCCCCACCCAGAACTTTTTGCCAACTGTAAGTGATTACATCCAGCTTGTCCCAAGGCATGTCCATTGCAAATACTGCCGAGGTTGCATCACAAATAGTCAGACCTTTGCGATCTGCGGGAATCCAGTCGCCGTTAGGAACCTTCACACCTGACGTAGTACCGTTCCAGGTGAAGATAACATCGTTATCAAAATTCACTTTAGACAAATCCGGCAACAAACCGTAATCCGCCTCATGAGCATTGACCGACAACTTCAATTCTTTGGTGGCGTCGCTCAACCAACCGTTACCAAAAGATTCCCACTGCAGAATATCTACGCCGCGCGCGCCCAACAGAGACCACATGGCCATTTCAACGGCGCCGGTATCAGAACCGGGGACTACTCCAACGCGATAACCTTCTGGCAAACCGAGTAGTTCGGCTGTGTCTTCACATGCACGTTGCAGCGCCGCCTTGCCGATAGTGGAGCGATGTGAACGACCGAGGGTAGAAACATCGAGCTGATCAAGGCTGTAGCCCGGGCGTTTGCTGCAGGGGCCAGATGAAAAATTAGGGTTCTTGGGTTTTACGGCTGGCTTCATGGTAGTCCTCTAGCTGACAGGAAAGCGCGCGTCACAGCCAAATCGGCTTGGCTCGCTACTAGGGCTCGCCCCGCAACAAACATCAGGGCAAACCCGGAAAATTCGGGGCGTCGATTATGCCAGCTAAGAACTGAATAACCTAGTCACAGTAATGAGAATAAAACAGAAAAAGCAAACCAGGTAAACTGTGGTGGTTACGCTACCAAAAGCATAAATAACCTGAAGCCAAAAAAAAGCCCCCTGAAATTCAGAGGGCAAGAGGGAGACGTCGATGCATCAACCAGACATCGACGGTGAGAGACCATTAACCATTCAAAACCAAGCTAGATGGGCTACTAAGCTCGGAATCTCAATCAACTTGCAGTTACTTTAAAACCTTATGACAGCGCTGTCAAACATATTTTGACAAATACATCAAAGATTCAAACGCCAAACACCACTATGTTAGCCTTAACATTCGCTATCATCTGGTAACTTTATGGCCAGAGTGATGAACAAGCTTATTGGCAATCAGGAGGCGGGAACAAAAGCTACCGAATCACGGCGGGGGAAAATTGTCCGAAAGTGTTTTACAAAGTCTTCATTAAACTTCCGGCGATTTTTGGAATAGAGCAAATTACCTTCGGAGAAAGTTTCTTTGCAGGTTTGATTGGTTCGCTCACAAAAACTGGCCGTTTCGATAGGCGCAGCAAAGAAGTAATCGGCAAAGTTGCGTTCAAACTTCTCTATACTGACCGGAACCAGTCGGATTTCATCCTCTTCATAATAAGCGCCAATCAAAAAATACCCCTGATTATCATTCCGCACTAACGGCTCGCCATTGAGTTTCACACTCGCTACATCCACACTTAAAGCCAGCTTACGCTTAAATGAAGCTACCATGAGTTTACCCTCGATCGAGCGATTCGGTTCACGCACAACAAACTGATACCAATCAGCCTTATCTGTTTTTTTAAACTCCAATCGAATAGCCTTTTCGTCGGCAACCCAGTTGCCAGTCAGTGGATAACGTGAAGCATCTGCGTCGTCCCCCTGTAAGGGCTTATTCAATAAATCTTTACAACCAACCAACGCCAATAACACCACAACAGCGCCGCACCATTTCAAATACATTCGTACAACCTCGCTTTACATTTGAAGACAACTCAGCAGCCATGCAGCTTATGCATTCACCATAATACAAAATGTAAGTATTTGTATTAGCCCTCCCGGAATATTGCACAATCAATTCACGATTGATAAATGGTGATCATTCCGTAATTTAACGTATTGCAATCCTTTTCATTCCCTCCTAACCTCCTTTGCAACTACTTATTCATTTGATGAAATTATGTCCAGCAACGAATCAACCCAAATCGAACCAATTACTATCGTAGGTGGCGGCCCCAAAAAGGTTCTCTATACCTTAAGAACCGTTGCAAGAATTGGGTTACTCAACTCTGCAAAAGCGTTAAACAGTAAAAACACCTGTAAAGCCTGCGGACTGGGAATGGGCGGGCAGCGTGGAGGCATGACGAATGAAAAGGATGAATTCCCTTCGGTATGCAATAAAAGTATCCAGGCGCAATCAACCGACATACAGCCTCCCATCCCACGAGATCTATTTGCCCATACCCTGGACGATTTTAAACAGCTTAGCGCTTATGAGCTGGAACATCTCGGACGCTTGGATACTCCCCTGTTTAAAAATACCGATACAAATAAATACACACCTGTAAGCTGGGCGTTCGCGCTCGATAAAATGGCGCGCGCATTTTCCACCTGTCATCCCCAGCGAAGTTTTTTTTATTCATCAGGGCGCTCATCCAATGAAGCCGGTTTTGTTTTGCAATTACTGGCACGCATTTATGGCACCAACAATGTCAACAACTGTTCTTATTATTGCCATCAAGCGACCGGTGTCGGTTTATACAATGTAATCGGCACAGGTACAGCTACAGTTTCGTTAGAGGAAGTGGGTGAATCCGATTGTATTTTTGTGATAGGCGCCAACCCTGCATCCAATCATCCACGCTTTGTGCATCAGTTAAAAAATTGTCGCGAGCGCGGTGGACAAGTCATAGTAATAAACCCGGCAAAAGAACCCGGCCTTGTACGTTTTGCTGTACCCAAAAGTGCTAAATCCATGTTAACCGGAGGCACCTGGATTGCTTCCGATTACGTACAACCCAAAATAGGTAGCGACCTCGCCTTATTGAAAGGTATTGCAAAAGCACTCATTGAAAATAATCAACTCGATTCCGGGTTTATTGCCAAGTACACAGAAAATTTTTCAGCATTTAGCAAAGAATTGGCGGAAATGTCGTGGTCCACTATCGTCAACTGCTGTGACGTTGCGCAAGAAAAAATTACTCAGCTCGCCAATGCTTACGCAAAATCCAATCGCGCCATTTTTGCTTGGGGAATGGGCATAACCCATCATCTCAATGGCGTTGAAAATGTAGAGGCAATCGCCAACCTCGCCTTATTACGCGGCATGATTGGTAAACCCGCTGCCGGTTTGTTGCCCCTGCGCGGACACAGTAATGTGCAAGGCATAGGCACTGTCGGTGTCAAACCTGTTTTAGCAGAAGATGTATTGGAAAAATTAGAACAGCAGTTTAGCCTGCAACTGCCACGCGCGCCGGGCATGGACACCCTTGCCTGTTTGCAAGCGGCGCAAGATGGGCATATTGATGCGGCATTGATTATGGGGGGCAATTTGTTTTCAGCAACACCCAACACCGAATGGGCTCGCGCGGCGCTGGATAACATTCCGTTTAAAGTTTATTTAACAACCACACTCAACGAAGGTCACATCCACGGCATGGAAAACAGTGAGGCTTTAATACTGCCTGTTACTGCCCGCGATGAAGAATGGCAATCCACCACACAAGAGTCCATGTTTAACTATGTTCGCCTGAGTGATGGGGGTATTGATCGCTTACAGGGTGTTAAGCCAGAAGTAGAAATTTTATGCGAACTGGGACTTCGTTTACTGCCCAAAACAGCACCATTATTCCAACAGTTTAAAAAACACAACTCAATTCGTGCCGCTATTGCAGCAACTATTAGCGGATTAGAGGAATTAAAGGATATTGCAGAAACCAAGCAGGAATTTACCATTAAAAATCGACTACTGGACAAACCATTTTTTAATACCGACAACCAGAAAGCACAATTTAAAATTCACCCATTAACACCTAGCTCCCACAATCCGGAGTTTCCCTTTACGCTCGCCAGTATTCGCAGCGAAGGGCAATTCAATTCAATTATTTATGAAGAAAGTGACTCCTATCGCGGGGCCGACACCCGGTGGTCGGTACTAATGAATAAGGACGATATGCAGGATTTAGGTATTGCAGCAGGAGACTCGTTAAATATTGAATCACTGCAAGGGGTAATGAAAGCTGTTAAAGCAATCGCCTTTGATGTGCCGCGCGGCAATTTATTAGCTTATTACCCCGAGGCAAATATCCTGATTTCCACCGAGCATGACCCACGCAGCAAAACCCCCGCATTTAAGTCAGTACGCGTGAAAATTTCGACTCTTTGATAAATTACTTATTGGCAATGAGCAGGATTTCATCGCCTTGGCCAAGCATATATTGGCACTTGAGTTGAAAACCGCTGGCAGAAACTATATCGCTAGCCTCTTTAAAACCGATTGCTTCCGGATAAAAACCTTTCTCAACCTTGGCAGCGACCAATTCACGTGGCTTGAACGTAAATAAAAAGCTTTTTCCTCGCGCGCATAAATGTTCCAGTAACGCCTTTTGGTGTTGTAAATAATTCACGACACCTAAACACAAAATCAGGTTTTCATCTTGAACCGGAGGATATTCAAACTTATCGAAATCGCAAACAATGGTTCGGCCATCGCGCTTGGCAATATCACAGGGAATATAGCCAGCGGGATTTTTGAGATGCTTTTCAATCAGCATATTGCCGCACCCCAAATCAAGTACGTACGCACCTTCCGGAATCCAGCGCGCAATGACTTTTGCACGATGCTCCCACACGGGGTTCTGCAGATCATCTCGCACACCTTCCGCTTCGTACATTTTGGAGTAACCAACATCCTTCGCTGCATTCAGTTCCGCCAACAAAGATTCCTGATGCCGATTGCGAAACGCGATTGAATCCTCTACAAAGGCAGAGACTTTATAAGCCTCATCAATAAAACCAAGTTGAAACAATGTCTTTCCCAAAAGTCGGACAAACCGCAAATTTTCCAAACACAAAGGTGCCGCCTTTGCGGCCAGTAAAAAAGCATCATTAATTTTTCCGCCATCCAATTTCGCTTCTGCTTCTTCAAATAGCTTCACACTCTCGGAGACTTGCCCAGACATTACTTATATTCCTTGATAAAAGAGAAGGTATGAGGATAAAACGTGTACCCTCGGAGTATTAAAAGGAAGACTAGACCAAAGCTGCAGTTAAAACCAATTGACGGGGGGAAATAATAAATTCAGATCAAATAGAGATATTAATATCGGTTTTGGGGGATCTGCGCCTGTCTTTCCCCGTACGAGTTTCCACCATGTGCTCACCAGGTTTGTTGCGCCGATCTTGCTTGCGCCGCTCTATACCATTGGGGGGGCCTACAGCTGCCGCTGGCGCAGAATTTACAGTAGCGCCCTGTTGATCACTGGCATAAGCTCGTACGGCAGTTGTGTTAGAGGGCCGGCTGGGCGCCTTTACCGATTGGGGCCTGGGAGTAACTGGGCCTAGATAAACCATAATTGCACCTAAATTCACATCTACAGTCAATTTATCGGCATTGCTGATATTTACTTGAAGGCTAATTCATACGTCATCAAAAATTTGGCGAACTGCTCACATTTTGGGCAATCGGCAAGGCTAAATGTTAGTTCAGGATCATTGTAAATATCCTTTAAATGCCTTGACCAAAATTTTACGCCTTTTATACTGGGCGCACGAAGGGGAGTAGTTTTCGCCGCGCAGGTCGTCAATACGAGTGTTTAGCTCCGGTCGCGCGGGCAAGGTGGTACCTTGTTAACAAGACCTTTGTCGCAATGACAAAGGCTACTTCTTTATCTGCAGCAGTTTTTATGCCCGTCATTGCGTTTTGCAAACTATTCATTGACGGAGCTACAGATGATTGACCTTCTCACATCATTAACTGCCGGGCTCGCCCCTGCACTCGATACATCCACCCACGTAACTGAAACAACCGTATCCATTGGCACCCCCTGGATGTGGGCAGTATTTTTCTGCATTGTTTTAGTTGTGTTGTTAATCGATCTCATTTTTGTCGGAGGCGGCAAGCAGCATCGTGTTTCACTAAAAGAAGCCGCCAGCTGGTCAGTGGTATGGGTGGGATTGGCACTCAGTTTTGGCGCCGGTCTCTGGTGGTATCTGGATACCAACTTTACCCGTGAACTAGCCAACACAAAAACCTTGGAGTACCTGACTGGTTACTTGATTGAAAAATCATTGGCGGTAGACAACGTGTTTGTCTGGTTAATGCTTTTTAACTTTTTTGCCATTCCATTTGAGCTACAAAAACGCGTACTTACCTACGGTGTACTCGGCGCAATTATTTTGCGCACTGCTATGATTTTTGCCGGTGTCTGGTTGATCGCCCATTTCCATTGGTTGCTGTACGTTTTCGGTCTATTCCTGTTGTTTACAGGCATCAAAATGTGGTGGATGGCCGATAAAGAAATTCGCCTTGAAAACAACCAGCTACTCAATTGGTTCAAAAGACATTTCGCTATAACCAATCAGTTACACGGTGAGAAATTCTTTGTACTGGAAAATGGTGTGAAGATGATGACCCCGCTGTTTCTTGCGCTGATCATGGTGGAAATTTCCGACGTGATATTTGCAGTGGATTCTATTCCCGCCATTTTTGCGATTACCTCAGATCCCTTTATCGTGCTGACATCAAATATCTTTGCCATTCTGGGTTTGCGCGCAATGTATTTCTTGTTGGCAGATATGGCTGACCGATTTACTTACATTAAATATGGCTTGGCGTTGGTGCTGGTGTTCATAGGTATCAAAATGATCCTGATCGATATCTATAAAATTCCTGTAGGAATTTCCTTGTCGGTAGTGGCCCTACTGATTGGCGGATCGGTTTTACTCTCCTGGATAAAAACCAAACCACAAGAAAAGACCTGATTGTTAGTAAAGCAAAAAAGCCTCAAATAAAAATGCCTGCCCAAATGGGCAGGCATTTTTATTACAACTCGCTTTTATTAACACGCATCACTTAATGAGTGTTAAACCACTTCAAACTGTCATGCAGCTTTACAACCTCACCAACAATAAAT
>JAGKXD010000150.1 GCA_021151525.1 Cellvibrionaceae bacterium | reverse complement strand
CCTATGTTCGACCGCCCCTCTATAGCGTCTCGTTTACAACACTACGCACCGCGTCGTTTAATCAACAACGAACCGGTTGCCGAGGGGCGTATTACTCGTTCAGTAGGTTTGACACTGGAGGCTGTTGGTTTAAAAGTTTCTGTGGGAAAACAATGCGAAGTTATTAACGATGATGGTCGTCGTATAGAGGCTGAAGTTGTTGGCTTTGCGGGTGATCGCGTATTTTTAATGCCCATCAAACGCGTCGAAGGTTTGCAACCTGGTGCGCGCGTTGTTCCTCTTTCCGCGCAACAAGGCATGCGAATTGGTTTGCAAACGCTGGGGCGTGTTGTGAATGGCATAGGCCAACCTTTGGATAACAAAGGCCCATTAATTGGCGATGAGTTTCTCGATTTTAGTCCTTCAGAAATTAACCCCCTGCAACGTCACCCCATTAGCGAAACACTTGATGTAGGTGTGCGCGCTATCAACGCATTAATTACGGTGGGCCGTGGCCAGCGATTGGGTTTAATGGCCGGCTCAGGTGTGGGCAAAAGTGTGCTTATGGGCATGATGACCAAATTCACCACGGCCGACATTGTGGTTGTAGGGCTCATTGGCGAACGTGGCCGTGAGGTGAAGGAGTTTATCGATCATATTCTCGGCGAAGAGGGTTTGCGCCGTGCGGTGGTTGTGGCTTCCCCAGCAGATGATGCACCCTTGATGCGGTTGCGTGCTGCGCAGCTTTCCAGCCGTATCGCAGAATACTATCGCGATCAAGGCTTGAATGTTTTGTTGTTGATGGATTCCCTTACTCGTTACGCCCAGGCTCAACGTGAAATTGCACTGGCGATTGGCGAGCCGCCAGCGACAAAAGGCTATCCGCCGTCGGTATTTGCCAAAATTCCCCAGCTGGTTGAGCGAGCAGGTAACGCTGATAAAGGCCAAGGTTCCATTACCGCTTTTTATACGGTGTTAACGGAAGGCGATGACTTGCAAGATCCCATTGCGGATTCGGCGCGGGCAATTCTGGATGGTCACGTGGTACTTTCACGTCGCTTGGCAGAGGAGGGTATTTACCCTGCAATTGACGTAGAAGCCTCTATTAGCCGTGCTATGCAAAATATTGTTCCAGAAGATCATCTCAAGCAAATGCAGCGCTTTAAACAGCTCTTATCGCGCTACCAACAAAATCGCGATCTGATTGCCATTGGCGCTTACAGTCAAGGTGCAGATGCTGAAACCGATGCGGCTATAGAGCGCTTCCCGCACTTGCGCGCCTTTATTCAGCAGGGCATTAATCAGCGAGTACTCATGCCTGAATCTGTTGCCAATCTACAATCTGTTATTCGCACCCAAGCGCCCAAAGGCAATGGTCCTTTGGCGTCACAACATCAGCAGCGCTAAGTCGCAGAGATTAGGTTATGGCGGAATCCCGCGCAAAGCGCATGCAAGTTGTGCTTACCTTGGCTGAGCGTGCAGAGCAGCAAGCCGGGCAACAACTTAGCCAATGTCAGGCGCAGTTAAACGCTGAAGTTGAGCAGTTACGCCAATTAGATGATTATGCCGCGCAATATTTGAACATCTACAGCGAGCGAAAAACGGCGGTTAGGCCGCAGGAATTAATTGCTTATAGTGGCTTCATTCAACGCCTGGGCGATGCTCGAAAAGAGCAAGAAGCGCGTTTAAAGCGCGTTGAAACACAGTTGGAACGTTTTCGTCAGGCATGGAGAATTGCACGCCAAAAATGCGACTCGATTAAAGAGCTGATTGAAAAATTGACGCAAGAAGAAAACGGACTGCTGGAAAAACGCTTGCAAAAGGAGCTTGATGAGCTGGTTGGTCAAGCATATATCAGGCGTGAAAATGCGGAATAGACAAGCCGTGTACAAAACCCTAATGCACCAAAAGTAGGTTGATATAAAACAGGTTTTTTAATGATTTTGTCTCGGGCGTGCTATACAAAAAGCATTTATCGGCTAGGCTTAGGGGTGTATAAAAGCTTAGAGTGCGCCACCCCAAAGGCTTTGGGGCTGAGGGGCTAGGTCTTACTAAGAAGACACGATGCAAATAATGATTATTTGAATAATGTGATAGAGGTAAATTATGGCGATCACGTCTACCGTTTCTGCAGATGGCTCTCAAGTGACCATCTACATTCAGGGGCGTTTTGATTTCAGTTCGCATCAGGAGTTTCGCAACGCATATGAAAAGCTTGCAAAAACTCCCAGTCGTTTTCGGGTAGATTTACAAGGTACCTCTTATTTAGACAGCTCAGCTTTAGGTATGTTGCTATTGTTGCGTGACCATGCTGGCGGTGAGCGAGCAGATATTGAAATTGTAAATTGCTCACAAGATGTGAAAAAAATATTGCTCATTTCAAATTTTGAACAATTGTTTTCTATTCAATAGTCGCAAAGAACTTGCTCATTTGAAGTTCTTTTCAAATGTGGTTTGTGAGTTCTTATAATGGATAAGGAATGGGAACGGTTGCCATGAATGACGTTCGCAGTTTAAAAATTCTTGTGGCCGATGATACGGATGCTGATCGTCTTATTTTAGAGACGATTGTGCGTAAAGAAGGTCACCACGTTTTCTCCGCAAAAAACGGGCTAGAAGCCGTTAATATTTTTAAGCAAGAACATCCCGATATAGTTCTTCTTGATGCACTCATGCCCGAGCTCGACGGCTTTGATGCGGCGCGCCAAATCAAACAGTTGGCAGGAGATGAACTCGTTCCGATTATTTTTTTAACATCCTTGCAAGATACTGATTCACTGGTGCATTGTCTTGATGCCGGTGGCGATGACTTTTTATCAAAGCCCTACAATCGCGTCATTTTAAAAGCAAAAATTAAATCATTTAATCGCATGCGTGAACTGCACAACACCATGATTTCGCAGCGCGATCAATTATCGCAACATCATCAACGGCTATTGCAGGAACAAACGGTTGCCAAACAAGTGTTTGACAATGTGGCGCATAGTGGCTGTTTAAGTGCGAGTAATTTTCGTTATTTCTTGTCGTCACTCGCTGTTTTTAACGGCGACGTTGTGGTTGCGGGTGTTCGTCCTAATGGCAATATGATGGTATTGCTGGGCGACTTCACCGGTCACGGATTGCCAGCGGCAATTGGCGCTATGCCATTAGCATCAACCTTTTATGGCATGGTCCATAAAGGTTTTTCGATGTCAGATGTGTTGCGTGAAATTAATAAAAAATTAAAATCAATTTTACCTATTGGATTGTTTTGTTGCGCAACCATGATTGATTTTAGTTTTCGCCGAAAACGCATAAAAGTGTGGAATGGCGGCCTTCCTGCTGGAATGATTTACCGCAACGATGGAACAGTGATTCCCATGCGCTCCACCCATTTACCTTTGGGGGTTTTGCCAGATAAAAGTTTTAAAGATGATGTGCAGTTTTATGATCTCGATATTGGTGATCGTGTATTTATGTGGTCCGATGGGATACATGAAGCACGCAACTCCGAAGGTGAAATGTTTGGTGAAGAGCGGCTATTGCAGTTGTTCGAAGAGAATGAAAGTTGCCAGTCGGCGTTTGATGAAATTCTTCTAGGCGTTAAAAACTTTATTGGCTCCGGCGAACAGGACGATGATTTATCCATGATTGAGATTTGCATGGAGGCGCCGGAAAATATTAGTCATCCAACCTATAACTTTAACCAATTGCAGCAGCTCGCCCACGTAGAATGGGAATTGCGCTTTGAGGTTATGCCAACCAGTTTTAAATCGTTTGATCCTTTACCTTTTTTGTTGAATATCTTAACAGAAGAACCCGATTTAAGAGGGTTTAGCGGAAGCCTTTACACCATTTTGGCGGAACTTTATTCTAATGCTCTTGAACATGGTGTGCTGGGTTTAAGCGGAAATTTGAAAAAAACACCGGAAGGTTTTGCTGAGTATTATACTCAGCGCGAAAAGTTGTTAAACGAAATTACTACCGGGTATGTCCATATTTATTTTGCCTACTCATCCAATATTGAAGGCGGCTCGCTTGTGCTGCGTGTTGAAGATAGTGGTGCGGGTTTTGATTATCGCTCGCTTCAAGGTAAAGAACTCTCAGTCACGGGTTATAGCGGTCGCGGTATTGGTTTGGTTGAAAAATTGTGTAAAACGGTTCGCTATTATGGTTCAGGCAACAAGGTTGAAGTGGTGTTTGAATGGGTTAATAATGATTAATCGAATGAACAATCATTAAACCGCTACACAGATGAGCGTTTGGATTTATTTATGAATGATGCACAGCATTTAGATTACGATGCATTAAACGCACTTAGAGATGTAATGGAAGACGATTTTGGTTTTCTTATTCAAACTTTTTTGCAGGACTCAACGGATCGTTTAGTCTCGCTGCGTTCGCTAGAGTCTGGGGAAAATGGCGATTTGATTCGTAGAACCGCGCACAGTTTTAAAGGCAGTAGCAGTAATTTAGGCGCATTGCATTTGGTTACACTGTGCGCAACAGTTGAACGTAAAGCGCTTGCGCAAGATTTTACGAGCTTATCGTCTGATATTGCCGCAATAGAACAGGAATTCGCGGTCGTAAAAAAAATGATGCAAGACTTCCTCAGCTGAGCGTATTGCGCTCACAATAAAAATTTATACATGTCCTCGTGTTTGGCACCCACCTTGCTTTTATCCTCTTGAATTCGTGAATCAATAACAAAATCTATTTTAAGCGGCAAGTCCTTGCCGTTTTTTGTGGATTTGCGGCGGTAATAAGGCGAGGTGGCGGCAATGAATAACAGCTCAGCGTACAACAATATCCTACTCAAAACTGTGCAGCCTCAAGCAGCGCAAATTCCCGCCCCTAAACGCAATTATCAAGATGAACAACAAGACTCCGTTAGTTTTCAACAGAGCTTGCGAGACGTGCATGAAAATGTGCGTGAACAGGATGCAAGAGCCGCAAAACCTGTGGCTAAAAAGGTAGCTGCTATTGATAACCGCAAGCCCGCTAACGAAGTGGAGAAAAAGCCCGCTGCGCCCAGCAGAGACGTGGATGAAAACAGCGATCGAGATCAAGATGTTGGCAACGCAGGTGCAGCTCCAGATACCAATGAAAATTGTGCGAGCTCTCAATCTTCAAGCAAGAATTCGCCTGATCAAGAGTCTGCTCAGAAAGATACGAATAAAAAACTACCCGCCGATGATTCGGCAACGGCTAATGCTGCTCTGATTAATCCTCTTGCTGTAGCTCAGCCCTTAACGTCTCCTGTGCCGAGCGTAGAAGCAGCGTCAACAGTCACACCTACTGTTGCGAATCCTAATACTATCGCTGGGGCGGCAGTAGTGTCGGGTGCAGCAGCTAATGCCGATCAAACAGATGCAGTTGAAACAAGCACCTTCGTAAAAGAGCTTGGATTAACAAATCAGAAATCAAGCACAACTACTAAGGATCAAGTACCAACCACGAATACCAGCGATAAAACTCTAACCCCAATAGTGAGTGATGTGGATGCATCTTCAGCTGCACAAGAATTAGCCGCAGACTTATTGGTGCCTCAAGCTCCAGCGGATAAAGCGCCGGATGTAGTTGCAGATGGTGAGGTGACCCCACTTGTTATGGGCGTGCGTGCAAATTCACCACTGGGTTCCACCTCAAGCGCATCGACTGCAGACGTTTCTGACGAGGAGATGCTCAGTGGCTTGGCAGCTAAGCTGGGCAGCGAATTGCCTACCAAGGCAACTGTTACAGCCAAGGGCGGTGATTTAGCGGCAACACCTGAAAGGTCGTCACCGGAGCCAACCATAGATTTAAAGTCTGCTTTTGAGAAAACCTTACAGAATCTTGCGCATCCTGAAACAGCCGTGCGCGATGACAATTCCTCTGCAACCAGCACTGCTCAGGCAACTAATTCAGTGTCCTCAAGTACAACCAATGTACTGGAATCTATGGCGCGCTTTAACGACGCGCAAACACCAGCGGCACGTAGTTTTGTTGTTCAAACTGCTGTGCCTGTTCCAGTAGGGCAGCCGCAATGGAGTCAAGCGGTAGGGGAAAAAGTCTTATGGCTGGCTGCGCAAAATGTGAGTGCTGCAGAGATTCATTTGAATCCAGAAAATTTAGGGCCCATGCAAGTTAAAGTTAGCGTTAATCAGGATCAAACAACGATTAACTTTACGAGTCATCACGCCGTAGTGCGTGAAGTTTTAGATCAAAACCTAGGGCGCTTACGCGATATGTTTAGTGAGCAAGGGTTGAATCTGGTGAATGTTGATGTCTCGGATAAGTCTTTCAATCGTCAGCAAGGTGACACTAAAGAACAGCAGGGGCAAACTGCCAATAATGATGTGATTGCAGAAGAGGAGCCGCAAGTGGCGGTAAGTCTTATCAAGCAACAGCGTTTGGTTGATCATTACGCTTAACCTGCAACTGCTTATAAGCACCGCGAAAATCCTTTATGAAGGCCGTCGCTAAAAAAATCGTCATCCCTCAGGAAAAAGGGATGACGCCTCACTATTAACTATATTGTTTATCCCTCGGCTTCACTTCCCGCCGAATATTTGAGCATCTTGTTTGTAATGCAGTCATCTCTGCAAGCAGGGGGCAAAAAAAGCCATTTCACCGCAGCACTCCGCTAGCAATCAAACAATCCACTGCTACGCTTTAGTAAGCAATAGCTGGCATAGCTATTGCTGAAACCCTATTAGCCACAGAAAGTGACGGAGTTTTGACATGGCCGCAGGCAAAAAAGAAGACAAAGATGATAAGGCAGCTCAGCCCGATGCAGCTGCAGATGAGGCCAAGCAAAAAAAGAAAAAGCTGTTGATGTTTATCGGGATAGCGGTTTTATTGGTTTTGATTTCCGTAGGGGCAACATTCTTCATCGTATCTAAAATGATGGCCTCAAAACATGCGGAAGAGGGTGGTGAAGCTAGTTCAGAAGCGAGTGAGCCAGCCGCTGCGCCTGCAATTTATTATCCTTTGAAGCCGAGCTTCACCGTTAACTACGATGTCAATGGACGCCAACGTTTTTTGCAAGCAGAACTGACGCTAATGTATCGCGATCCTGCGGTACTAAAAACCTTGGAGTTGCACATGCCTGCGGTGCGTAACGGTTTAGTTATGTTGTTAAGTAATCAAGTATTTGATGAGTTGCAAACAACCGAAGGCAAAGAAAAGTTGCGCGCTGCTGCTCTGCAAATTGTTCAGGACATAATTACCAAAGAAGAAGCCGCAGGTGCTGAAAAAGAGAAAGAAAAAGATTCTAAAGAAAAGTCAAAAGAGAAAAAGGCTCCTGCCAATATCGAACAAGTACTATTTACTCAATTTGTAATGCAATAGTTATTCGCGCCATAGAAGGGTAACCACTCGTGCAAGATCTATTATCGCAAGACGAAATTGACGCGCTCTTACACGGCGTTGATGACGGCGACATAGAAACCGAATCGGATTTAGAACCCGGTACGGTAAAAACCTATGATTTAACCAGTCAAGATCGTATCGTGCGTGGGCGTATGCCTACGCTCGAAATGATTAATGAACGTTTTGCGCGTTATACCCGCATCAGTATGTTTAACATGTTGCGTCGCACGGCGGATGTTTCGGTTGGTGGTATTCAAATTCAAAAATTTGGCGAGTATGTTCACACGCTTTATGTTCCTACCAGTTTGAATATGGTGAAGTTCCGCCCCTTGCGTGGAACTGCATTAATTATTTTGGATGCAAAATTAGTATTTAAA
>JAGKXD010000052.1 GCA_021151525.1 Cellvibrionaceae bacterium | reverse complement strand
ATCGTAATTTCTATTCGTGAGAAATCATTATGAAAAAAACAAAACAACATTTTGTTAAAGTGGGATTAGCCATAGCTCTCACCGGTTTTATCAGCGCCTGCAGCCAACACGACAAAGCACCACGTCTCGCCAGCGAAACCCTGTTCAATAATGACTGGCAATTTGTTAAATCAGATAAAGCGGCAGACCTCGCTACCGGAACTGCTTTAACCGGTTGGGAAAAAGTACAGCTACCACACACCACAGAAATTGAATCGCTGGTAGTTACCAATCAATGGCAAGGTGATGCTTGGTATAAAAAAGCCGTTACTGCAGATGCCAGTTGGAAAAACAAACCGGTTTTTATTCGCTTTGACTCTGCAATGAATGCCGCAGAAGTATTTTTTAACGGCAAAAAAATCGCCAGCCATTTGGGCGGCTACTTGCCCTTCACTGTTGATCTCACCAGCGAATTAAAATTCGATGCACCAAACGAATTGGTTGTGCACTTGGATAACCGCGATAGCGCCGTTACCGGCCCAAAGCCTCTGAAGGATTTGGATTTCAATACCTACGGTGGAATTTATCGCAATGTTTATTTAATCGTTAAAAATGATTTGTATATTAGCGATGCCGTTGCAGAAAATAAAACCGCAGGCGGTGGAATTTTCGTTACATTTCCAGAAGTCACTGATGCAAAAGCTACTGTCAAAGTCAAAACCAACCTCATCAACAGCAGTTCAAATGAAAAGAGTGTTCATCTCAATCAAAAGTTGATGGATGGTGATAAGCTGGTAGTAGAAAGCAAAACTGAAGTACAAAAACTTGCAACCAAATCAACTACAGATATTGAATTGCAATTGAACGTAAAATCACCCAATTTTTGGTCACCACAAAATCCTCACCTCTACACTTTGGTTACCCAAGTATTTGATGGCGATAATTTGGTAGAAGAAAAAAATACGCGCATAGGTATTCGCGAGTTTATTTTTACGGCTGATCATCAATTACTGATCAACGGCAAGAAAACCTTTTTGCGCGGCGTGAATCAACATCAAGAACATCCTTATGTTGGCTACGCAACGTCTGATGCGGCTGACTATCGCGATGCTGTACGTATGAAAGCTGCTGGCTTTGATTATGTGCGCCTGTCGCACTACCCTCACTCACCCGCATTTATGGATGCAGCAGACGAATTAGGTTTGGTATTGCTGGATTCTGTTTTAGGTTGGCAATATTTTTCTGAAGACCCAGCTTTCCAAGCGCAAATTCAACAGACCTGCCGCGATTTAATTCGTCGCGACCGCAACCATGCATCTGTACTTGCGTGGGAGTGTTCGCTCAATGAATCATGGATGACCGAACCCTTTATTGATTCATTGACTAAAATTGTTCACGAAGAATATCCCGGCAAAAATGTTTACTCTGCTGGCTGGCAAGAATATGGTTACGATATTTATTTGCAAGCGCGCCAACATCGTTTGGAACATTACAAAGCACCAACCAAGCCTTACAACGTAAGCGAATACGGCGATTGGGAATATTACGCAATGAACGCCGGTTTAAACCAAACAGCGTGGAGCAATTTACTACAAACAGATCGCTCTAGCCGCCAATTATTAGGTGATGGTGAAAAACGTTTGTTGCAACAAGCTTCCAACATTCAAGAAGCTCATAACGATAACCTTGCAAGCACTCCCGCCTATTCCGATGGCTATTGGGTGATGTTTGACTACAACCGTGGTTATTCGCCCGATTTAGAATCATCTGGTGTAATGAGCATTGATCGCTTGCCAAAATACTCCTATTACTTCTACCAAAGCCAACGCGATATTGCAGAGAAATCCGACAAATTTGCCAGCGGCCCTATGGTGTTTATTGCGAGCGAGTGGAATGAAAAATCGACGCTGGATGTACGCGTATTCAGCAACGCCGAACAAGTGGAATTATTTTTAAACGGCGAGTCATTAGGCAAACAAAAGCCTGATGCCAATAAAAATACGACTAATTTAAAACATCCACCTTTTACCTTTGCGGTAAAAGCGTTTAAAGCCGGTGAATTAAAAGCGGTTGCTTATGTGGGCGATAAAGCAGTGAGCGAACATAAGGTTGCAACTGCTGGAAAAGCATCGCAACTTAAACTGACTATTGATTCCAGCGGCAAAGCTCCGCAAACCGGCGTGAAAGATATTGTGTTTGTACGCGCACAATTATTAGATGCCACCGGCAACCCTACGCATGACAACAAAGTACCCGTGAGCTTTTCAGTAAGAGGGGGGGTTAAATTAATTAGCCCAGTAGAAATTAATTCACTTGATGGCACAGCAAGCGCGTTAATTGAAATTGGCGACAGCACTGCTGGCGCAGCTGTTATAGCGCAAGCGCCAGATCTTACTGCTGGAGAGGTTTCGTTTTAATATTTCGAGCTTGGGAACGAGAAGGATCTAACCCCAACCCTCCCCTTCTCAGGGGAGGGAGTTTCATTTTACTTCGTAAAAAAATCGGAGATCAGTCAGCCACTCCCCCTGCGAAGCGGGAGGTTGGGAGGGAGTAATGCTCTTTTTCAATTTTATAAAATGCAGTCTCTCGCACCAGCCCGTTAATCTCTTTCGCATCCACATGAGAAAATACTGCGCCGATTTTTTCTGCTGCTCTACGCGAACGCCAATTCTCTGTGCCTATATGCAACCACACTAACTTTGCCCATTGGAATGCGTGAGCCAGCATTAAATATTTCATTTCACTATTTGTGGTTCCACCCCAGTGGCTGCGTGCCAGAAACGTAAAGCCTACTGCAACCTCAGCGCGTTCAGCATCCCAATCGTAATATCGTGAAGAACCGATAATTTTTCCACTGGCTTTATCAACCACGACAAACGCGCTGCCAGAACTCAGTGCGCCCGCAAAAAAGTTTTTTGCAAATACATCACGCTGATAACGCGTAGGTTCCGGGTGCAGCTCCCACACCAAGGGATCTGAAGCCGCTAGATACAATTCTTCAAAATCATCTTTATTGAGTGGACGCAATATGATGGTTGGACCATCCAATATAGGCTGAAAGTTAAAATCCTTATTCATCTCACACCTCAATTTTCCACAGAACCGCTTTGCTGAACCGGTAAGTCGCGGAACATATCTTTAATTCCATGTTGCGAAACAGTGAGTTCACCCGCAGCGGCTTTCTTATCCAATCCACTTATTTTTGCCTCACTACTTTTTACCAACCAGTAGGTAGCAAATGTATAAACGGATCCGACCTCGATGAAAAAGATAACCGATTTTTTCAGCGGTAAATAATAAAGCAAGCCCCAAATAACCAGTGGCAACACAATCATACTTGCACCTAAAATTTTATAGATGCGCGCGTAGTTTTTGCGTAGCTTTTCATCAGCAATTAACGGCAGCGTATCTTTTGCACGCCAAATGCAGACATAGGCGATGCTTACAAAAAATGCTGCGGCAAAAGCACCGTGTGGAGAGAAAGGGTCAAATGCAGAAGGCGATGGCCAGCGCATAGGGGTCACCGCAAGCCCCACTGCCATGACACCAGCAATATTGAGCGCGTAATCCTCAAGACGAGTAAATCCCTTATAGGCGAATAGCAGAGTGGCTTGCCCGCACAGAAGCCCCACCAAGGCATCACGCATAACGCCTTTGCCGAACTCTTGTTTCACCACATCGAAATAATGGTAATACTCGCTAATAGAACCCGCGAGCGGTAAACCGGCACGCAGGTATGCACCCATTGCCAAAATAATCGGGAATAAAATCGCTAGTATGGCAAGACTTAATCTCAGGGTGCGATAGGTTGCAATTGGTTGATTTACGAGAGATTGGCGCGTGAGGTTTTGTGTGTTCATCATTATCCTGTTGTACAAATCCTAATGAGGTGCGAACTATAACAGCAGGTATTAGAAATGCGCGCAAAAAATGAATCAACATTAAAAGCTGTAGTCAGTAAAAACAAAAAAGCCGGGCAACTTAAATCGCCCAGCTTTTTTGACTCATCATTGAATTAACACTTTCGCTTGTTTAAACGTATCCCTCTTATTTAAAGGCATCCCAGGCAGCTGTCGCCTTACCATTGGCGTCCATAGCGCCCATGGTATAGCCACTCCAACTTGGACGAGCTTCTGGCTCCCAGTAGAAAATACCTATGCCTTTACCGCCAGTCACTTGGCCAACTTTGGTTACCATGTCCTTCACGATGGTTTGTGCAGAGGTGTTATCCCAAGGTACCCCAATCTCACTGATCATCACTTCTTTGCCGTAACGGCTAACCATATCGTTTAGGTTAGTCAGGCATTGTGAGTTGATGGTTTGCCAGCTTGAGCCTGATACGTTGGTTGGGTAATCGGAGAAGCCCAACACATCGAAGCTAGCGCCATTGGCCACCAAACCATCGAACAACCAGCGGTTGTCGGCATTTTTAAAGCAGTTCGCCAAATGCACGACCACCTTAGCGCTTGGGAAAATACTCTTGGTCGCGTTGTAGCCGGTGTTGGTAAACCACGCATAATTTTTCATATTGGTGGATGCTTTGCCGTCAGCCCACAACATACCATTGCTGGTTTCGTTGCCCACTTGCACCCACAGGGGCGTAACGCCTGCATCTTTTACCGCCTGAAGAACATAAGTAGTGTGGTTATAAACGGCATCCATCAACTGGGTGAAGGTGTAACTTGCCCAAGCCGCCGGTTTGGTTTGTTGGCCCGGATCAGCCCAGCTATCGCTGTAGTGGAAATCGATCATCACACTCAAGCCTGCAGCCTTGGCGCGTTTGGCCTTGGCGACTACGTCTTGCGTTGAGTTGTACCAACCTTGTGCCGGGTTTACCCACACACGCAAACGCGCAGCGGTCATCCCCTGCTCCTTCATAATGGCAAAAATATCTTTCTGCACACCACTGCGGTTGTAGTACTTGTAACCATTGGCTTCGATTTCAGATGTCCAGCTCACATCCGCACCTTTTACAACAGCTGCGACAGCAAATGATGAGGACACTAATAGACCCGCTGCAGCCAGAGCTAGGGCCGCGGTTTTTGATAGTTTCATTTTTTAACCTTTATTTTTATGTTGTCAGGCTTATGCCCGTATTGGGTTCTCACAATTGAACCGGGTTTAACTTCCCACCCCAGTTTAATTTCTCGACCTCCTGCCACTACTGCATCCACATATTATTTATATGATATATAATTTAAAACATCAAGCCATATGTGAAATATTTTTTACAAACAAAATAAAAGCAGTTTGGCTAATACCCCAATTACTAGCCCAAATAGAAACCTAAACCTATCGCGAGCTTATGCTCCAAAAGCATAACCCCCAAACTATTTAGCCTTTTTAAACAGTGAAAGATGCTGTTAACCTGCGCGCCTTTGCTGAAAACTCAACATCAGCTGATCAAAATTAAACAATTCGGGCTTTAAATTTATGGATTTTCAGTATCCCTACGCGCTTGCAGGTTTGTTCGTTGGTTTCGTGGTTGGTTTGACAGGTGTAGGCGGTGGTTCTTTGATGACGCCAATTCTGCTGTTTTTCGGCGTAAGCCCAGCGAATGCTGTAGGCACAGATTTGCTCTATGCCGCCATCACCAAATCCGGTGGCATTCATGTGCACCATAAGAAACGTAATATTGATTGGCGCATTACCCTGTTGCTTGCGATGGGGAGTGTTCCTGCAGCGCTTCTGACCTTGTGGGTATTGCACTCTAGTGGTTTAGATACCGCAACCGTAAATAAGATGATTAAAAAATCACTCGGCTGGGCAATGCTATTGACCGCTGTGGCGATATTGTTCAAGCAAAAAATTATGGATTACAGCCATAAAAATGACGTGTGGCTTACGCGCATGACCCGCAAGCAGCAAGATGTTTCTACTGTGATTATCGGTTTGGTGATGGGCGTGATTGTGACTCTGACATCGATTGGTGCTGGTGCATTAGGCACAGTAGCTCTGTTCCTGCTTTACCCACTCTTGCCTGTAGTGCGTTTAGTGGGAACTGAAATTGCCCACGCCGTTCCGTTAACCTTGGTAGCCGGTATCGGCCACGCCAGTTTTGGCAATGTAGATTGGGGCTTGTTGGTTAACTTGTTGGTTGGCTCATTGCCTGGCATTTATTTGGGCAGCCACTTAGCCAATCGCGCTGCAGAAAAATATTTGCGCCCAGCACTTGCTGTTATGATGATTTACGCAGGTAGTAAGTTGGTGTTTTAAATTCGGTTGTGAAATAAAAAAGGCGATCCAATTTTGGGATCGCCTTTTTTATTTACGCTAATTTTTACAATTAATTAACAACTCTCTGCACATCCACTGACACAAATAATTGTGGCGAATGCCCACCACCGAAAATTACGCCTTTAAGCGGTGTTACATCAGAATAATCTCGCCCCCACGCGGTTGTAATGTGCTGTTCGCCTGTGACTTTATTATTGGTTGGATCAAACTCAAACCAACCTTCACCCGGCGAATAAACAGCAAACCATGCGTGCGTGGCATCTGCACCAATTAATTTTTCTTCGCCCGGTGGTGGCAAGGTTTCCAAATAGCCACTCACGTAACGCGCGGGGTAGCCGAGCGAACGCAAGCAGCCAATGGCTAGATGCGCAAAATCCTGACACACACCGCGCTTGTGTTTAAACACCTCTGTGAGCGGCGTTGCCACATCAGAAAATTCGGGGTCGTAGGTAAAATCCGTAAAAATTCGCTGGGTTAATTCCATGACTGCTGACAAAAATGGGCGATCATCGGTGAAAGAAGGTGCGGCGTAATCAGCAAGATATTGTTGTGACTGTACCATCACAGAATCCAACATAAATTCACGCGCATTTACGCAGTCAATTGTTTTGGTGTGTTCCAACAAATATTTTACATAGCTGCAGGGATTACCAAAATCCAAATTGATATTGGCTTCAACATCCTTGACGTCAATCGTGCTGGTAATCGATAACTCTAATTCGCTGTGATCTTTTTCAATAGAAAATTGCAGGAATTGATTGCCAAAACAATCTGTGCGTGTGTTGTGTGTGGTCGCAGTAGGCAATATTTTTATATCGACCGCATCCACTTGCTGTAGAGCAGTATTGCGCGGCAATACATAAGCGACGTTATAACAATTACTCACAGATAGTGCGTACTTATAACGAGTACTATGGCGAACAATATATTTCATAGAAAAGATTTACTCATATTAATTACTGCCCGCCAGTTCACAGATGGTCTTGCCACTCGGTATTTTTTACCAACAGCTGTGGCCCTTGTGCGTGATCAAAATAACGTTGACTAATGGCTTTGGCTGCACTGCTAATAAGATACTGCACCCGCGCTAAAATTTGATCCAACTCCTGACGGACACCAGTATCAGTTTGCGCAAGTACTTTCACATCACTGAGTTTTAATGCTGTTGTCGCCTCTAACAAATATTTATTTTCTGCACTGAGTATTTCTTTATTACCAGGGAGATCGGTAAAATGCATTGCTAAATTTTCAATTTGAAAAATCAATGAACGTGGATTGTTCGCATTCAACAAAATCATTTCCAAACCATTTTCAATATTGACACCATTCTGATAGCGGCGACGATAAGAGATTAAGGCTTCGCCGCACAACAATGCAGTCTCAACCAAAACCTCTTGTTCAATATCGTCAAATTTACTGGTGAGCATGGAACGTAAGCCGCTGATAATTTGCAGCGCGCGCTCCATACGCCGCCCCATTTCCATAAAGTGCCAACCATTTCCACGAATCATACTTTCATGAATCAACCCTGCAAATGCAAGTAACGCGGTTACTAGCGGACCAAGGGCTTCTTCCGGCGCAGAGAGCGCACCGGGTTTTAAAGTGGCTTTTAAATTATCAAGCTCATCGCCAATATTATTGATAATGCGCTGAGTATCACTTGATAGTTGCTCCTTCACTTGCTCTGCCGCTTTAATCATCGCAATTAAATTATTTGCAACGCTGCCAATACGGTTCTGATCCAAAATGATGGAAATCATTTCTGTTTCAGGATTTTTAAGTAGCTCTTCATCAAAACTGGTAAAACCGGGATAAGTTGAAGTCACATCTGTTACAGATTTCAACAGCGTTCTGAAAATACTATCGGGCAAGGCTTCCGTTTTATTAAGCTGAACAAATACAGTGCGCAATAAACGCAATGCAGATTCTGCACGTTCAGCATAGCGCCCCATCCAAAATAAATTTTCCACCACTCGACTGGGTAATTCACCAATCCCTTCCTGCATTTGTTGTGACTCTGGTGTACGCAGGCTTACATATTTCTCTGGTTCAGATGCAAGCACCCACGTATCTTTTGATACCGAGCCACGTTGGTTGGAAATAATTTTTTTCTCTGCATCCAAATTAACCCGCGTTAAACCGCCGGGCAACACAGCGTAAGATGATTCACTCGCCACCGCAAAGGTTCGCAAGATAGAAGCTCGCGGTAAAAATTGCCCCTGATGCCAAGTAGGTGTTTTTGCACTGGCAACATATTCTTGTGCCGCAAATTGATAAGGGTGTTTACGAATGCGATTTTGCCAAGCTTGTAATTTTGTATCATCCAGCTCTGCGCCATAAACCTCATACAAACCGGGCTTGCGGTAAGTTGGTTTGATTAAAAGATTTTTTAAATTAGCGCATACATATTCCAAATCTTGTTTATCGCCACACCACCAAGTTTTGACCGATTCCATTTGCAATTCGCGGCCAAGCAGTGCTTTGGAAATACTGGGTAGATAGCGCAATAGCGCAGGATTTTCCAACACACTGGAACCGAGTGGATTGGCGATAGCCACATTGCCCATGCGTGCAACTTCTAACAACCCCGGCACACCCAATTGTGAATTGCCTTTTAGTTCGACAGGGTCACAATAAACATCATCAACTCGACGCAAGATTACATCCACGCGCTTCAGACCATCGAGCGATTTCATCCAAACGTAGCCATTACGTACTGTGAGATCACTGCCCTGCACTAATTGAAAGCCTAAATAGTTTGCAAGGTAAGCGTGTTCGAAATAGGTTTCGTTGTAAGCGCCCGGCGTTAGTACAACGATACGTGCAATACCGCCATTAGGATTTAACTCATGTAATTTTTGGCGCATGCGCGAAAAAAATAATGAGAGACGATGAACATGACTATCGCGGAATAAACTGGGAAAAACGCGGTTCATTACCGTGCGATTCTCTAACGCGTAACCTGCACCTGAAGGCGCTTGGGTGCGGTCGGCCATGACTTTCATTTTTCCATCAGCTCCGCGCACCAAATCTACACCGTGTAAAATCAATTGGTGATCGGCTTGCATTTTTACTTGATGACAAGGGCGCAAATAACCTGCGTGAGAAAATAGTAATTCGGGAGGAATAATACCTTGCTGGATTAATTTTCTATCGCCATAAATATCCAGCAAAATTGCATTAAATAACTCTGCACGCTCGACCAAGGCCGATTCAGTATGACTCCACTCTTCACTGCTAATCAGCAGCGGAACGGGATTTAATTGCCACGTTTGGTTCGCGTTTGGCTCATCATAAATCTTGTAAGTTGCACCATCATCGCGCAGTATGCGGCGAACTTTCTTTTGACGCTCATCTATGGCTTCAGCACCAAGACTGTGCAAGCTTTCTAGCAGATATTTCCAATGCGAGCGGATTTCGCCAGAATCTAAGTAGGCTTCATCCATGCCATCTATTGATGGTTGATATGTGAATTCACGATTTATATTTTGATTTTCCATCTGCGCGGAATAAGGATTCATGATTTATGGTGTCTATGGTTAAAAATATCAAAATCATTTTAGCGCCTTTTTCCACTCCTATGTTTTATAAAGTAGCCGAGAGCTAATTTGTTCTAAGCAAAGCGGTAAATCATTTAATTTACTCGAAGATCCGAATCGTTCCCAAACAAAAGCTTGGGAACGAGATTCCCTATTTAACTTTATCGCCGTAAATCCAAGGTATGTGGATATTCATCTGCAGGCTCTTCCGGCGGTGGAGCCATAGGGCGAGGAGGATGCTTATGCTCGAAAAATTCGCGCAGAATCTTGCCAGCAGGCGTGACAGGCAACGCACCGGGCGTATGATTAAAATCAAAAAAGCGATTGCCACGACGCGATTCAGCCTCGTTCGCATTTACCGGGAAACGGTCATAACTGCGCCCACCGGGATGGCTTACATGATAGGTACATCCACCAATAGATTTTCCATTCCAAGTATCAATTAAATCAAACACCAGCGGTGCGTGAATACCAATGGTTGGATGTAGAGCCGATGGCGGTTGCCATGCGCGATAGCGAACCCCGCCGACAAACTCACCGTGCTTTCCTGTTGCATTTAAGCAAACCCGACGACCATTACAGGCGAGCACATAGCGCCCCGGAGTAAGCCCTGCCACTTTTACTTGCAAGCGCTCAATTGATGAATCTACGTAGCGCGATGTACCAAAACTGGAAATTTCTTCACCCAACACATGCCAAGGTTCAATTGCCCAACGCAATTCAATTTGAATATCATCCAATTGCACACGGCCATAATGTGGAAAACGAAATTCTTCAAAAGCCGCAAGCCATTCAAGTTGGAATGGATAGCCGTGTTCATTTAAATCGCGCACTACATCGCGCATATCTTCCCACACATAATGCGGCAACATAAATTTATCGTGCAGCGCCGTACCCCAACGCACAAGCGGTTGCTTGTAAGGCTCTTTCCAGAAGCGGCTAATTAAACAGCGCAACAATAAAATTTGTACCAGCGACATGCTTGCATGGGGGGGCATTTCAAAACCGCGAAATTCCAAAATGCCTTGACGCCCACTCGCTGTGCCCGGTGCATAAAGCTTATCAATACAAAATTCAGCACGATGGGTATTACCGGTAATATCGATTAACAAATTGCGCATCAAGCGATCTGTAAGCCAAGGTTGATCAACCAAACCATCGGGCATTTGTTTAAATGCGATTTCCAATTCGTAAAGCATTTCATCGCGACCTTCATCCACTCGCGGTGATTGACTGGTTGGTCCAATAAATAATCCCGAAAACAAATAAGAAAGCGCTGGATGATGCTGCCAAAACGTCACCAAGCTGCGCAGCAAATCTGGCCTACGCAAAAATGGACTGTTGGCAGGCGTCCAACCACCAAAAGTTACGTGATTTCCACCACCTGTTCCCGAGTGACGGCCATCTAACATAAATTTTTCTGTGCCCAAACGCGTTTGACGTGCATCCTCATAAAGTGTTTCTGTGTTGCGAACTAATTCAGCCCAGGTTTCCACTGGATGAATATTCACTTCAATCACACCCGGGTCTGGTGTAATTAAAAATTTCTTGAGGCGATAGTCTTTGGGTGGTTCATATCCTTCCAATACCAAGGGCATATCGAGTTCTTTAGCAACATCCTCAATCGCTTCAATTAAGGCTACGTAGTGTTCCAAATAGGTGAGCGGCGGCATAAAAATATGCAGACGACCTTCACGTGCTTCAAAGCACATGGCCGTACGAATTACATAGCCTGCTTCTAGGTAATTGCGCGTGACTTCAGATGCTGTATTGATTTTTTGCTCAGCAATTTTTTGCGTTTCTGCTTGCTGACTTGTTTTCTTTTTTGATGAGAATTTTTGTACGAGTTGCTCGAGTGAACTCACACGTACAGCTTGCTGCGTTTTTCCAGCACTGCTTAACGCAGGCTTTTCCTCAATAGGATCCGATTCCGGTTGGTAGCGGTCGTATTCTTTTTCAGGAAACCCGACCGAGTTTAACGGCAAGCGCAAACCCAGTGGGGAATCGCCAGGAATGAGCATGAGTTCGCCAGTGCGCAATTTCCAACGCCCCGTCAACCAACTGCTATGCATGTAATTCCATTCTATGGGCAACACATAACCTGTTTCTGTGTTTAAACCGCGTGCCAACAATTTCGCTAACCGGCGTCGCTCCAAATCATCTTTTAAGTCAGCCTTGAGTGGATCAACACCCACGGGCAATTGTTGTTCTGCCCACAAGTAATAAAGCACATCTTCGTAAGCGGGAATTAAATGATCGCTATTAACAACAATTTTTTTACACAAAGCCTGCGCGAATTTTTTTGCATGCTCGTGATTGAACCCGTAAGACTTATCAACACGCGCTAAATATTTTTCATCGCGCCAGAGTGGTTGTCCATCGGTACGCCAAAAACAACCCAGCGCCCAACGCGGAATTTCTTCACCGGGATACCATTTGCCTTGACCATAATGCAACAGACCCGAAGGCGCAAAACTATTGCGCATACGCAGCAACAAATCTTTTGCCAGCTTTAATTTATCGGCACCCAATGCACCGGTATTCCATTGCTCAGATTCCATATCATCAATCGAAACAAAAGTAGGTTCACCACCCGTGGTTAAACGCACATCCTGTTCAATTAATTGCTGGTCAACTGCTGCGCCGAGCGCATTAATGGTAGCCCACTGTTCTTCGGTATAAGGTTTTGTTACGCGCGGATCTTCCAGCACACGGAAGACTTCATTACTATAAGAAAATTCAACTTCACATTTGCTAGTCGCACCCGTGATTGGCGCAGCAGAAATTGGATCTGGCGTACACGCCAGTGGAATATGACCTTCAGTTGCAAGCAAACCTGAAGTCGGATCCAAACCAATCCAGCCTGCACCGGGAATAAAAATTTCTGTCCATGCATGCAAGTCAGTGAAATCTTTTTCCGGACCACTCGGGCCATCGAGGGCTTTAATATCTGCTGTGAGTTGCACCAAATATCCCGAAGCAAAACGTGCGGCATAGCCCAAATGGCGAAACACTTGCACTAATAACCATGCTGTATCGCGACAGGAACCTTTTGCAAGCGTAAGCGTTTCTTCACAGGTTTGAATACCAGGTTCAAGACGCACGCCATAGCCAATCATTTGCTGTAGCTTTTGATTTACTTGCACCAAAAAATCGTTCACATGCCAAGGTTTTTCTGAAACAACCCGGTGGCGCATTTCAGCTTTTATATCACCCACTAGCTTTAACAATTGCGCACCTTTTTCAGTGACCTCCAAGTAGGGAAGTAATTCGCGCTTTAATTGTTCGTCGTAATTGAAAGGAATATATTCTGCGTAATCTTCTACAAAAAAATCGAAGGGATTAATGGAAGTCATCTCTGCGATAACTTCTACGGAAATTTTTAGTTTCTCGCATTGATCAGGGAAGACCAAGCGTGCTTGAAAATTCCCAAAGGGATCTTGCTGCCAATTAATAAAATGATTTTCTGGTTCTATTTTTAATGAATAACTATGTATTTTGGTGCGCGAATGAGGTGCTGGGCGCAAACGCAATACATGAGGAAACAGCGATGTTAGCCGATCAAATGTATATTCAGTAATATGGTGAATGGCAACACGTATAGCCATAAAAACAACCCTTCTTTATCGGAAGAAAATCAGCGAACCATTGCCAGCACCCAGCGACACAAAACAGTGCGAGTAATATTTTGGCGCACCTAAATCATGCACATAAAACCAGACTAGGTCTTTATATAAGAGTTTTGCGAATCTAATATGACTAAGGCAATAACCGAACCAAGTGCCTTATTAGGGAAAGGAAATATGCAGCCAAGGTGTATTTATAAAGACACCTTGTACATTGAGATAAAGTAAAAAAGATATACCCGTCGTCGCGGGACTAGATGTTAAACCGACTTACCATTTTTTGAATATTGACAGACAACTCATGGAGACGCGCAATTGCCTGGGTTGCGGCACCGGAGGCTGAGGAATTTTTTTCTCCCATCTCAGCAATAAGATGCACTTCATTCGCAATCATGCCGCTGGCAGATCGCTGTTCGCGTAGTGCTGAACTCATTTCGCTTACCATAGTAGTCACTTCAGACATTTTGCGAACTGTTTGATCGACGGCCTTTTCCGCGTTGTCGGCCAAAACACCACCGTCCGAAACAAGAGCCACTCCCAGTTGCATACCGCTCACTGCACCCGCAACGCCCGCCTGTATCGCATTTATCATTGCTGTAATTTCTAGTGTCGATGACGCTGTGCGCGCCGCGAGACTGCGAACTTCATCTGCCACGACTGCAAACCCACGCCCCTGCTCGCCGGCTCGAGCAGCTTCGATTGCAGCATTCAGCGCAAGTAGATTTGTTTGATCCGCAATGCTTTTAATAACACTAATAATATTAGAGATTTGCTCAGACTCTTTGCCCAAGGACTCAACAACATTTCGAGTCTCCTGAGACGATACCTCTATGCGGCGCATAGATTCTTTTACATTTTCCAACACAGTTTTTCCATCGAGCGCAAGCATATTAGACTCATGCATGGCGGCATCTGCAGATTGCGCATGCGTGTCTATAACCTGAATACTCATAGACATTTCTTCAATTGCGGATGCCATGGTGGTAGCCGCTTTATGCTGCTCTGAAATTCCAAAAGCAATTGTTGCCGATGAACCATTTAAACTCTGACTCATTGTTTGTATGGCATCAGCTGCTGCCATTATTCCACTGACGATTTCGTGCAAATTAGATTGCATTTCACGCAAGGCCATTTCCAGTTCAGCTATTTCGTCTTTACCTTCAACAATCACTGTACCCGTCAAATCACCCCGCGCAATCCGCTTGGCTATAGCAATTGTCTGTTGCAGCGAGTGAATGATTTTTCCACCCAACCACAAACTAATAACAACACTACACGCTATTGCAGCCAGTAAAATAGCAATGAAACTAATTAGCGCACTTTTAGATATGTTTGATGTTGTTTGATATTGTGCTTTAGCGGAGTCATTTGCACCTTCAACAAGCAGTTGAATAGTTTCTTGCAGTTTTAAAAACGTTTTATCGGCGGCCTGCATGGATGAAAGCCCCATGTTGGGATCTACTTCAGCCATTTCAATGGATTGTGCTATTTCCTTTTTATAGGTTGCTAAATTCGTAATGACACTCTGCAAACTATTTTTTTCTGCGTCACTTAAATTTTCACTTTGCAAAAGTTCATTCGATTTTATCATTGCATCGTCAATACTTTTTGCAATCTCTGCTGAAGCAGCTTTTATCTTTTTTTCATCATAATTGTTCATCCACGTAAAAAGTCTATATACACCTATATTGGCAGATCTAGCGTCATCCAGCACCGATGTACTCAATTGATACTTTTTAAACTGAACCTCATAGATGTCACGCGCAGAATGACTCATTTTATTCATAGAAAAAACTGCCACCACGCCTAAAACCAGCATAAAAGCTAAGACCATTGATGGCAAAGATAACAATTTTTCACGTATTTTCATGAAACCCGCGCGCTCCGTCTATTTGAACCTTCGCAAAACTCAATCACTTAACGTTTGTAAATACCAGCACATACAATAGAGCTTTCCAGTTTTTCGCAGTAAGCAGATTTAGGTAATATTTTCTTAGTGACAGGGTCTGTAAATTTATAATCCTGCCAAAATTTTCCTTTTGTTTTAGCGAGCTCAACGCGTTCTTTTATAAACTCTTTGCCATCGGCATCTTTAAACTCAATCAAATCTTTACCCACTTGTTTCGGATTTTGTCCGTGTGCTAACGCCTTCCCTTCCATACTATAAACAACCACATAGACATCATTTTTTATGAAGTCGGGCTTTTGCCCAGTAAAGTCAGCATAAGCGCTTTCAGCCCCAACTGATTTAATATGGCTTATAGCCTTTCCTACCATAGCCTCAGCATCTTTTGCCGTACCAAAATCCTCTGCAAGCGTACCAACCGATAATAAAGCCATAAAAAATGTTGAAGATATAGCCAATAATTTCATTTCATATTCCTCAGGTGATTAAGAAGATAATTGGATAGTGATGAACCCCTTTTCAAATAAGCTTATATTCAATCAGGGGTTTCGCAAGCTGGTGGAGAAATGAAAATAGCAATCGATTGAGATTTTTTGCAGAAAAAGCTACTGCTTTGTTATATGAAGTATATAAATGTAAATTCAGTGTACTAAAAAAATAGTGACCCAAGCGCACAAACATAAATTTGCTACAAAATTTATGTTTTTAATTAATATTAGATCTAATGAATTTAAACTACTTTTTCTGCAGGAGGTGCCACTCTCAGCACTTCTTCTAAAGTCGTTAAACCCGCTGCAATTTTTTGTGCACCGGATAACCGCAACGTACGCATCCCCTCTTTCATGGCCTGACGGCGCATATCAATAATATTGCAATCACTAGTGACTTTTTCTTTCAAGGTTTCGGATAACACCAAAATTTCGTACAAACCCTGACGCCCCAAATAGCCCGTATTGCGACACTCCAAACAACCTACAGGGCGATAGATTTTTGCGGGTACATTCACTTTCCAAGGAGCAACTAATTGCTGCCAATCATCACTACTAATTTGCCCTTCTTCTTTGCAGTGTGGGCAGAGCGTGCGCACTAAACGCTGCGCCATTACACCGAGTAAAGTCGCATTAATTAAGTAAGAGGGAATTCCCAAGTCCAACATACGTGCAACGGTGGAGGGCGCATCGTTAGTGTGAACAGTCGATAACACCAAATGCCCAGTAAGCGCAGCTTGCACTGCCATTTGTGCGGTTTCCAAATCGCGAATTTCGCCCACCATAATAATGTCCGGATCTTGTCGCATTAAGCTGCGAATACCCGCGGCGAAATCCAAACCAATTTTGTGATGCACTTGGGTTTGATTAAAACTTTCTTCCACCATTTCGATAGGATCTTCGATGGTGCTCACGTTAACTTCTGCTGTAGAAATTTGGCGCAAGGATGAATAAAGCGTGGTGGTTTTACCGGAACCTGTTGGGCCTGTAACTAATACAATTCCGTTGGGTCGATCAAGCATAGTTCGCCAGCGCGTGTAGTCTTCGCCCACCAAACCTAAATCAGCAAAACTGCGCAACAACACTTCGGGATCAAAAATACGCATTACCAATTTTTCACCAAAGGCCGTCGGCAAGGTGCTCATACGCAATTCAATTTCACTGCCATCATTGCGGCGAGTTTTAATGCGCCCATCTTGCGGTTTGCGACGCTCGGAAATATCCATGCGACCCAATACTTTAAAGCGGCTAGTAACCGCAGTGGCAACATTCGCGGGCAATTCGTAAACATAATGCAAAACACCATCAATACGAAAACGAATGCGCCCTACTTCGCGGCGCGGCTCAATATGAATATCGCTCGCGCGCTGGTCGTAAGCATATTGCAGCAACCAATCCACAATTTTGACGATGTGCTGATCGTTAGCATCAGGATCAGTCGATTTTCCCAACTCAACCAGCTGCTCAAAATTAGTAATCGCCGAAGCCGCTGCACCACCACTCGCGCCACTTACCGAACGCGCAAGGGTGTAAAACTCCACCATGTAGCGTTCAATATCGGCTGGGTTAGCGATTACACGTTTAACTCGACGGCGCGCCACATGCTCCAACTGCGGCTCCCATCCAGCAACAAACGGTTGAGTACAGGCAATCACCACTTCATCAGGCGTCACCTCAACACACAAAATACCGTGGCGTTTCGCAAAGGCGTAACCCATAACTTCGGTCACCTTAGCGGTATTAATTTTCATGGGGTCTATATGAACGAGTGGATGGTTGGATTTTTCCGACAACCATTCCGTAAGCCTGTCACCATCCAACATTTTACCGGGGTGCGCGCGGTCATCCAAATTTTGCGAGGCTATATAAGCCATAGGATGCATAATGGCCTGCTCACGAGTGCGTGACGCGCCCAACAACACATTGGCATCCTCCTGTGACACACGACCATCGGCCACCAAATCCATCAAGAGGCTACGCAAATCCAACACACGATCAAAAGCCATACACCAATTCCTGCTATTTTCTTTATTGGGTGATTGTAGCTAGTCTAGCTGATTAGGAATACGGAGATAGTCGTGTTTTTAATATCTTGATACTGACTATAGGTTCCCAACTGATTGCGGGATATGATTATTATCTACAGTTATCTTATCACAAGATTCTAACAACCATGCTAAAGCTTAACCATATAAACCCAAAGGAATGCCATGAACACCTACAGAAATAGAAGCCTGCTAATTATTGCCATTTTTTGCTGCTTGAGCATCAGCAGCATTGTGACAGCACAAATAAACCAAACAACTTTAGATTTTAGTAAAGCATGGTTCAAACCTTTCCTTACTGAAAATAAAGACCCTGTCTGTGACTCATTACTTGCGATATCCCAGCACGAATTTTTCTCCACACAAAATTCACAACACCCATCAGATAATAACTTATCAGGCCCAATTCAAAACACTCAAGATTGGACACTACAGGTGAGGAAAGAGAACGAGCCAAATGACGCGCCGTATTTTATAAATAATAAAAAAGTATACGTTCAAGAGTTTCACGGACATGGATGTGGAGGTGCGTGCGAAACTGCATATATGGCCGCCAGCAACTCACCTTTTCCATACGCTGGCGGTTACGGTGAAGAGCTTTCTCTGCATGAAAACCAGATGACCAACTCTGTACCCGCATATGAATATCTATTAGGCTTATACTTACATAAAAACGGCTCCTTTTATCTAATTACCACAGATGAATTTACGCAAGCCTATAAGATCAAACCTGATGCGACACTGGATAAAGTCTGTGTCATTTCCAATAAACCCACACAAGAATTTACCCCCCCCAGCAAAAAAAATAAATGCATCAATTGCGTTGCTAATTGCAAAAACGAATGCACTACTGGGCGAAGAGGGTAGTTGCGGGAGCATGCACACACTTTCAAGATGGAAAGGAAATATTATTGAGAATTTAAACAAAACCATATATCGCCCTTGGGCAGTTTATGAGCTACCCGATACAGATTCAACTTACGACTCAGATATAAAAAACTTGGAAACTTGGTCACTGGGAGATATTTCTCAAAAGCAAGCCTTTGACGAATACAAAAAACAATTAGCCATAACGACAAAAGATCTGTCAGAGTTTTTTCAAAAAACCTATCAATGGAATAAACAACAATCAGATGGCATAGCTTTTAAAAGCTTAACTTCAGCTATTAGCTCCGGAATACGCTTTTACCAATACAAAGGGAATACAGAGGATCAAAAAAAACTACTTACAGCGATTACAGAAAATAAGCCTCTATCGCTTATTAAAGAGTTGGCCGAAAGCCTCAATTCAGCATCTGACCAAGTTTTAAATCTCGCCATAAACCGGCCAGATGTTTTAGATTATTTCTTGTCTAAGCTGCATACTCCAAACGTACAAAATGAATTTAATAAATCATTACTCATGTACGCTGCACAATATAACCAAATAGATTCAGCTAAAATACTTCTGAAATATAAAGCTAACCCTAATCTTTTCACCATTATACCAAGTGACAATTGCAGCTATACACTTTCAAAATATGGCATGACTGCCCTACATTATGCCGTTCGTTATGCATCCTACGATTTTGTAAAATTATTATTGGATAATGGAGCCTACCCTTATGCTAAAACATCTGAAGCTGAAGGTGGTTACCCTATTGATTGGCTAAAAAAATACACTGATGACTCTGCGACAGAAAAAAATCTCAATATCAACAAAGAACAGGCATTAACCCTAGCGGCTCTATTAAAGCTGCCAACCCCTGAGGATATTACAAAGAAAATACTTAGCTACAACCTCATTGCCGAGCAAGAATTCTCAAAGGGGAATATTGAATCTGCCTATATAAATTGCAAATATGCACTAGGGTTAGATCCACACAATGAGCGCGCACTTGCGAACCTATCATTAATAGCACTCAAAATGGACGAGTATCTTGAAGCATTAGAGGCCAGCAATACGCTGTTTACTTATGGAAAAGACATCAATCAAATTTCAAATGCATGGTTTAACTATGGGCTTATCTGCGAAACAAAAAAACTTCACTACGAACGGTATGATGGTGAAACCTATTGCCAAAATTATCCTGTTAGTTATTTTTTAGAATCCTACAAAGTTAAACCAACATCTGCGCGCGCCAACAAGATAGCTAACAACATTAGGGAAGGCCAAACACCAAACTGTCAATTTGCTAATGGGAAAGTCAATATACTCAATACTCTATCCCTCTATGGTAGTGAAGATAATTTGTATATCCTAATCCCCAAAAATCAAAATATAGATATCTCAAAAATTTCTTGGCACAGAGAACATGAAATAACCGATGCCAACAAAATTAAGAAGAAAATAGATATTATAAAAACACCAGAAAAATTGGTTGCCGCCTATGATCTTGGCGATTTCACGCTAAATGTTTACAAGTCGGACGAAAGCATATACACACCCATAGAATTTGATAGGGAAGTATGTAACAGCAGCAGTTTTGGCGTATTCACCGTAACTCCGAGCACTAAAAAATGACGCTTAATTTAAAAACCTACCAAACCCAACTTGCCCAACTTGTGGCCATACCTTCAGTAAGCTGCGGCGTTGCCAGTTGGGATATGCCTAATTTGCCGGTCATTGAGCTGCTCGCCAATTGGTTTAGCGAATTAGGTTTTAGTACACAAATTATTCCGCTCGCACAAACCGGCAAAGCTAACTTGATTGCAACCCTGGGTAAAGGCGATGGCGGTTTGGTGCTCGCAGGCCACAGCGATACAGTTCCTTATGACGACAACCGCTGGCAGACAGATCCGTTCAAGCTCACTGAGAAAGATGGAAAACTTTTTGGTTTGGGCGCTACGGACATGAAAGGATTTTTCCCCGTTATTTTGGCAGCGGTTAAACCATTTTTAGATCAAGAATTTAAACAACCCTTAATTATCCTTGCCACTGCAGATGAAGAAAGTAGCATGAGCGGTGCGCGCTCGCTCGCGGCAAGCGGTAAACCCAAAGCGCGTTATGCAGTGATTGGCGAGCCAACTGAGTTGACGCCGATCCGTATGCACAAAGGTATTATGATGGAAGCAATTCGCGTGCGTGGCCAAGCGGGACATTCGTCTAATCCTGCGTTAGGTAAAAGCGCGTTGGATGCCATGACGCAAGTGATGAATGAATTAATGAGTTTGCGCAGCGACTTGCAATTAAAATATCGCAACCCCGGTTTCGCCGTGCAAACGCCGACATTAAATTTAGGCTGCATTCACGGCGGCGATGGTGCAAACCGAATTTGCGGCGAATGCGAATTGCATTTTGATTTGCGTTTATTACCGGGCATGGATAACGAAGAATTGCGCAGAGCCATTCAAAACCGTTTAACACCCATCGCCGAAACCAGCGGAACCGATATTGTTTTTTCATCGCTGTTCGAAGGTGTAGAACCTTTTGATGAACCCGCTGATTCAGAATTGATAAAAGTGTGCGAGCAATTAACAGGACGCACATCGGAAAGTGTCGCCTTCGCTACCGAAGCGCCTTTTATGCAACAACTGGGAATGCAGACCGTCATCCTTGGCCCAGGCTCAATTAATCAAGCGCATCAACCCGATGAATTTATTAGTATCAACCAACTTGAACCTGCGGTGAAAATTGTACAAAACCTAATTCAAAAGTTTTGCCTTAATTAAACAAGGAGTCGTCATTCTCGCGCAGCGGGGATCCAGCCGTTAAACAAGCGAAATCAAAAGCTGGATCCCCGTTACACGAGGATGACGACGCCCAAACTGAATAGTTGTATCTACTATGTTAAATGTCGCACTCTGTTCTTACGGCATGTCCGGAAAAGTTTTTCATGCTCCGCTAATTGCAGCGGAATCACAATTAAATTTGCACACTATTTTGCAACGTTCAGGGGATTCTGCTTTGGCAGATTTTTCGCAGGCAAATTTAGCCAAAAGTTTTGAAGAGGTTTTGGCTAATCCTGATATTCATGTCATTGTGGTTAATACCCCCAATGAACATCACTACCCCATGACTAAAGCCGCATTGCTCGCGGGCAAACATGTGGTAACTGAAAAACCGTTTACGCTTTCGATTAGCGAAGGCGAAGAGTTAATTAAAATTGCACAAGAACAACAAAAGGTTTTGGCGGTTTTTCACAACAAACGCTTAGAAACTGATCACCTTACGGTGCAAAAAATTTTGGAAAGCGGCGAACTTGGCCGTGTAGTAGAAATCGAATGGCATTACGACCGCTATCGCAATAACATCACCCACAAAGCATGGAAAGAAAATCCATTGCCCGGCTCAGGCACCTGGTGGGATTTAGGCGTACACATGCTGGATTCAATGCTGACCTTATTGGGCAGACCGCAAGCGGTTAATGCCGATATGCGCAGCTTGCGCCGAGCAGAAGGTTCTATCGATTATTTTAATGTGTGTTTTCACTACGCGGATATGCGTGTGCTTTTGCGCTCAAGTACTTTTGTTAGCGAGAAAGGCCCTACAGTTAGTGTGCACGGAGATAAGGGTTCATTTTTAAAATTCGGTCAAGATGTGCAAGAAGCGCAACTGATGAAAGGCATCAAACCTTATGAACAAAACTGGGCGAATCACGGCGATGATAATTTGGGAACCCTGGTCATCCAAACTGAAAATGGCGCGCAGCGAACCCAAATTGAAAGCGAACGTGGTTGCTATGAATTGTTTTATCGCAATATCGCCGATGCTATTAATGGAAAAGATAGATTGCGTTTTGGAGCGCAACAGGCATTATTAGCAGTTGAAATGTTATTGGCGGCAGAAGAAAGTAACCTGCAGCAAAAAACGATTTTGGTTTAAGACTTCTAAAGAGAACTATCGTGTCCAACACTCAAGCCTCTTCTACACAAGAATACGTTAAGTGGTTCCGTCACTCGACGCCCTACATCAATCGGCACAGCGACAAAACCTTTGTGATTATGCTGCCGGGCGAAGCTATTACCCACGCGAATTTTCACAATATCGTCCACGATATTGCGTTGCTTTGCAGCTTGGATGTGAAGCTGGTACTCGTACATGGCGCGCGCCCACAAATTGACGAGCGTTTGCAATTGGCAGATACCTACAGCCAGTTCCATGAGCGTTTACGCATCACAGACACAGAAAGTTTACGGCTTGTGATTCAAGCCATTGGTGAAGCGCGGACTACCGTTGAAGCGGCGCTTTCCACCGGTCTACCAAACTCGCCGATGCACGATGCAGATATGCAAGTGATTAGCGGCAATTTTGTGGTGGCTATGCCTTACGGTGTGATCGACGGCGTAGATTTGCAACACACAGGCAAAGTTCGCAAAGTAAATGTGCAATCACTGCAAAGCGTATTGAATCCCGGCGCAGTGGTTTTGCTTTCGCCTATGGGTTACTCGCCTACGGGTGAAATTTTTAATTTGTCCTTTAGTGACGTAGCCACTCACGTTGCCAGCGCCTTGAAGGCCGATAAATTACTCGCCTTTGTCGAAGGCAATGGCGTGACTGACGCAGAAGGCAATTTGGTTCGTCAGCTTTCGCTCAAAGAATGTCAGAATTATCTTGCAGACAATGGCGAACATCTCAACCACGATTTACAGCAAGCATTAAGCGCTTGTTATTTAAGTTGCTTACAAGGTGTACAACGTGCGCAATTAATGAGTTATGCAACTGATGGAGCCTTGCTCACCGAATTATTTACGCGCGATGGTTTGGGTACCATGATTTATTCCGGCCAATATGAACAATTGCGCAAAGCTGCGATTGATGATGTTGCAGGCATTTTGGATTTGATTCGTCCATTGGAAGAGGCGGGAATTTTAGTGCGTCGCTCGCGCGAGTTGCTGGAAACTGAAATCAATAAGTTTCATGTAATGGATAAAGATGGAACTATTGTCGCCTGCGCAGCACTTTACCCTTATGGCGATATGGCAGAGCTTTCTTGCGTGGCAACTCATCCCGATTATCGTAACGGTGGGCGCGCTGCAGCGCTATTGCAACAAATGGAAGCGCAAGCGCGCAAGCAAAATATTAAGCAATTATTTTTGCTGACCACCCAAACTGCGCATTGGTTTATTGAACAAGGTTTTGTGCAAGGAAAGCTGGAAGATTTGCCAATTGCCAAGCAAGAGCTTTATAACTATCAACGCAACTCGAAGATTTTTATTAAGCCAATTCTTTAAGAAAATAATGCCAAGCAAAAAAGGCATTTGGTTGCCACACCAAATGCCTTTTTTGCTTTTTAAGCAGTACCAATATTACTGAAACCTTACGCTATTACTAACATCTTCCAATATTTTTCTATTGTTATCTAATCTGGACTGTAAGGTCCAAGCCATAATTTTACAAAAAGACTTATCAGACTCAACCAAGGTAACAACATAAGCAATCTTCACACCTTCAACAGAGCTTTGAAAAATAAAACGCTGCGCGGGAAGACCAGCAAGCTTAACTGCAGTTTGTTGTTCAACAACACCGTTTTTACTGTTAGCCTCCATTTGCTGTTTCACAAGTGCAGCGTATTTATCCAGCGTCATTTGCGGTTCAAAATCAACTTTTGAATCCACCATAACCACAACATAATTTTGCTCAAACCCTTGAGCCAAACCTATTGCTGCTCCTGCGACCAAATCTTGTTTTTTCCAAGAGTCGGGCACCTGTATAGAAACACGTTTGTCATCACTAAAAACTTTCTGATTTAATTCAGAGGGAGGTGTTGGCAGAGCCGAATTCGTGGAGGAATCATCTGCACCATGACCATCTCGACAACCTTCAGGCCTGTAGCGCACATTCATGGTTCCCTCGTTACACGTCCACACAACATCTCCATTAACTTCTTTAGGTGCCCATATAATAGTGTTTTTATCTTTTAAGAATTTATAGGTGACTTGAAGCTTAGCCTTCTCTTGCAAATAAATAGATTCAATAAGATTGCTGCTTATTTCATCCGGCAAGCCCACCAATATATTTTCATTGGGGTATGAATGATTTTTCTTGATGAAAATTTCAACTTTCTTTTGTGCTTCTAACACCAACGGCATTGCACTTTGGGTTTTTGCACGATTCACATAGTCCTGATATGCAGGCAACGCAACAGCGGCAAGAATGCCCGTGATTGCTATAAAGACAAATATGCAAATGATAAAAACTGCAATTAAAACTCCGGACGTTTTTTTAACATTGCCATATTTTTCGTCCCACGATTTTTGCGAAGTACATAGAAATACAATTGATTCAATAAGCGAAACAATACTGGGAATTAAGGTACCCCAAAATAAAAGATAGAAAACACCCCACCACTGACCAAGATACAAACGGTGCACGCCTAAACCACCAAGAAAAAATGCCAGCAGAGTTGCCGTGGTTTTGCTTTTACTCACACCGTCTTGAGTTACGGGTGTAAAACATTTCGGGCAATGGGTTAGGCCTGTACGAATCATTGTTCCACATTTCACGCAGAAACAAGCGGCTTCTGTCTGATCATAATCGTCTTCATCCTCTGCTGGTTTGGGAGTCGCCATAGGTTCTAGTGCTAAGCTCTGCACTTTAGGCGCTGCAGTTATTTGAAGTTCAGCAGCCTGCCCATGATTCACCAATTCGCATTGCCCGCCCGCTTTTTCAATCAGCGCTTTATATTTTGCTGCAAGCTCAGGCCCCACATCGGCTTTGACCAAGGTGCGGGAACGGCGCAGCATTTTTTCAATGGAAGGAACATCTTTTTTAAAAGCAGCAGCCAAATTACTCACTAACGCTGAACGTTCAATGCCGGGCTGAGGTGCTGCCAGTAAATAAACGTCCATTCTTTGTTCAGACATAGGTTGATTCCCTGATTGGTATTGTGATTTTTAAATAGACCGACTCTATATGCGGGCAAATGGTGACCATCTCGCCAACAATATGCAAGTGCTGCATAAGGCGACATTTCACAGACACCTCACCTGCTAACAACATACCTCCCGATAGCCGGTTTCTGCTATGCTAGCGGTCTTTATTTCCGCACGATTTATTCATATTGTTCTAGCCCGCGCCATAAAAACACGGGTGAATTCGAGGTTACGCTATGCCTATTTATCGCTCCAAAACCACCACATCTGGCCGCAACATGGCTGGCGCTCGCGCACTTTGGCGCGCCACAGGAATGAAGGATGGTGACTTTGATAAGCCAATTATCGCCATCGCCAACTCCTTTACCCAATTTGTACCCGGCCATGTTCACCTGAAAGATTTGGGTCAATTGGTTGCGCGCGAAATTGAAAAAGCCGGCGGTGTAGCCAAAGAATTCAACACTATCGCTGTGGATGACGGTATCGCCATGGGTCACGACGGTATGCTCTACAGCTTGCCCTCGCGCGACATCATCGCCGACTCGGTGGAATACATGGTTAACGCCCACTGCGCAGACGCCATTGTGTGCATCTCCAACTGCGACAAAATCACCCCCGGTATGCTGATGGCCTCCATGCGCCTGAATATACCTGTGATCTTCGTATCTGGCGGCCCAATGGAAGCGGGTAAAACCAAGCTGTCTGAGCACAAGCTCGACTTGGTAGACGCGATTGTTATAGGCACCGACAAAAATGCCAGCGATGAAAAAGTAGAAGCTTACGAGCGCTCCGCTTGCCCAACCTGCGGCTCTTGCTCTGGCATGTTCACTGCCAACTCTATGAACTGTTTGACCGAAGCCCTGGGTTTGTCCTTGCCCGGTAACGGTTCTACCTTGGCCACCCACGCTGACCGCGAGCGCCTGTTCCTTGAAGCTGGTCGTCGCATCGTAGAAATCACCAAGCGCTACTACGAGCAAGATGATGTGAGCGTATTGCCACGCTCCATCGCCAGCTTCGAAGCCTTCGAAAATGCCATGGCGCTCGACATTGCTATGGGCGGTTCTACCAATACTATCCTCCACTTGTTGGCGGCAGCGCAGGAAGGCGAAGTGCCTTTCACCATGACCGACATCGACCGCTTAAGCCGTAAAGTGCCTCAACTTTGCAAAGTTGCACCCAACACGCCCAAATATCACATGGAAGATGTACACCGCGCCGGCGGCGTATTCGGGATTCTCGCTGAGTTGAACCGCGGCGGTTTGATCCATAACCAAGTTCCCACAGTGCATAGCAAAACCCTGCAAGAAGGCTTGGATAAATGGGATATTGTTTCTACTTCTGACGAAACCGTTGCGGACTTCTTCCGCGCAGGCCCAGCCGGCATTCCAACACAAGTCGCGTTCAGCCAAGCGACTCGCTGGCCAACACTGGATGCCGACCGCGTTGAAGGTTGCATCCGCTCCGTTGAACACGCCTATTCCAAAGAAGGCGGTTTGGCGGTGCTGAAAGGCAATATCGCCGAAGACGGCTGCGTGGTGAAAACCTCTGGTGTAGACGAAAGTTGTTGGATATTTGAAGGCCCAGCTTATGTAGTTGAAAGCCAAGACAAAGCCGTTGCCGATATTTTGGACGGCAAAGTAAAAGCGGGCGATGTGGTCGTTATCCGCTACGAAGGCCCCAAAGGCGGCCCGGGTATGCAAGAAATGCTCTACCCCACCAGCTATTTGAAGTCTCAAGGCTTGGGCAAGGCTTGCGCATTGTTAACTGATGGTCGTTTCTCCGGCGGTACATCTGGCTTGTCGATTGGCCACGTGTCACCCGAAGCGGCTGCTGGCGGCGCGATTGGCTTGGTGCGTACTGGCGATATCATCAAGATCAATATCCCTAATCGCAGCATCAATGTTGACGTGAGCGATGCTGAATTGGATGCGCGCCGTGCTGCAGAAAATGCAAAAGGCAGTCTTGCGTGGAAGCCCACCGAAGTTCGCCCACGCAAAGTGACGGCATCCTTAAAAGCCTATGCGATGTTGGCGACCAGTGCTGATAAAGGAGCTGTAAGAGATTTGAGTAAACTCGACTAAGATCGCTTACATTCAACACGATTCACCAACAAAAAAGCCAAGGCAAAAACCTTGGCTTTTTTGTTGGGCGCTCGAAACACTACATCATCTATTTAATCCCTAAACACGTATCAAAAGAGTAGATTCATGAAAAAGGGGGATTTATGAAAAATACATACCTAGCGTTGTTGTGCGCAGTGCTAATGATTTCAGGCTGCTCAAATATCACAGTTAACGACTACGCAAACAACACGCCGGTACTTAAACCTCAAGAATTCTTCACGGGAAATTTAACGGCTAAAGGCGTTGTTAAAAATCGCAGCGGAAAAGTTATTCGCCACTTCACTGCAACTATCAAAGCATCTTGGCACAACAATATTGGTACGCTCGATGAAAAATTTATTTTTAACGATGGAGAAATTCAGTATCGAACATGGACACTTACTCCCACACAAACTAATCAATTCAATGCAATCGCTGGTGATGTTATTGGTATAGGCACTGGAAATTTCGCAGGGAACGCCATCAATTTACATTACCTACTCGCGGTACAATACAACAATTCGACCATCAACCTAAATGTAGAAGATTGGATGTGGCGCATAGACGATCAAACAGTGCTGAATGAATCAACACTGTTTAAATTTGGATTTAGGGTGGGAAGCATTCAATTGGTTATTCAAAAAGATTGACGGCTATTTAAACGGTAATCTTTTTCGCAAACTTAATGCTGGCGCCTCAACAAATGTCCAAGACAAATAACCCAACAGCAAAGCACCTGCTATTGAAACTAGCGTATTAAATTCGGCAGTACAACCCGGAACAAAATGAAGCACTAATTGCTGCACCGGCCAACCATACAAATAGACGCCGTACGAAACATCTTTTTTAGGGTTCCATTTCAGTTGCGGAATATAAACCAAATAGAAGGTTGCGTAAGTC
>JAGKXD010000149.1 GCA_021151525.1 Cellvibrionaceae bacterium | reverse complement strand
CTACCAAAGAACCTGGGAGGAAGGCACGGATGCCAGCAACGTCAACAGTGAAACCACCTTTAACCTTGCCATTGATAACGCCCTTGATAACTTCTTCAGCAACATGCGCTGCCTCAAGGATTTTCCAGGCTTCAGCGCGCTTGGCTTTCTCGCGGGACAGTTTGGTCTCACCGAAACCATCTTCGACACTTTCCAAGGCTACCTGGACTTCGTCACCGATCTGGAGATTCAACTCACCCAGTTCGTTACGGAATTGTTCTGCGGGGATAACACCTTCAGATTTCAAACCGGCGTGTACGGTCACCCAATCTTTATCGATATCGATAACTACGCCAGTAACGATAGTACCTGGAACCATATCGACGGTTTTCAGGCTTTCTTCAAATAACTCAGCAAAACTTTCGTTCATACTCATGGTATTACCTATAATTTAAAAGCAGTATCGCTAAAGCACGACCCACTTTAGCCGCATGGTCTGTCACGCGGGTCAGTTAATGATAAGGGAAAAGCTTCCTCAGACTGGGGGTTAACAGCTTTGCCTCTGCCAACAATCAGAATTCTCTAACATTAGCAAGAAAAGACATAAAAATTAGCAGGTGCGGGATGCTAGCAGAATGACCGTTATTTTTCAACAGGTTAGAGGAGAAAGTGCCGGACTTACTGCCGGCACTATGGTGCCAATTTGTTAGCGCTTTACTACACTAAGGCCGCGTCCTACCGCATAATATTTAATTCCCAACCCAGCCATTCGCTCCGGCTCATAGAGATTCCGCCCATCAAAAATTACCGGCTCTTTTAAAGCTGACTTTACAAGCTCGAAGTTAGGCGCCCTAAAGTTTTTCCACTCAGTACAGATTATCAAAGCATCAGCTCGCTCAAGCGCAGCCTCCTTTGTACCCACAAGCTTTAGGTCATCGCGGAGCCCATAAATATGCTGAGTCTCATCCATCGCCACCGGATCATAGGCTTGCACCTTAGCCCCTTGCGCCCAAAGCGCCTCCATCAGATTGCGGCTGGGGGCTTCACGCATATCGTCAGTATTAGGTTTGAATGACAAACCCCATAATGCGAACACCTTCCCGCGCAAGTCTCCCCCAAAATGACTAGCCACATACTCAAACAGCTTGCCTTTTTGTGCCACATTAACTTCATCCACCGCCTCCATGAGGCCAGCTGTGTAACCGACACTTTTAGCGATATTAATCAGCGCCTTAACATCCTTGGGAAAACAAGAGCCTCCGTACCCACAACCAGGGTAAATAAAGTGGTAGCCAATGCGGGGGTCAGCACCAATACCATTGCGAACCTTTTCAATGTCCGCCCCCAAGCGCTCCGCCAAATTAGCCATTTCATTAATAAAACTAATCTTAGTAGCCAACATTGCATTGGCAGCGTACTTGGTTAGTTCAGCAGAACGAATATCCATAAAAACCATTCGATCATGATTTCTGTTGAACGGAGCATAAAGCTCACGCATCAGTGCTTCCGCGCGAGACCCTTTGCTTCCTATGACTATACGATCAGGCTTCATAAAATCATTCACTGCCGCCCCTTCCTTTAAGAATTCAGGATTAGAAACAACATCGAAATCGATTTTAACTCCACGCTTTTGCAACTGCTCAGCAAGTGCACCTTCAACTACTTCTGCAGTACCTACTGGCACCGTCGACTTATTGACAACCACTTTGTAAGAGTTGACACGCTCACCAATAGTCCTGGCAACTGCAACCACATACTGGAGATCCGCTGAGCCATCCTCACCAGAAGGGGTTCCCACCGCGATAAATTGTAGCTCGCCATGACTCACAGCCTGATCCATATCAGTTGTAAAATTCAACAAGCCGTTTTGCACCGCCTGCTTAACAATGGGCTCAAGACCCGGCTCATAAATCGGAATAATGCCCTGCTTAAGGTTATCTACTTTGCGCTGATCAATATCTACACACAAAACTTCATGACCAACATCAGCCAAACAGGCACCAGTAACCAGACCAACGTACCCGGTACCAAATACTGTTACTTTCATCAATTACTCCCTAGCAAAATTAATAAAACCTTTTAGGACCGCCCATAACTGTCTTCATAACGGATAACGTCATCGTCTTTCAGATAAGGGCCGGATTGCACTTCAATTATTTCCAGTGGTATTTTACCCGGATTGCTTAGTCTATGTTTCGTGCCCACAGGAATATAGGTTGATTCATTTTCAGAGAGCAGCATATTCTGATCACCTTTCTGAACCAGCGCAGTTCCCTTTACCACAATCCAATGTTCGGCACGATGGTGATGAACTTGCAACGATAAACTCCCCCCTGGCTTCACTCGAATTCGATTAACTTGGTAGCGATCCCCGGTATCAATAGCATCATAACAACCCCAGGGACGATAAATTTCACGATGCTGCAAATGCTCCGACCGCTTTTGCTTTTCAATCTGCGCAATAATTGCCTTAACCTGTTGGGCTTGCGACTGATCAGCCACCAATACTGCATCTGGAGTATTTACTATCATCAAATTGCTGACACCCAGAGTTGCCACCAATTTGTCCTGAGAAAACACCAATGTATTTGAGGAGCCTATATCGATACCATCGCCAATAATACTATTGCCAGCAGAATCCTTATCCGAAAGATCCCAAAATGACTTCCAGTCGCCCACGTCACTCCAGCCGGCATTAAAAGGCACACAGACTACATTGCTGCTTTTTTCCATTAGCGCATAATCAATTGAGATATTGGGCGCTAAAGAAAATGAATCTTTATCAACACGAATAAAATCGAGGTCTTGCACTGACCACACTTTGGCCTGCTCGGCAGCAATCACTACCTCAGCGCTTTGTTCTTGCAGCTCCTTGAGAAAAACCTCCGTTTGGAACACAAACATACCACTATTCCAGTAGTAACAACCCTCTGCGAGATATCTTTCAGCTGTTGCCAAATCAGGCTTTTCCACAAAACGTGTTACCGGGTAGAAAGTTGCCCCGGACTGCTGGGAATCGTGCTGGGTTTTAATGTATCCATACCCGGTTTCCGGCCTAGTTGGATTAACACCAAAAGTCGCTAAATGTCCGGCAAGCGCAGCACCGATTGCATCATCCAGAGCAGAATGAAAAGCGCCTACATCTTTAATCATATGATCTGCAGACAACACCAATAAAATTGGGTTGTCTGCCAATGCACGTGCATGAAGCGCAGCTAACGCTAAAGCAGGTGCAGTATTACGAGCAACTGGCTCAAGAATAATGGAGGCCTGTGACTGACCAATTTCGTGCAGTTGCTCAGCCACCATAAATCTGTGCTCTTCATTACATACCACAATTGGCGGAGCAAGATTGGAAACACCATCAAGCCGAACAATAGTCTGCTGCAGCATTGTCTTATCACCAAACAATTTTAACAGTTGTTTGGGGTAATGCTGACGAGACATCGGCCATAAACGGGTTCCAGAGCCACCTGCAAGAACGACGGGAATAATCATTTAGCGCTCCTTATTCAATAGCTGCGTCAAACCATATTGAGCTGGAATGAATTAATTCGAATAACGTTTCTGCAAAAATGATTTGAAATTATTGCCAACATCGTTATGTCTTTCACCATAAATAACATTGGCCATCAAATAACCCAGTTTGGTACCGCAATCATGGCTGCGGCCAACCAATTGATAAGCCTCAACAGTTTCCAAACCCAATAATGCGTCGAGAGCATCAGTTAATTGAATCTCACCACCTGCACCAGGCTGAGTTTTCGCAAGCAAATCCCACACGGTTTTTGAAAGAACATAGCGCCCAACAATTGCCATGTTGGAAGGAGCCTCATCAACAGGGGGCTTTTCAACCATCGCCTTAATCGCCGCTGTTTTTCCCGATGGAATCTCAACACCGGAACAATCTACAACACCATATTTGTCAACCTGGTCATTAGGCACTTGCTCAACAAGAATCTGACTATTACCTGTTTCCTGAAAACGACGAGTCATACCCGCCAGATTATCTTGCTTGAGATTAGACTCCGCATTATCGACCAGCACATCCGGCAAAAGCACAGCAAAAGGCTCATCTCCAACCACTGGCTTCGCGCATAAAATAGCATGCCCCAACCCCTTCGCTTCAGCCTGACGCACAGAGATAACGGTTAAGCCAGGAGGAGTAATAGACCGAACTTCTGCAAGTAAAGAGCGTTTTAAACGAGCTTCCAACTGAGCCTCTAATTCAAAGCTGGTATCAAAATGATTTTCAATTGCATTTTTACTTGCGTGAGTAACCAATACAATCTCTTTAATACCGGCTGCTGCTGCCTCCTCAATAACGTATTGAATTAATGGTTTATCAACCACGGGAAGCATTTCTTTGGGAATAGCCTTGGTTGCGGGAAGCATACGAGTTCCCAAACCTGCTACTGGAATCACCGCTTTCTTAACTTGCATAGTTGTCGCCCTTCGGGTGTTTGTTAGTTAGCTATTAAGTAAATTAAGGACTTCTGCTGTTTTCTGTTCTACCAGTTGTTTATTACCCCTACTCTCTACATTCAGGCGCACAACCGGCTCGGTATTAGACATCCTGAGGTTAAATCTCCATTCATCAAACTCCAAACTAATGCCATCAGTTTTATCAATTAACTTCGCATCAGGCTCATAATGAGCAAACACTTTTTCAATCGCCAATTTAGCATCTGCTACATGACTATTAATTTCACCAGGCGACGGAAACTTCGCAATCCGATCAGCCAGCATTGAGGACAATGTCTGCTGTTTGCGGCACAAGAGTTCACACACCAACAACCAGGGAATCATACCGCTATCGCAATAAAAGAAATCCCGAAAATAATGATGCGCGCTCATTTCGCCGCCGTAAACCGCATCTTCTGCACGCATACGCTCCTTAATAAAAGCATGACCTGTTTTTGACTGAATCGCCTGCCCGCCATTTGCATTCGCGATATCCAGCGTATTCCAGGTTAAGCGTGGATCATGAATAATCTTCGCACCGGGGTTCTTCAATAAAAAAGCTTCAGCCAACAACCCTACGATGTAATAACCCTCAGTAAACTCCCCAGCCTCATCAAACAAGAAACAACGATCAAAATCGCCATCCCACGCAATACCCATATCAGCACTATGTTCAATTACCGCTTCTGATGTAGATGCGCGATTTTCAAACAATAAGGGATTTGGAATTCCATTAGGAAACGTACCATCAGGCTCGTGATTAATTTTAATAAACGTGAAAGGCAAATATTTTTCAATAGCATCAATAACGTGCCCGGCAGCTCCATTGCCGGCATTTACGACTAAACGCAACGGTTTTAACGCAGACACATCGACATACGAGAGAAGATGTTGAACATAATCATCTACAATGCTTACTTCACTAAGGGAGCCCCGAGCAGAAAAATCCGCGACGGCAAACTGATTGGCTTCAGCAAGCCTTTTTATATCATTTAAACCGGTATCGCCGCTAATCGGCCTTGAACCTGCTCTCACCAATTTCATGCCGTTATAATCAATCGGGTTATGACTGGCAGTAATTTCAATTCCACCATCAGTTTTGAGATGGCTGGTAGCGAAATAAATCTCTTCCGTGCCTGCCATACCAATATCGATTACATCAACACCTTCATCACGCAAACCATTACTAAGCGCAGTTTTTAACGATTTACTGGTAAGTCGAACATCACCGCCTACAACCACACTTTTTGGCTTTATGTATTGGGCATATGCGCGACCAATCCTGTACACAATATCTTCGTTGAGTTCGTCACCCAATCTTCCGCGAATATCATAGGCTTTAAAACAAGTTAAGGTCATATATGAATCCCATCTGAAAAATAACTATATCTAAGCCCGCTGTTGTGATTTAGTTATTCACTATCTACAAAAATTCCAGCCTTGGCTAACCAGCACCCAAGCAAACTAAAGAAGTTGTTTTACCGTTTGTTGACAAAAAGGCGGGGTCGTCAAACCGCCTGTTTGATCAACGCCAACATCCGAGCAAAAACCTGTTCGATACTCATATCCGTGCTGTCAATAATTGTGGCGTCTACCGCAGGTTTGAGTGGCGAAACCGTACGTTTCGAATCACGTTCATCTCGCTCGCGAATATCTGCAATTAAAATGGCTTTGTTTACAATTTCTCCTTTGCTCTGTAATTGCTTGAAGCGGCGCTCAGCACGAGCTTCCGCACTTGCAGTCAGGAAGATTTTTACAGGTGCTTCTGGAAACACCTCGGTCCCCATGTCTCTGCCGTCCGCGATTAAACCGGGTGCAGCTACAAATGCACGCTGACGCTCCAGCAACCCAGCACGAACCGCTGGATGTGCTGCAACTTGGGATGCCCCCATGCTCACCACCTCCTGGCGAATCGCATCAGTTACCTCTTCTCCATCAAGGATGATGCTCGTTGCATCATCGGCAACTCGAAACTGAACATTCAAGGCCAGCGCCACCGGAACAATCAGCCTCTCTTCAGCTAAATTAAGCCCCCTTTTCATACTGGCAAGTGCTACTAAACGATATAAAGCACCGCTATCAAGCAGGTTATAACCCAGTTGGCGAGCCAACATTTGACTGAGAGTCCCCTTGCCTGAACCACTAGGTCCATCGATTGTAATTACGACAGGATATTGCTGATTGGCCATATTATCTATTCCTCAGATTTGTTCATTACGCAAGCGACTGGATAATCGCTTTACACGTTTCAATGGGATCCGGGGATTGAGTAATTGGGCGACCAATTACCAAATAACTACTACCAGCAGCAATGGCAGCAGCGGGTGTTAGTGTGCGACGTTGATCATCCGCAGGAGAAGATTCAAGACGTATGCCAGGTGTAACCAAACAGAAATCGCGACCAAACTGATTGCGCATCATTTGAGCCTCCTGAGCTGAACATACAATTCCATCCAGCCCACAACTATGCGTTAATCGTGCCAATTTCATTACCTGCTCTTCAGGCGAGCAATCTATGCCTACACCTCTTAAATCAATTGCCTCCATACTAGTCAAAACCGTTACTGCAATAAGCAAAGGCTTATGATTTACGCTTTGCTCCAAGGCATTTCTTGCTGCGGTTAACATACGCTCACCACCAGAAGCGTGCACATTAACCATCCATACGCCCAAATCTGCGGCAGCTTTTACAGCTTTGCTTGTAGTATTTGGAATATCATGGAACTTCAAATCAAGAAATACAGAAAAACCAAGCGCCATCAGTTGCTCTACAATTTTGGGGCCGCATGCAGTAAACAACTCTTTGCCAACTTTTAGCCGGCAATCAGAAGGTGAGAGTCGCTTTGCCATTGCCAGGCATTGATCTGCATTATCAAAATCCATCGCAACAACAATTCTGGGACCCATAGAGGACATTTTCTAACCTCGCAAAAATGAAAAAGCCCGGATCAGATCCGGGCCACTATTAAAGCAAATATTGCCGCAAAATTCATTCTATAACGCCGCGCGGCACGGACAATCTATCTAGATACTGATATTTTCACGATTAGCTTCAAGCGTAGCCTCACCAATACCTTTAACATCCAGTAAGTCGTCAACCGCTTTGAAGCCACCATTTTCATTACGCCAAGCAATAATTGCCTCAGCCTTCTTTTCACCAACACCTTTCAGCTTGGTCAATTCCTGGGCATCAGCGGTGTTAATGTTTACAACGTTCTTGGGAACAACTACTTCAGCTTTCGCCGGTTTTGCAACGGACACACCCTCAACTGCAAGCGCCGTAGATACGCCACCCAACATCAACACCACCAAAGAAACAACAGTCAACAATGCCTTCATGGCCAAACTCCTTGTTAAGAAATAATTAATTTAAGAGATACTTTTGCGCTAACCAACTAAGGTCAAGCACCAGCACAAGATAGGTAGAATAGAAATTTGCAAACAGCAGAGATCCACCATTTGTGCTGTACGAAATCTCTTACAT
>JAGKXD010000148.1 GCA_021151525.1 Cellvibrionaceae bacterium | reverse complement strand
TTGAAATTAATATCAATTACTTAATGACCTCAAGCCCTTTCATTTACCGATATTGATTCGCCATTATGTTCTCTACTAAGGATTGCTTATGAAAAATATCACTGTTGTCTGTGCATTAAGTTTGTTGTTGGTGAGTTGTGGTAAAGCACCTAAAGAAAATCAACCTCAAGCGTCTGAGATGCCTGCGCAAGAATCGGTTAGTTCAGCAGGAGAGCCGATAACCTTGCATGCGCGACTTGATTTTGTGGATGGCTTAACATCGTCTGCGATTCATGCGCAGCGTCAACTCAATGCATCAATTTATTTGGAGACAGATGTGTTACGCCAAGGCAGCGGCGCCAGCGCAACTTATTCGCTAGATACAGATGTAACACGCGTGCAAGGTGCTGTGCGTGCATCGGGAACTCTGGCGTTGAACGATGGCGATGTATCATCCAGTGAAACCTACAATATGCAGAACGAATGGAATTCGCTCACCAGTAAGCCTGAAGGTAAATTTATAATTAATCTGCCAGAAGAGTCTTTTATTGGTGAAGGCTTAAGCGTGGGAGTTGATATTGAAGCGCCCGTAAGTGGTACCAAAAAGGCAACCATTAGTTCAAAAGGGCAAACAATTGATAGCGATATTAGTCACTCGCGCTCAATGTTTTGTGCCCCGCAAGCAGACAAAAAAGACCAAGATATTTGCACGTTAAAATTTACTATTGATGCTGCGCCCACCAAAGCCAAAGAAGCTATCTATGAAAACCTGTTGGAGAATGCTAAAACAGTTTACGCAAATCAAGGCAAAAAGAATCCTGAGGGCGGGGTGCTAATGTATTCTGGAATGGTTCCTGTGTACGGTGCAAATACTCAATATCACAGTGGGCATTTTGTAACGGAGCTCAATCAGCAATATGCGGTGAATGTTGATGGTGCCGATATTAGTCAGCATATTCATCTTGTTGTTTGGTCCACAAAACGCGGTGATAAATGGCAGCCAGAAGGTTTGCCACCGCTACAAAAGCCTGACGCTTTGCAATGAAATCAATAAAGTCGAGTGCGGCGGCTATCTTTTTAAATATTGGTTTAATGTAAAGGCCAAAGAGTCCTTATGCAGAATTCATTATTTGGTGAAGAGGATGATAGTTCCCCACAGGATAAGTCTACCAAGCCGATTAAAAAATCCAGCAAGGCGGTCGAACCTGTAACGCCGGCTCCTGAATTAATGGCGCTTGCACAAAATTTTCCAAAACATTTACGGCTGGGTACATCATCGTGGAATTATCCGGGCTGGGCAGGATTGGTATGGGATGGTGAATATCCTGAAGCTAATTTATCGCGCTATGGCCTTACGGCTTACGCAAAGCACCCGCTGTTTCGAACGGTAAGTATTGATCGCGGATTTTATCGGCCATTAAATGTTGCTCAGTTTGCTGAATACGCATCGCAGGTCGATCAGGATTTTCGATTTGTGGTGAAAGCACCGAGCTTGGTAACAGACGCCTTAATTCGCGATGAATCCGGTCGCGGCATGCGCCCCAATGCGCATTTTCTCAATGCAGAAGAAGCGGTGAAAATGTTTGTCGAGCCCGCCATAGAAGGCTTGGGTCACAGGCTTGGTGCATTGGTATTTCAGATCAGCCCGCTGCCCAATAATTTATTATCGCGCATGCCTGAAGTGATTAATCAGTTGCATCAATTGTTGCGCGCAATTCCAAATTTCAATCACATTGCACCTGATGGTGTTGTCGCTGTAGAGGTGCGCGATCCGCAATGGCTGACACCGCAATTTGTACAAGTCCTGCGCGATACCAAGGCAACTTATTGCATGGGCTTGCATGCAAAAATGCCACCCATTGCTGAACAGCTTCCCATTCTTCGTGCGCTCTGGCCCGGCCCTTTAGTTTGTCGTTGGAACCTGAACCCGTTGCACGGCGCTTACGGTTATGAGGATGCCCAGCAAGCTTATTCTCCTTACGACAAAATGATTGATCCAGATGTAGAAACTCGAGCCACACTTGCAAAAGTTATTTCGGGCACGGCCAACGCAGGCCAAAATGTTTATGTCACCCTCAGCAATAAAGCAGAGGGCTCTGCACCGCTGTCTGTTATTGCATTAGCCAAATCGATTAATTCAAAGTTGGCTAAGCGCTAAGATAATTTTGTCTCTACTAACAAAAAAGCCGAATCATTAATTTGATTCGGCTTTTTTGTTAAGCGGTGAATATTTTTGAAAATTGTTTAATGGGTTTTTCGTTTAACCAATAATAATCCCATTAAAAATAACAACAGCAAATTGCTACTGCCTCCGCCTGAGCTTTTGCCTCCGCTTGATGGCGCTGGCTCATCTTTAATGGCTAGGCTAATAGTAGCAACTGCAGATTCAGCGCCATCATTATCTTTTACGGTGTATTGAATGCTATCAGTTGCAGAGGTTCCTTTGTTTTGCGTGTAATCCAGAGAGCCATCACTATTAACAATAACGTCCCCATAGGTAGGCGGGGTTTTAATGTTGATGGTATCCAGCTGCAAGGTTCCATCGCTGTCTGTATCGTTGGCTAATGGATGAAGATTGGTCTTTCCACCGGGTTTCGCTGTAAGGCTATCGTCTTTGCTTGTGGGTGCCTTGTTGTTCATCAGCACATTAATGCTGATGGTTTGTTGCGCTTTAAATCCTTCAGCATTTTTTACTACAAGCTTTAGGTTAACGGGTTTGCTTGCCACTTTGTTTGGTAGTGACGGCGCTACAAAGTTTGGGCGAGATGTATTTTTATTTTGAATGACTAACCCTGGTTCATCTGTACTCCAACTAAAAGACAGAGCTGATCCTTTGGGGTCAGATGAGTTGGATGCATCCAGATTAATTGTGCTCCCTTCTTTTGAATCGGCTACAGGTGCAATATCCGCTTTGGGGACTCTGTCATCAACTGCGTTTACGGCAACTTCACCCTTTAATGCGGGCGCGCTTATTGATTCACAATGTTGCTCAAATGTAGCTTTGATTTGAATTGGATTTGTTAGCGATAATTGTTTAATTTCAAATGAGCCAAAGTTTTGGTTGCAGCCTCTTCCGTCACCAGAAAGCGTTAAGCCTGCTGCAGTCGCAGATTGAAACGGATAGCGCTCAGCATAAGAATATTTCTGTACAGCTAAAGGAGCTCCACCGGGTGCAGAGAGATTGAGTGTCCACCAAGAGCTAGATTGAATATTAATATTTAGAGCGTTTGACCAAGAGGATATATCCGTCCCAAATGTACTGTTGTTTTTATCGTAGTAGTATGACTGGCCCAGGCTAATATAATCACCAGATGGACCACTAAATTGAAGGTAGGTTTGCGGGTCGCTTTTACTGGCAACATGTAGGCTCAATAAAGTCGATGCGGATAGATTAGCCGTATTGGTTACGGTGAGTTTTAGTTCTATATCTTCACCGCCAAGATCTATATCGCTGGGTAATGTTATGGAGGTTTCATTAGCAGCCGGGTCTTGTATTGCAGCGGCCTTGCCTTTTGTTTGCTCCCATTTATAGCTTTGTACTCCAAGGTTGGAGATAGAATTTTTTGCACTGATAGTTAATTTGCTTTCCTCAAGCGCACTTTTTGTTGATGCAGTTGCAATCGCCAAAACACCCGTGTAGGGAATGGGTATATCGGAGTTTATGCGAATGCTCCCCCTGAGCGCTGTTGTTCCTGCTTCACAGTGTTGTACAAAATCCATGGCGAGCTTTGATTTTTCGGCATCCACTTCATAAATATAAAATTCACCAGAAATAGTATTGCAGCCTCTGCCTTGACCGCTGATATCAATGCCTGGATTCAATGGGCCGCGAAACGGATCGCGCTCTGCGTGAAGAAATCCTCCTGCAGTAATTTTACGATCATTGGGTGCCGAAAAATTAAAACTGAATACATTGGTAGAGATGTTTATTCTTGAGTCACTAATTTGTGTGGTAGATATATCCGATGCTAATAGAGTGTAATTTCTACCGGCGCCAATCCAATCACCCATGTCGCTGGTCATGGAAATTTGTGTGGCTGCTTGAGCAAGTGAGGTGAATAGTCCGAGTATAAGTAGAAGATGTCGCATGCCTTAGATTCCTTAATCTGTAGTCCAAATAAGCTAGGCCGCTAGAATATCGAAATTCAATAAAAGTGTTTAGTTATTTAGACCAGCAAGCTTAAAAATGAGATCTTGTGCAAGAAGGCGTGGGCAAACATTAGCGCCAGTACGAATGGCTGCTGATAGGAGTGATACCAAACCATTCAAACCCCAATAAAGCCGCTTGGCACCTAGTTGCCAATGCACAAAAAGCATTGGATAGGCTAACCACAAGTGTTCCAAAAACACGATTGCTGGTTTAGCTGACTCATACAAGGAGCCCCATATGGCCACTCTGTTTCGTTTATTTCTCGTGCTGATTAGTTGTTGGCAAGCTTCTGTCTATGCTGCCGATGAAACCCCACAAACCTTAGATGAACTTAAAGCGGCAATAGAAAAGGTTCGTGTTGAAACCAAGGCACCGGCGTTAGGTATTGCCTTGGTGGATAAAAATGGACCTTACTGGGTGGCGGGTCTGGGTGAGGCTGATTTGGCAAGTCATAAGTCTGCAGATGCCAATTCAATTTTTCGCCTAGGCTCCACATCCAAAATGTTTGTTGCGCTCTCTGTGCTCAAATTAGTGGAAGAAGGTAGGTTGCATTTGGATGACAAGCTTAGCGATTTAGCCCCAGAAATTTATTTTGGAAATCCTTGGGAGAAAACTAATCCCATTCGCTTGGTGCATTTGTTGGAGCATACAACGGGATGGGATGATTTAAGTTTTTCGGTATACGGTCACCAAGATGAGACCATGTCATTGAAGGATGCTTTGGATTTTCATCCACAATATCGTAAATCCCGTTGGATTCCTGGCACACGTTACGCCTATAACAACGGTGGGCCAGGAGTGGCTGCTTATATTGTGCAAAAAGTTAGCGGAAAAAAATATGAAGACTATGTGCAAGAACATTTTTTAAATCCGCTACACATGTCATCCACCAGCTTTTTTGAAACTGAATTGTTCAAGCAAAAAGGCGTGAGTCTTTATTCGGCCGATGCGCAAGTGCAACCTTACTGGCATATTATTATGCGCCCAGCCGGAGGCCTTAATTCTTCGACGGCGGACATGGCGAATTATCTACACTTTTTAATTTCTCGTGGCAGTTTTAATCAACAACAACTATTAAGCGAGGCATCGATTTCTCGCATGGAAACACCTACTACCAGTTTAGGTGCGCAAGCGGGTGCAGTTGCAGGCTACGGTTTGAACAATTATGTGGACGGCTATGAAGATGCGAACATTGCTTTTCACGGACACGATGGCGATGTAAGCGGCGGTCATTGTAAGTTGCGCTACATTCCAGAATTACAAACGGGTTATGTCTTGTTGATTAATCAGGACAATCTTGATGCGATTGTTAGGGTGACCAAACTTATTCGTGGCTTTCTGTTAAAAGATGTTCACAAGACTGCGCTGAAAGAAATTCCGCTGCCAGAAAAATTTAAAAATCTGAATGGCTATTACATGCCAATCAATTCTCGCTCAAATATTTCGCGCCTGGCATCAGAAGTTTTTGGGGTCATGCATTTTAGTGTGAGCAACAATCACTTGCACCGCGATCCACTATTAATGAAATGGGAAAAGCCCAGTAATGATTATGCCATCAATGAAAATACATTGGTCAATCCATGGACAGGTCTGCCTACCATTGTGATGGTGAATGATCCTTTAGCGGGGCAAGCTGTAGAAGTAACCGATATGTTGGTGGATGGGCTCTATCAAAAAGTATCTTCTGTGCGTGTGTTTGGTGTCTTAGGTTGGATGATAATCACTGCGTTCCTTGCATTAACCAGTGTGGGCTTTGCGATGGTGTGGTTGGTGCAACGTGCGCGTGGAAAAATAGCGCAAGCTGTTGCCATTAGCATTCGCGTATGGCCACTCATTACCAGTGTGGTGCTGATATTCTCCGTGTTTACGCCCAATATTTTTCACCCATCCGTTGAAGACACGGGTCGGATTTCTGCGGTGACGCTGACAACGTTTATCTGCAGCTTGCTGTATCCTGCACTGGCTGCGTTTAGTTTGATAAATTGTTTAAGGCACCGACATGCTCAGGTTAATCAAGTCATGTATTGGCATTCGTTTGTATTGAGCTTGGCGCATTGCGGATTTTCAGTGGGGCTCGCTTATTACGGATTGATTGGTATTAGAATGTGGGCATAATCCAGTGTGTTCAATATCCGGAGTATTCAATAAAGGGCAGCTCGCTGCTCTTTATTGCATTATTATTTTAATTGCTTCGCATGTTACAAAATCCAAGAGATATTAATGAAACCTACTTTCTTCCCCGTTAATAAAACATTCTGGCTGCTGCACGGCGGGGCTTTGTTGGGTTTGCAGGTGGTGATGTGGATCACGACTTTTTTATGGGGTGAACAGAAGTTATTTAATGCGGTAGCTACGTTAGTGTGGACTATTGCATTTACAGAGGTTGTACTTTTTTTTCGCCAGCATTACCAACAAAAAGAAGGCTTTTCTAAAAGTATATTCAAGCGGCTATTGTTGATTATAGGTTATGCCTCCATTGGTGGTGTTGTCGTTGCAGCCATAACCCTGATAAGCGTTACCCCATTTTTTTGGCGGGAGGTCATCAGTTCAGGCTTTATCGAAAGAATGCAGCTTACAGAATCGCAGTTTCTTGTTCGTCTCGCTATTCAAAACACTTTGCAGTCTCAATTGCTTTTAGCGGTGTGGATGTTTATTTACGTCAGTGTTACCAGTATTCGCCGCGTTAAGGAAACCGAATTAAGTAACTTGCGTTTACAAAATAGCTTGAAAGAAGCGCAGCTTGCAAATCTCAGCAATCAGCTCAACCCTCATTTCTTATTCAACGCTATTAATAATATTCGTTTCACCATTTATGAAGATGCCGATAAAGCCGATGCCATGCTAACCGGGCTTTCGGAAATGCTGCGTTATTCATTGGAACGCAGCAAACAAGATAAAGTGCGTTTGCGTGAAGAGCTGGAAATCATTGGGCTCTATATAGATTTAATTAAAGTACAAATGGAAGATCGCTTGGAGTTTGTATTGGATATTGATTCAGGTCTGCAAAACTATTTAATCCCGCCTATGACCTTACAGTTGTTGGTGGAGAATGCGGTAAAACATGGCATTGATAAATTGCGCAAGGGTGGCCGAATTGAATTAAATGCAAAAACTACTGAGCAGGATATTATATTGAAGGTGAGTAATAGTCGCGGCGATAATAAACCTTTGTTGGCCAGCGAGGTTAATACAAATAATATAGGAATAGGCTTGGTAAATATTCAAGAACGTTTACGCTTGCTCTATGGTGAGCGCGCTAGTTTTAGCATACAACAAACGAGTGATAATTTTTCGGTCACATTACAATTGCCGCGAGAGTCTGGTTTATGAAAGCCATAGTAGTTGAAGATACGCGTGTTGCGCGCGAAGGATTGGTGCGCATGCTTGGCAAATTTCCCGAGCTTGACGTAGTAGGCCAAGCCGATCACCCAGAGACTGCGCTAGAGCTTATTGCACGCACGCAACCAGATGTTATTTTTTTAGATATCAACATGCCCGGTGCCAGCGGTTTCGATTTGCTGGAAAAATTGGATTACAGCCCGCGTATTATTTTTACAACGGCTTATTCGGAATACGCGATTAAATCGTTTGATTACAATACTATCGATTACCTATTAAAACCCATTAGTCCCGCTCGCCTTGCACAAGCCATCGCAAAGCTAATGGCAACTCCTGAAGAGTTAACACCAGAGCAAAAACCTCCGCTGGAAATGAATAGCCAAATTTTTATTAAGGATAATGAAAAATGTTTTTTGGTAACGTTGGAGTCGATTCGCTATATGGAGAGCTGCAAAAATTA
>JAGKXD010000147.1 GCA_021151525.1 Cellvibrionaceae bacterium | reverse complement strand
GAACCCGCAACACCACCTGCTCGCGAGCCACCACAAGCGCCTGCATAAACGCTTTACTATCGGCACTTCCATGACTTTTTATAAGCGTTTTTTGTAACCCCAGAAAACTGGCACCATTATACAATGAAGGATTTAACTCTTCGCGCAATTGCGCAAGCACAGGCGCCGCGATTAGCGATAGAACTTTATTAAATAAATTTCGCGTCAATGTTGCGGCAAGTTTTTTTGTCACAAACCGCGCAACACCTTCACTCGCTTTTAAAGCAATATTTCCATGAAATCCATCGCAAACAATCACATGATTATTTCCAGTGAAAATATCATTTGGCTCAACAAATCCAACGTAATTAATCCGCGAATCTTTACGCAAAAGCTCCTGCGCTTGCCGCAAAACCTCTGTGCCCTTTTGAGCCTCACTACCAATATTAAGCAAAGCAACGCACGGGGAAACAATACCCGATACTTCGGCCAATACACTTCCCATAAGCGCAAATTGCTGCAAATGCAAAGGGGAGCAATTGATATTAGCCCCCAAATCCAACATATAAGTCAAACCATCTGTTACTGGCATTGATTTACAGATTGCAGGACGCTCAATTTCAGGAAAGGTTTTAATTAAATATCTGGACATTGCAAGAAGCGCACCTGTATTGCCGGCACTCACACAGGCATCAACCTCGCCAGCACGCAAGCACTCCAGGGCAACCCACATTGAAGAGTTCTTTTTTTGGCGCAATGCGCTAAGAGGATCATCGCCCATAGATACCACATCTGCTGCGTGCAAAACACGCGCAGAATGACGCAGCAAAGAGGGGGATTCATCAAGCAACGAGCGCAACTTGAATTGGTCGCCAACAAAAGTCAGATCGATATCAGGATGGACGGCAACAAAATTTTCCGCCGCTGAAATAGCAACGCGGGGACCTAAGTCCCCGCTCATAGCATCAACTGCTATTCGAATTCTTGCCGACAAGGTAATGTCACGGAGTAATAAATTACTCTTCACCACCTTTGTCAATCACTTTACGGCCACGGTAAAAACCGTCAGCAGTTACATGGTGACGAATGTGTTTTTCACCGCTGGTCGCATCAACTGACAAGGTTGGACCTGTCAGTGCATCGTGTGAACGACGCATGTCACGCTTTGAACGGGATTTTTTGTTTTGTTGAACTGCCATGGTTAGCTCCTATTTACTGACTCACTGGAACCGAGGCGCCTCAGGATTTCGGCGAGCTCTTAAGTTGTTCCAATACTTGAAATGGGTTTTTCTCTTTCTTCACCTCGACTGGCTTACCACTGGAGTACAACTTGTCATCGATACAAGACTCTTCGTGATAAGCAACAGCAGGCAAACTCAACAGCAGCTCTTCCTCGACCATATCGTAAAGATCTGCCGCTCCCTCACCGGTAATCCATGGATCAAAATGCTGGGGCAATGCCTTGGCAGCCTCTTCATCCCATACAATCGCCAGTGAAATATCGCTTTCAACGAAAACTGCAACTGGCTCCAAACAACGCTGACAGAGCAAGGACAACTCTGCTGCAGCCTGACCAATAACAGCCCGCTTACCCTCCTCACTCACCTTGAATTCAAGTTTTACTTGAACATTACCTGCTGAAGATTCGGTAGCATCCACCACGCGAGACAGTTCAGCAATCGGTATAAACCCTTCCAAAGTAACACCCTGTTGGGCGAACTTTCGAGGATCTCCCTGCTTTGGCAGAGGCTTTTGAAAAGGGGGCTTAAACATAAGCGCGCAATCATAGGGATAACGCCTGATCATGTCAAAGAAAAACTGGTGAAATAGCGCTATTTAGTGGTTTAAACATAGAATACCTACATCATTTTGCGCTTTGCCTAACTTTTGCGAGGAAAAACCAATGCAGAAAAAGAATATTTTACTTGCCTCCAGCTCTGCCTATCGGCGACAACTTCTAAAAAAACTGGGATTAGAGTTTAGCTGGACCACACCTGCAATCGATGAATCCCCCAAACCTGATGAATCCCCTATTGACCTAGTGCTACGCCTTGCGGAGCAGAAAGCTAAAGCATTGTCGAATGAATACCCCAATCACCTGATCATCGGATCCGACCAGGTCGCAACAATGGACAACCAAATCATAGGAAAACCCTGTATTCACTCAGTCGCCAGCAGCCAGCTAACAGCATTTAGCAGCAGGGAGGTAACCTTTCTTACCAGCATATGCCTTTACAATAGCCGCTCAGGAAAAACCCAACTAGAAGTGGACAGCTACAAGGTAAAGTTTCGCCAATTAACCCACACTCAAATTGAAAACTACTTACAAAAAGAAAAACCCTACGACTGCGCAGGAAGCTTCAAATCAGAAGGACTGGGCATTTGCCTGTTTGAGAAGATGGAAGGAAAGGACCCAAACACATTAATAGGACTGCCATTAATTGAACTTACAACAATGCTGATGAATGAAGGAATCGACCCTCTGAGCAACTAATTGATAATCAGGCCATTCCAGGCCAACAAACCATCAAACTGATCCAAACAAAGAGCAGGCCCATAAACATGCAAGCGCTCAATATGATGTGCCCCATAACTTACCGCAATCCTTGGCATACCAATTCGCCTTGCCATTTCCATGTCGTACTCGGTGTCGCCAATCATTACTGCCTCATTCGCAGCAACACCAAACTCTTGTAACAACTGCTTCAACATTAATGGATCTGGCTTGGAGGCAGTCTCATCAGCACAGCGCGTAGCATGAAAGAAATCACTGAGTCCGAGCACCCCAAAAATTCGATCCAACCCTTTGCGGCTCTTACCCGTCGCAACAGTCAGTATGTGCCCCTGCGCCTTGAGCGACTCAAGAGTCTTTTTCACTCCCGGAAAAAAATCAGAAGGGCGAGCCTCATCCAGCATTAAGAACCGTGCCGCATAAGCATCTCGCAGCCTTGACCTATCCTCAACTCGAACATCCGGATACAACCGATGAATCGCCTCAGGCAATCCCAGCCCAATAATGTCATGAATAAGATGATCAGCCAGCGGCTGCCACCCCAAGTCACTAGCAGCCATCTGCATAGCTTGGGTGATTTTGGCTTTTGAATCACTTAAGGTGCCGTCCCAATCGAATATAAGTAGCACTACCAGCCTCGCACTCAGTTCAACTCAATCAATTTGGACAAAGGCTCAACCAAATCCGATAACAAGGGCGCCTCCACACGAGTCAGACCACTAGCATCAGGCAAATAAAAAGACAACGAAGACGCATGCAAAAACAAACGGCGCAGCCCGAGAGCACGCAAGGATTCGTTAATCTGATCGTTTCCGTATTTTTCATCTCCAGCCAGGCAATGCCCCGCATATTGGGCATGAACGCGGATTTGGTGGGTACGCCCGGTAATAGGCCGAGCTTCAATCAAGGTAAACCCCTCATAACGCTTAAGCACGCTGAATTCCGTCAAACTTGGCTTACCATCAGGATGAACCCTGACCACACGCTCACCACCAGCGACCTCAAACTTCATCAGAGGAGCATTAACTTGATGGCAGCGCTTTGACCAACTACCGAGAACCAATGCCTGGTAAACCTTCTCAACACCACCAGCACCGGCAGACTTCTGACGCAATGCAGCTTGCAGATGACGCAGGTAGCTACGCTTCTTGGCAACCATGATGCAACCAGAGGTATCTCGATCCAGGCGATGCACCAACTCGAGATGGCGCGCCTCGGGGCGCATCTGCCGCAAGGTTTCAATTAACCCCAAAGTAACACCACTACCACCATGAACAGCCAACCCAGGCGGCTTATTTATTACCAGCAACCCCTCATCCTCAAACAGGATTGAGCTATCAAGTAACGCCATCATCTGATGGCTCGCCTTGGCCTCGGTACCCGACTCCGCAGTACGAATTGGAGGAACTCGTACCAAATCCCCCGGCATGAGCTTGTACTCGGGTTTAATTCTACCCTTATTGACGCGCACCTCTCCTTTGCGAATCACATTATAAACTTTGGATCTAGGCACCCCCTTCAAACGAGCAATCAAGAAATTATCCAGCCGTTGCCCAGCCAAATCCGCATCAATTGTAATGAAGCCAACCCCTGAAGAAGGGCTGCTTTCATGTAAATCATCACTTTTTTTCATAGCCGCCATCATACATCAACCCCACCAAGAACCCTACCCACATACCCATACCAATAAACGACAACTCAGCTAAACCACTGATTTAATTGCCGCATTCAGGGATTACTGCTATAGTCGAAGAGCTGATACAGGCTGGTTTCCGGATCGCGCAAATGATAGGCGCATCACTAGGAAATACCGCTGACAGCAAGGGCTTAGCGATTGTGTCTCCGCAATTTGACATAAATAACAAACCCTTAAAAGCACTGACAACGGTAGAAGGTGAAGCATACACGCCAACTGCCCTAACAATTGCGTCGACCTTGGTTGCACTCATTGTTAATACGATATTTGTTTTGCTGAACTCATTAGAAAATCTATTTGTAAAAATCGGATACTGGCAAAGCGCCAAGAGAACCATCCAAAATACAGGTTGCATACTTATAGCAAGCACGATTTATACATTCTGATGCAGCTATAAGCGCCGATGATGAGCACCCTACAATTTGCTCAATTACAATCTGGCAACTTGATCGCAGATCGATCAAAAAAACAACCCAATTGGCAAACTGCTAAAACTAGTCTGCCCCTACAAATAGAAGCCGGATTAACCGGCAGATCAACGAGCTAAAGGGAAAGCTTACTGGTGTTAGCGCTGTGTAGCGCCCCACTAACACCATAAAGGAGCAAACCCTCCAACCGCTGATGTGAGCCTTCTGTCATTAGGTAGCACGTCAGTCTATACGGTTGCGCAAAACATTCTTGGATTAACCATGATTGTCATCTTGGCTAACGCCTCACAGACAATTAGGTAACACATGAAAAGAATGCTCATCAATGCAACTCAACCTGAAGAGTTGCGCGTAGCACTGGTCGATGGCCAATGGCTGTACGACTTGGATATTGAAAATCGCAATCGCGAACAAAAAAAATCCAACATCTACAAAGGAAAAATCACCCGCGTTGAACCCAGCCTCGAAGCCGCATTTGTCGACTACGGTGCAGAGCGACACGGATTCCTTCCACTCAAAGAAATTTCTCGCGAATACTTTACCCGCAACCCTGGCGACCTTGATGGCCGCATAAAAATCAAAGATGTCCTTAAAGAAGGCACAGAAGTAATTGTACAAATTGACAAAGAGGAGCGCGGCAACAAAGGTGCAGCGCTAACCACCTTTATTAGTCTGGCTGGTCGCTATCTGGTACTGATGCCAAACAACCCCCGTGCAGGAGGTATCTCCCGTCGAATCGAAGGTGAAGACCGAGCCGAGCTGAAAGACGCATTAGGCGAAGTGGAAGTTCCTTCAGGAATGGGAGTAATTATTCGCACTGCAGGTGTTGGCCGTAGCTCTGAAGAACTGCAATGGGATTTAAATTATTTATTACAACTCTGGGACTCAATCTCTAGCGCCGCTAAAAATGCAACGGCACCCGCCTTTCTGTTCCAGGAAAGCAACGTCATTATTCGCGCAATTCGCGACTACCTTCGTCAGGATGTTGGCGAAGTAATAGTAGACAACAAAGAAGCCTTTGATTTGGCTGCGGGTTTTATCCAGCAGGTAATGCCCAATTACCGCAGCAAAGTAAAACTCTATCAAGATGACATTCCGCTTTTTAATCGCTACCAAATAGAGTCGCAAATAGAAACTGCCTTCCAACGTGAAGTGAAATTACCGTCTGGCGGCTCCATTGTCATTGACGTAACGGAAGCATTGGTTGCCATCGACATCAACTCTTCACGCGCCACCAAGGGCGGAGATATCGAAGAAACGGCACTGCAAACGAACCTGGAAGCTGCCGATGAAATTGCCCGCCAACTGCGCTTACGCGATATGGGCGGCCTGATTGTTATCGACTTTATTGATATGCAACCCGTGCGTAACCAGCGCGAGGTAGAAAACCGTGTGCGCGATGCATTGATGATGGATCGCGCACGCGTCCAAATCGGGCGAATCTCTCGCTTTGGATTGATGGAGATGTCGCGTCAGCGCCTGCGCCCCTCACTTGGCGAAACTCATTCCAAAATCTGCCCACGCTGCGATGGCGTAGGCACAATTCGTAGCACCCGCTCCTTAGCGCTATCCATCTTGAGATTGGTGGAAGACGAAGCACAAAAAGAGCGCAGCGCTGAAATACGTGCAATCTGCCCCGTATCAGTTGCAACCTATCTACTAAACGAAAAACGTAAAACCATCTCCAGCATCGAGTCACGCAATAACACTCGCGTAGTCATCGTTCCCAGCGCAGAACTCATGACTCCACATTTTGAAGTTCAACGCTTGCGCGATGACGATGAAGGCACCCTGGAAACCAGCTATAAAATTGTTGCTCATACCGATGAGGCCAAGGAAGAAGAGGAAGACTTCAACGCAAAACCCTTTGTTGCGCCAAAACCATTAGTGCAACCCGCCAGTCCAAGCCAGCCTGCCCCGGAACCTGCCAAAAAAGCAGGCCTGTTGTCACGCCTGATTGATTCAATCACAAGTATTTTCGGTGGCGAAAAAAACGAAGACAGCAAAAACAAGCGCGAACACAAAAGAGACAGCCGTCGCAACTCCGGACGCAACAATCGTCGCGACAACCGTAATCGTCGTGACAAAGAGCGCAAAGAAGATCGTGAAATCATTGATAACCTGGACCATCGCAACACCAACGACAACAAGCCGTCGCGCGAACAGGACAAACGCAACGAAAACACAAAAGACTTTGAAAAACGCGAGCAAAATGAGCGCAGGCCGCGCAGTAATCGCGAGCAACAACCACGCGACAACCAAACTAACAACGATGAAGAATCTCGCAACAACCGCAATCGCAACAACCGCGGCAATGATAGAGAGAATAATCGTCGTCAACCCGCACCCGTTAAAGATGAACTAAATGAAGAGAACGTAATTGCCACTAACGACAATCAGGATGATAGCGATGAGTTGCGCCCCTCCAAGCGTCCGGCAGGTCGCCGCACTCGCTCACAACAGCGCCGCCGCAATCGCCGCGAGGAAGGAGAAAACCAGGCAGAGGAAAATCAAGAAGAGATATCTTCAACTCAACCTCAGGAAGCAACACCTGCTGTCCTGAGCGAGTCCGCACAACTTGCCCAGCAAATTTCTGCCGCAATTGCAGAACACGCGCAACAGCAAGCCAGCAAGCCAGCACCGTTATTTGAAGCTGCGCAAGCTATCGAAGAAGCGCCTACCACTATTGCAGAAGTAATATCCAATCAAAGCATTGCCAGTAATGATTCAACGGATAATGAGCAAACATCTGTCGAGGTAGCAGCATCAAAGGCGAATGAGCCTTCAGCCATACAAACTTCTGATTTGCCAGCCCCCCCGGAGCAACAACCAACTGGAGAGCAACGCGAACCAGAAGCAATTGTCACCACTGAGCCACCGGAGGTGACCATTGAAGCCACTGAGCGCAGAACTATTACCGAGGTAGATATTAGTTCTACCCCAGCGAGAGCCAGCAACGACCCTCGCAACGCACCAAAACCTATAGGGAATATCAGCATTATTACCGAGACTATCGAGAGCCAGGCCTCGCGAGCATTGGATACAAGCTTGCCGCCCAGCGTAGATCACAACCCTCGACCCATCTCCAGACCATTAAATGATCCACGCCTGAGCAAGCGCAACAGCGGCGATCAACAATAAATAAACTATGATTTAAACCCAAAAAGCCGAATTGACATCAATTCGGCTTTTTTATAATCAACAAAATTAACCAATCTATTTTATTGTTATATTTAGCTATTAAATTTGAGTTTCTCTCTTGCCCAATCAAAAAAGCTATGTATAATTTGCCGCACTCGGAAGGGTGGCAGAGTGGTTTAATGCACCGGTCTTGAAAACCGGCGTAGGTGAAAGCCTACCCAGGGTTCAAATCCCTGCCCTTCCGCCATATAT